>NZ_JBEZNW010000020.1:0-134520 GCF_040653355.1 Streptomyces sp. NPDC047971 | reverse complement strand
TCCGTACCCCGCGGCCGCTCTTCACCACCCCCCCCCCCCCCCCGGGGGGGGGGGCCCCCCCCCCCCCCCCCCCCCCCCCCCCCCGGGCCTCCGGCGTTCCGTGGGCGGGACGGAGCCGCAGAACGCCGAGGGCGCCCCGCACAGGTGCGGGGCGCCCTCGGCGTACGTACCGGAGAACCGTTACGGCAGTGCCAGCATCCGCTCCAGCGCCAGCTTCGCGAAGCTCTCGGTCTCCTTGTCGACCTCGATCCGGTTGACCAGGTTGCCCTCGGCCAGCGACTCCAGGGCCCACACCAGGTGCGGCAGGTCGATCCGGTTCATCGTCGAGCAGAAGCAGACCGTCTTGTCGAGGAAGACGACCTCCTTGTCCGGGTGCGCGTTGGCCACGCGTCGGACCAGGTTGAGCTCCGTGCCGATCGCCCACTTCGAGCCCGCCGGGGCGGCCTCCAGCGTCTTGATGATGTACTCCGTCGAGCCGACGTAGTCCGCCGCGGCCACGACCTCGTGCTTGCACTCCGGGTGCACCAGCACGTTGACGCCCGGGATCCGCTCGCGCACGTCGTTGACCGAGTCCAGCGAGAACCGGCCGTGCACCGAGCAGTGACCCCGCCACAGGATCATCTTGGCGTTCCGCAGCTCCTCGACGGTCAGGCCGCCGTTCGGCTTGTGCGGGTTGTACAGGACGCAGTCGTCGAGCGACATGCCCATCTCGCGCACCGCGGTGTTGCGCCCCAGGTGCTGGTCGGGCAGGAACAGGACCTTCTCGCCCTGCTCGAAGGCCCAGTCCAGGGCGCGCTTGGCGTTCGACGAGGTGCAGATCGTGCCCCCGTGCTTGCCGGTGAAGGCCTTGATGTCGGCCGAGGAGTTCATGTAGGAGACGGGCACGACCTGTTCGGCCACCCCGGCCTCGGTCAGCACGTCCCAGCACTCCGCGACCTGCTCGGCGGTGGCCATGTCGGCCATCGAGCAGCCGGCCGCGAGGTCGGGCAGGACGACCTTCTGGTCGTCGGTGGTGAGGATGTCGGCCGATTCGGCCATGAAGTGCACACCGCAGAAGACGATGTACTCGGCCTCCGGGCGCGCCGCCGCGTCGCGGGCGAGCTTGAAGGAGTCGCCCGTGACGTCGGCGAACTGGATGACCTCGTCGCGCTGGTAGTGGTGGCCGAGGACGAAGACCTTGTCCCCGAGCTTCTCCTTGGCGGCGCGGGCACGCTCCACGAGGTCCGGGTCGGAGGGCGACGGAAGGTCGCCGGGACACTCCACTCCGCGCTCGCTCTTGGGGTCGGCCTCACGGCCGAGCAGCAGGAGGGCGAGCGGCGTCGGCTGGACGTCCAGGGGCTGGGCGGTGGTCACGTCACGCACCCTTTCTTTCTACGGAAGACCTTTTCGTCTAAATGACGCTATCTATCATAACCGCTTCACGTCAGTTTGACGATGGCCATAGTGTCGATGTGACGAATTCGCGGTCCACGGATCGGATCTTGTCGTTCTCCGGACGGCGAGCGGGTGTGCGAGCATGAAGGGGACAAGACGTGAAAGCCGAGCCTCGCCCGGAATGAATCCGGGGCCCCGCCGGTTGCAACCGTCGGCAAGCAGTCTCCGTACAACCCGGGAGAGAAGCAGATGTCCGTATCGGACGAGAAGACCACTGTCAGCGACGGCATCCTCCTGTCTGACGCCGCCGCGGCCAAGGTCAAGGCCCTGCTCGACCAGGAAGGCCGCGACGACCTGGCGCTGCGCGTCGCCGTACAGCCCGGCGGCTGCTCCGGCCTGCGCTACCAGCTCTTCTTCGACGAGCGCTCGCTCGACGGCGACGTCGTCAAGGACTTCGACGGTGTCAAGGTCGTCACCGACCGCATGAGCGCCCCGTACCTGGGCGGCGCCTCCATCGACTTCGTCGACACCATCGAGAAGCAGGGCTTCACGATCGACAACCCGAACGCCACGGGCTCCTGCGCCTGCGGCGACTCGTTCAGCTGATTCGGCGGACGTACGTACGAAGGCGGCCGCCCCGGAAGTCCGGGGCGGCCGCCTTCGTACGTGTGTCGTCGTCAGCGCCTCACTTACGCGGTACGGACTCCCCGCTCGCGTCCACGACCGTCCGGGCGCCCAGCGGCTGCTCCAGAGTCACCGTCCGGGTGACCTCCACCGCGATGGCGATGCAGGCCCGGCCCGGGTCGATCGGCCGCTCGGTCACCTTCACGGCGACCTTGTCCGCCCGCTCGTCGGCCGTCGCCGTGTACGCGCTGCACACCCCGCCCCAGAAGGTCACCGAGAGCTTCGTGCCGGAGCCGTCGATCCGGTAGGACGTGAGCTGCCGCTCGGGCGCCGTTCCCTCGCCGGGGTCCTGCGCCGGGGGCGTCGTCGGACTGGGCTTCGCCGGGGGCGCCAGGTGCTCCGGGGCCACCGCCGTCCGGACGACCGTGTGCGGCTCGGCGCCGGCCTGGGCCTCCACCGTGAACAGCCACGACGGCACGAGCGCCCGCTCACCCTCCACGAACTGCGACGCGAGCCCGAAGACCGCGCCCGTGACCGCCAGCTCCCGCGGCTTCGCGTCCGGCTTGCAGGTCGTCGTCGGCGTGTCCGCGCCGCCCTCCGTCCCCGCCGGCGGATCGGTGGCGCAGCCGCCGATGCCGATCGAGCCCGGCCCCGAGGACGCCTTGTTCAGCTCCTCCAGGGCCTTCTCCGCCCCGACCACCGGATAGCTGTGGCCCTTCGCCGGGTCCTTCAGCTGTCCGCTGCCCGAGATCAGCTGACCACCGGGACCGACGTGGATCCCGGTCGACCAGCCGTACGTCGGCAGCCCGCCCACGACCGGATCGGCGTTGACCACGCGTACGGCACCCATCAGCTGGCCGGTGTCCAGCTTGGCGTCCTCCTGGCCGATCGCCTTCAGCACGGGGGTGGCCGCCGCCTTCGCCGCCGCCTCGCTCACCGGCCCACCGCCCGGGGGCTTCGTCTCCCCGGGAGGCGGGCATGCCTTGCCCTTCAGGCAGGTGTCGCCGACCGGGGCCCCGTCGTACGGCGAGAAGGTCCAGCTGCCAGGGGCCTCGGCGGCCACGTCGAGCCGCAGGCCGGAGGTGTCCTTCTCCGGCGTGATCTTCCAGACCCCGCCCTCCAGGCGCGGCGCGCCCGGGATGCCCAGGGCCCGCGCCAGCCGGGTCACGTCCGCCTCGGTGACCTTCCCCTCGGGCCGGTGGACCGCGGCCGACGAGGGCCCTTGGGGCAGGGAGCCCTTCGCCTTGTAGACGACACCGCCGCCGTTGGGGTCGGGCTCGCCCGGCGCGATACCGGGTCCGCCGTCGTCGCCGTTCCCGCCGTCGAGCTTCAGCAGCGGGGGAGCGGCAGCCCCGGCCGGCCGGGTGGCGTCGTCGTCGGCCGCCGTGGCGGCGAGAAACACCCCGCCGCCCCCGACGAGCAGGACGCTCGCCGCCACCGAGGCGACGAGCATCGGCCGGTGCCGCATCCGCCGGTTCTCCGTACCGCTCACCACATCGCTCCTTCGTCCCTGACCCGGAAGGCATGTCCCCGGGAGACATCAGTGGGACGGAATGGGCGAGCGGGCGGTTCCGTCGTCCCTCAGTCGCCGTATTCGGAGGTCGCGCCGATCAGCCGCGCCGAGGCGGGCGGGACGACGACGCCATGGATCAGAGCGGGGGAGACGGGGGTCGGGGCGTCGGCCGCCGGAACCACCCAGTGGGGGGCCATGCGCGCACTGTCTCCGCGCAGCTGGGCCAGGCTGAACTCGGACTCCTGATGCTCACGAGGAGCGGGGTACGTGGACATACGCGCACCGTACGCACGCCATGACTCCGCGGAAAAGACCTACTCTGGGGTAGTTTCCACTGTTCGGCAGGGCGGCCCCCAGCCGGTAGCGTGAACTGTCAACCCCTTTCCGTCCCGCAGGAGCGCCCAGCCGTGCGTATCGCAGTCACCGGCTCCATCGCCACCGACCACCTCATGACCTTCCCCGGCCGGTTCGCAGACCAGCTCGTCGCGGACCAGCTGCACACGGTCTCCCTCTCCTTCCTCGTCGACAACCTCGACATCCGCAGGGGAGGCGTGGGCCCGAACATCTGCTTCGGCATGGGCCAGCTCGGCGGCAACCCGATCCTGGTGGGAGCGGCCGGTTACGACTTCGACGAGTACCGCGCCTGGCTCGACCGCCACGGCGTCGACACCGGCTCGGTCCGGATCTCCGAGGTCCTACACACCGCCCGCTTCGTCTGCACCACCGACAAGGACCACAACCAGATCGGCTCCTTCTACACGGGCGCGATGAGCGAGGCCCGGCAGATCGAGCTGAAGGCCGTCGCCGACCGCGTGGGCGGCCTCGACCTCGTCCTGATCGGCGCCGACGACCCCGAGGCGATGCTGCGCCACACGGAGGAGTGCAAGGCGCGCGGGATCGCCTTCGCCGCGGACTTCTCGCAGCAGATCGCGCGCATGGACGGCGACGAGATCCGCACCCTCCTCGACGGCGCGACCTACCTCTTCTCCAACGAGTACGAGAAGGGCCTGATCGAGTCCAAGACCGGCTGGAGCGACGAGGAGATCCTCGGCCGCGTCGGCCACCGGGTCACCACCCTCGGCTCGCGCGGTGTGCGCATCGAGAGCAAGGACGGCGTGACCATCGAGGTCGGCTGCGCGGAGGAGGACGCCAAGGTCGACCCGACCGGCGTCGGCGACGCCTTCCGCGCCGGCTTCCTCACGGGCCTGTCGTGGGGCGTCAGCCTGGAGCGCGCGGCCCAGGTCGGCTGCATGCTCGCCACGCTGGTCATCGAGACCCTGGGCACCCAGGAGTACACGCTGCGCCGCGCGAACTTCATGGAGCGCTTCACCAAGGCGTACGGCGACGAGGCCGCTGCCGAGGTCCAGGCCCACCTCGCCTGAACCCGGGGCTCCGCGCCCCACGCCCGCGGCCCGGCTCGGCGCATGCCGTCCGGGCCGCGGGCGTGTCGCCGGTGGTGACTAGGCCACCCGCCGCACCACGTACGCCGTGCCGCCCTCGGCCGCGGGCTCCTCGCCCACGTACTCCTGGCCGCGCATCTCGCACCACGCCGGGATGTCCAGCCGGGCCGCCTCGTCGTCGGCCAGCACCGTGACCGTCCCGCCGACCGGGACGTCGTCGATCACCTTCGCCAGTTCGATGACCGGGATCGGGCAGCGCTTGCCCAGCGCGTCCACCACGAGCGAGCCCGAGGCCCCGGAGCTGATCACCGCGTCCGGGGCGCCCAGCCGTTCCCGTACCCCCGCGACCACGCCGGGGAGTACCTCCAGGAACCGGTCCACGTCCGCCTCCGGAGTCCCGGACGGCAGCGACACCCGCACGTTGCCCTCGCTCAGCACGCCCATCGCGCGCAGCACATGGCTGGGCGTCAGTGTCGAGCTGGTGCACGACGAACCGGATGAAACGGAGAAACCCTCCCGATCCAGCTCGTGCAGCACGGTCTCCCCATCGACATAGAGACAGGAGAAGGTGACGAGATGAGGGAGCCGGCGCACCGGGTCGCCCACCACCTCCACGTCCGACAGCAGCTCCGGCACCCTGGCCCGGATCCGGTCCACGAGCCCGCGCAGCCGAGCCCCCTCGGCCTCCGCCTCCGCCCGCACCGCCCGTAGCGACGCCGCCGCGGCCACGATCGCCGGCAGGTTCTCGAACCCGGCCGCCCGCCCCGACTCCCGCTCGTCCGCGGGCCCTTGGGGCGCGAACCGCACCCCCTTCCGCACCGCGAGCAGCCCCACCCCCGCCGGTCCGCCCCATTTGTGCGCACTCGCCGCGAGCAGTGACCAGCCACCCTCCACCGGCCCCCAGCCCAGCGACTGCGCCGCGTCCACGAGCAGCGGCACCCCCGCCTCCCGGCACGCCTCCGCGACCTCGCCCACCGGCTGCACCGTCCCCACCTCGTGGTTGGCGGACTGGAGACACGCCAGGGCCGTCCCCTCCGTCAGGGCCGCCGCGAACACCGAGGGGTCGACCGCGCCGGACCGGCCCACCGGGACCTCCGTCAGCGACCCGCCGGCCGCCGCATGCGCCTCGCCGGCGTGCAGGACGGAGGAGTGTTCGACCGCCGACACCACGAGCCGGGCTCCGACACGCCGACGCCCCGCGAGGGCGCCGGAAATTCCGGAGTGAACCGCGCGCGTCCCCGAAGGAGTGAACACCAACTCGTCGGGGCGGCAGCCGACCGCCTCCGCCGCGGCCTCCCGGGCGGCGTCCAGGAGCAGCCGGGCGCGGCGCCCCTCGCGGTAGAGACGGGCCGGGTCGGCCCAGCCCTCGTCCAGGGAGGCGAGCAGCGCCTGGCGGGCGACGGGGTGCAGCGGGGCGGAGGAGGCGGCGTCGAAGTAGGGCACCCGACCACGGTAGTGCGCCGCACCGGCGCGTCCCTCCGGGCCCGGCCGGCCCGGAGGTGCCCCCGCGTCAGATGCCCGGCGCACACCGCCGATCGCGTGCCCGGGGACCCCTCGGAGACCCCCCACGGAATGATCTCGTCCACCCCTTCGGGGAGTCGGACGGCGCGTTGGGCACCCTCCCCGCGCGACCCCAAATAGCGTCCAGTAGGGTTTGGTCCGCATAAACATCCAAACCCCTGCCCGCGGCCGGGGCGGCGACCGACCAGCGAGACGGCCGTAGCCCACCAGCGCGGGCCGAGACTCTCGGGAAGGCGCTACGTGAGTCCCAACGGCTCCGACCTCCCCCGCAGCCAAGGCGCGGGTGGTACCCCCACGTCTCGGCGCCCGATGCGGCGGAAGCTGCCGCAGGTGCTGACTGCGGGCCTGATCCTGGCGACAGCCACCGGCTGCTCGTACAACTGGGAAGACTTCCCCCGCCTTGGCATGCCCACCCCTGTCACGGAAGAGGCTCCCACGATCCTCTCCCTCTGGCAGGGCTCGTGGGCGGCCGCGCTCGTCACGGGCGTCCTGGTGTGGGGGCTGATCCTGTGGTCCGTCATGTTCCACCGGCGCAGCCGCACCAAGGTCGAGGTACCTCCGCAGACGCGGTACAACATGCCCATCGAGGCGCTGTACACGGTCACTCCGCTCATCATCGTGTCGGTGCTCTTCTACTTCACCGCACGCGACGAGTCGAAGCTCCTGTCGCTCTCCGACAAGCCCGCCCACACGATCAACGTGGTCGGCTACCAGTGGAGCTGGGGCTTCAACTACATCGAGAACGTGCCCGGGGTGGAGGGTGACGCGCAGACGGCCCCGAACCTCGACGCCATTCCGGACAAGTACCAGGACCAGTTCCCGGCGAACGCCGGCGGTGTCTACGACGCCGGTATCCCCGGTGACCGGAACCCGCAGACCGGCAACCCGGGCCCGACCCTGTGGCTGCCGAAGGGCGAGAAGGTCCGGTTCGTCCTGACCTCCCGTGACGTCATCCACTCCTTCTGGGTGGTCCCCTTCCTGTTCAAGCAGGACGTCATCCCGGGTCACACCAACGTCTTCGAGGTGACCCCGAGCCAGGAGGGCACCTTCCTCGGCAAGTGCGCCGAGCTCTGCGGTGTCGACCACTCCCGGATGCTCTTCAACGTCAAGGTGGTCTCTCCGGAGCGCTACCAGCAGCACCTGAAGGAGCTGGCGGAGAAGGGGCAGACCGGCTACATCCCGTCTGGCATCGAGCAGACGGACCCGGCCAGGAATGCGGAGAAGAACCAACTGTGAGCATCCTCAACGAACCCCAGGGTGCGGCCGCGGCTGAGGACTCGTACGAGAACGAGCTCCCGGTACGCCGCAAGCAGCCCGGCAACGTCGTGGTGAAGTGGCTGACCACCACCGACCACAAGACGATCGGCACGATGTACCTCGTGACGTCGTTCGTCTTCTTCTGCTTCGGCGGTCTGATGGCGCTCTTCATGCGCGCCGAGCTGGCCCGTCCGGGCACGCAGATCATGTCGAACGAGCAGTTCAACCAGGCGTTCACGATGCATGGCACCGTCATGCTGCTGATGTTCGCGACGCCGCTGTTCGCCGGATTCGCGAACTGGATCATGCCGCTGCAGATCGGCGCGCCCGACGTGGCGTTCCCGCGGCTGAACATGTTCGCGTACTGGCTGTACCTCTTCGGCTCGCTCATCGCCGTGGGTGGCTTCCTCACCCCGCAGGGCGCCGCCGACTTCGGCTGGTTCGCCTACTCCCCGCTGTCGGACGCCGTCCGCTCGCCGGGTGTGGGCGCCGACCTCTGGATCATGGGTCTGGCCTTCTCCGGCTTCGGCACGATCCTCGGCTCGGTCAACTTCATCACCACGATCATCTGCATGCGCGCTCCCGGCATGACGATGTTCCGTATGCCGATCTTCACCTGGAACGTGCTGCTGACCGGTGTGCTGGTCCTGCTCGCCTTCCCGGTCCTCGCCGCCGCGCTCTTCGCGCTGGAGGCCGACCGCAAGTTCGGCTCGCACATCTTCGACGCGTCCAACGGTGGCGCGCTGCTGTGGCAACACCTCTTCTGGTTCTTCGGTCACCCAGAGGTGTACATCATCGCGCTGCCGTTCTTCGGCATCGTCTCCGAGGTCATCCCGGTCTTCAGCCGCAAGCCGATGTTCGGCTACATCGGTCTGATCGCCGCGACGATCGCGATCGCCGGTCTCTCCGTGACCGTGTGGGCCCACCACATGTACGTCACCGGTGGCGTCCTCCTACCGTTCTTCTCCTTCATGACGTTCCTCATCGCCGTACCGACGGGCGTGAAGTTCTTCAACTGGATCGGAACGATGTGGAAGGGCTCGTTGTCCTTCGAGACTCCGATGCTCTGGACGATCGGCTTCCTGGTCACCTTCACCTTCGGTGGTCTGACGGGTGTCATCCTGGCCTCGCCGCCGATGGACTTCCACGTCTCCGACTCGTACTTCGTCGTCGCGCACTTCCACTACGTCGTCTTCGGCACCGTGGTCTTCGCGATGTTCGCCGGCTTCCACTTCTGGTGGCCGAAGTTCACCGGCAAGATGCTGGACGAGCGGCTCGGCAAGATCACGTTCTGGACGCTGTTCATCGGCTTCCACGGCACGTTCCTGGTGCAGCACTGGCTGGGTGCCGAGGGCATGCCGCGTCGTTACGCGGACTACCTCGACGCCGACGGCTTCACCGCGCTGAACACGATCTCGACGATCTCCTCCTTCCTGCTCGGGCTGTCGATCCTCCCGTTCCTCTACAACGTGTGGAAGACCGCCAAGTACGGCAAGAAGATCGAGGTCGACGACCCGTGGGGCTACGGCCGTTCGCTGGAGTGGGCGACCTCCTGCCCGCCGCCGCGGCACAACTTCCTCACCCTGCCGCGGATCCGTTCCGAATCCCCGGCGTTCGACCTGCACCACCCTGAGATCGCGGCTGTCGACCAGCTCGAGAACAAGCCGCACGAGGCCGTGGCCCTCACGGGTGGCAAGGAGGCCGGCAAGTGAAGATCCAGGGCAAGATGTTCATCTGGCTGAGCGTCTTCATCCTCGCCATGGCGATCGTCTATGGCGTGTGGTCGAAGGAGCCGGTCGGCACCACGGCGCTCTTCCTGGCCTTCGGCCTCTCCATCATGATCGGCTACTACCTGGCCTTCACGGCCCGGCGGGTCGACGCGATGGCACAGGACGACAAGGAGGCCGACGTCGCGGACGAGGCCGGCGAGGTGGGCTTCTTCGCCCCCCACAGCTGGCAGCCGCTCTCGCTGGCGTTCGGTGGCGCGCTCGCCTTCCTCGCCGTCGCGATGGGCTGGTGGATCCTGTACTTCTCGGCTCCGCTGATCCTGGTCGGCCTGTTCGGCTGGGTGTTCGAGTTCTACCGCGGTGAGAACCAGAACCAGTAGCACCACCCCGTAACACCCCGAGGGGCCCGGCCACTTCGTCACGCGAAGTGGCCGGGCCCCTCGTTTGCAGCACTCGACGCGCTGGGCGCGAGGATTGTTCTTACGGTGATGTCATGAACGACACGCCGCGCATTCGGACTGTTCTGAGCTGCACTCTTCTGGCCCTCTTGGTCACCGCCAGCGCCGGTGCCTGCGCGGGCACCGACGGCCACCCCCTCTCGGCGAAGCCCTACGACGCCGCGGAGCAGGTCTCCTTCAACGCCCCCACGGACGGCGGGAAGGCCGACCCGGACAAGGCGCTGGAGATCACGGCCAAGGGCGACGACGGCCGCATCACCGACGTGACGGCCATCGACGAGACCGGCCACCATCTGGCGGGCGAGCTGACCGCGGACGGCCAGAGCTGGCGCTCCACGGGCTCACTGACGGCCGGCGGCCGTTACACCGTCAAGGTGTCCACGGAGGACGAGGACGGCGCCCCTGGCACGCGTACGTTCACGTTCGAGACGGCCCCGGCCAAGCGGGGGCTGACCGCGGAGTTCGGCCCGGAGGCGGGCACCTACGGCGTCGGACAGCCCATCACCGCCACCCTCAGCCTCCCCGTCAAGGACAAGGCGGCGCGGGCGGTCGTCGAACGCGGCCTCAAGGTCCGTTCCACCCCCGCCGTCGTGGGCTCCTGGTACTGGGTCGACGACAAGAAGCTGCACTTCCGCCCGAAGGAGTACTGGCCGGCGGGCGCGTCGGTCTCGGTCACCGGCAACCTCGCCGGCGTCAAGATCGGCGACAAGCTCTACGGCGGGGAGTCCAAGCCCCTGAAGCTGACGATCGGCGACCGGATCGAGGCCATCGCGGACGCGGGCTCGTACTCCATGACCGTGCGGCGCAACGGAGAAGTGATCAAGACCATGCCGGTGACCACCGGCAAACCGGGCTTCTCCACCCGTAACGGCATCAAAGTCATCCTCGGCAAGGAGTACTTCGTCCGGATGCGGGGCACCAGCGTCGGCATCGCGGAAGGCAGCTCCGAGTCGTACGACCTGCCCGTCTACTACGCGACACGGGTGACCTGGAGCGGGGAGTACGTCCACGCCGCGCCCTGGTCCGTGGGCTCCCAGGGCTTCGCGAACGTCAGCCACGGCTGCGTCGGCATGTCGACGGGCAACGCGGCTTGGTTCTTCGAGACCGTCCGTCCGGGTGACATCGTGCAGACCGTCAACAGCATCGGCGACACGATGGACACCTTCGGGAACGGCTTCGGCGACTGGAACCTGGCCTGGGACAAGTGGCGTCAGGGCAGCGCCCTGGTGGCCGACACCAAGAGCGCCGCCCACCAGCCCGACCCGACCCGCCTGCAGCCCCTGGTCTGAGGGCTCAGGCCGGCTCCAGGGCCCCGCTCAGGCGTCGATGGAGAGCCGAGAACGCAGCAGGGCCGCCAAGGACGCCGCGAACTCGACCGGTTCCACCGGAAGGGTGACAGCGGCGTCCGCGCGGCTCCAGGTGGCCAGCCAGGCGTCCTGCGGGCGGCCGATGAGGAGCAGCACCGGCGGGCACTGGAAGACCTCGTCCTTGATCTGCCGGCACACGCCCATCCCGCCCGCCGGCACGGCCTCGCCGTCGAGGACGCAGACGTCGATCCCGCCCTCGTCCAGGCGCTTCAGCACGGCCGGGAGTGTCGCGCATTCGAAGAACTCGACCGGCGGAACGTCGGCCGCGGGCCTGCGCCCGGCAGCCAGGCGCACCTGCTCCCGCGTGTTCGCGTCGTCGCTGTAGACCAGGACCGTGGCGCTCGACTGCATCGTTCCTCCGTGAAGGTCATCAACCGATGCGGCGGATGCTACTCCGTCCCACACCCCGTCAACACCGGTTCGACACCGCCGGGGAGGCCCCTTCGATGGGCCGTTCGGGCTGGACACGAGCCCCTGACACTCCGAACGGCACCCCCCGGAGTGAGGGCGGGATAAGCGACCGACATAATGTCGGTCGTGGCGACAGTAACGACAGTAGAAACCGGGCACGCGCACCCGTCGGTCAATCGACCGAACCTCACCAGCGTCGGAACCATCATCTGGTTGAGTTCCGAGCTGATGTTCTTCGCGGCCCTCTTCGCGATGTACTTCACCCTGCGATCGGTGACCGGTCCCGAGTTCTGGACGGAAAAGGCCGACGCCTTGAACTTCCCGTTCTCGGCGACCAACACCACGATCCTGGTGCTCTCCTCCCTCACCTGCCAGCTCGGCGTCTTCGCCGCCGAGCGGGGCGATGTGAAGAAGCTCCGGACGTGGTTCATCATCACGTTCGTGATGGGTGCGATCTTCATCGGCGGCCAGGTCTTCGAGTACACCGAGCTGGTCAAGCACGAGGGTCTCTCGCTCTCGTCGGACCCGTACGGCTCGGTGTTCTACCTGACCACCGGCTTCCACGGCCTGCACGTGACGGGCGGTCTCATCGCCTTCCTGCTGGTCCTGGGCCGGACGTACGCCGCCAAGAGGTTCACTCACGAGCAGGCAACCGCCGCCATCGTCGTGTCCTACTACTGGCACTTCGTCGATGTCGTCTGGATCGGCCTCTTCGCCACGATCTACATGATCAAGTAATCGGGTCCCGGGACCCGAGCACATCCAGCAAGCATCGACGCAGAAGATCCTGACACCGGGGTAATCCGTGAAAAAGCTCTCCGCACGACGACGCCATCCGCTGGCGGCGGTCGTCGTCCTACTCCTCGCGCTGGCGGCCACCGGGGGCCTGTACGCCGCGTTCGCTCCCGCGGGCACGGCGAAGGCCGATGAAACCGCCCAGTCCCTCGCCATCGAGGAGGGCAAGAAGCTCTACTCCGTCGGCTGCGCCAGCTGCCACGGAACCGGCGGTCAGGGCACCACTGACGGCCCCTCCCTGGTCGGCGTCGGCTCGGCCTCCGTGGACTTCCAGGTCGGCACGGGCCGTATGCCGGCCCAGCAGCCGGGCGCCCAGGTGCCGAAGAAGAAGGTCATCTACACGCAGGCTGAGATCGATCAGCTCGCGGCGTACATCGCCTCCCTCGGCGCCGGCCCGATCACGCCGAAGGCGAGCCAGTACAGCCCCGACGGTGCCGACATCGCCCGTGGTGGCGACCTGTTCCGTTCCAACTGTGCCCAGTGCCACAACTTCACCGGTGAGGGCGGCGCGCTGACGCACGGCAAGTACGCCCCGAACCTCGAAGGCGTGAGCCCGAAGCACCTGTACGAGGCCATGCAGACCGGCCCGCAGAACATGCCCTCCTTCCCGGACACGACCATGCCGGAGAAGGAGAAGAAGGACATCATCGCGTACGTCCAGGCCGTCAACGGCGAAAAGGCCGACAGCCCCGGCGGGCTCTCGCTCGGCGGTCTCGGCCCGGTCAGTGAGGGTCTGTTCGCTTGGGTGTTCGGTCTGGGTGCGCTGATCGCAGTTGCCGTCTGGGTCGCGGCCCACACCGCTAAGGCCAAGAAGTCATGAGTAGCCAAGAGATTCCAGAAGAGAACCTGCCCGCTGAGCAGGACACCGCGCACGGCGCGGTGAAGGTCCTCGACGACCCGTTCGCGGACCCGGGCCTTCCGCCCCACAAGCCGCGCATCCAGGACATCGACGAGCGGGCCGCCCGGCGGTCCGAGCGTGCGGTCGCCTTCATGTTCACGCTGTCGATGCTGGCCACGATCGGCTTCATCGCCTCGTACGTGATCTTCCCGGTCGACAAGATCGTGTACATCTGGCCGTTCGGCCGGGTGTCCGCGCTCAACTTCGCCCTGGGATGGACGCTCGGCCTGGCGCTGTTCTTCATCGGCGCGGGAGCGGTCCACTGGGCCCGCACCCTGATGTCCGACGTCGAGATCGCCGACGAGCGTCACCCGATCGAGGCCTCTCCGGAGACCAAGGCGAAGGTCATGGCGGACTTCGCGGCCGGTGCCGCCGAGTCCGGCATGGGTCGCCGGAAGCTGATCCGGAACACGATGTTCGGCGCGCTGTCGCTCGTGCCGCTCTCCGGCATCGTGCTGCTGCGTGACATGGGTCCGCTGCCCGAGAAGAAGCTCCGGTCCACCCTGTGGGCCAAGGGCAAGCAGCTCATCAACATGAACACGCACGAGCCGCTGCGTCCCGAGGACGTCGCGGTCGGCTCGCTGACCTTCGCCATGCCCGAGGGTCTGTCGGAGCACGACCACGACTTCCAGGTCCAGATCGCCAAGGCCGCCCTGATGATCGTCCGCATTCAGCCGGACGACATCAAGGACAAGCGTGAGCTGGAGTGGTCGCACGAGGGCATCGTCGCCTTCTCGAAGATCTGCACCCACGTGGGCTGCCCGATCTCGCTGTACGAGCAGCAGACGCACCACGTGCTCTGCCCGTGCCACCAGTCCACCTTCGACCTCTCCGACGGCGCCCGCGTCATCTTCGGCCCGGCCGGCCACGCCCTCCCGCAGCTGCGGATCGGCGTGAACGACAAGGGCTTCCTCGAGGCGCTCGGCGACTTCGACGAGCCCGTCGGCCCGTCCTTCTGGGAGCGCGGATGAGCACTGTGACCGACACGAAGAAGAAGGCACCCGCCGGTGAGCGGGTCGCCGACTGGGCCGACGGCCGCCTCGGGATCTACTCCCTGGCCAAGGCCAACATGCGGAAGATCTTCCCGGACCACTGGTCCTTCATGCTCGGTGAGATCTGCCTCTACAGCTTCATCATCATCATCCTCACGGGCGTCTACCTGACGATGTTCTTCCACCCGTCGATGAACGAGGTGGAGTACCACGGCAGCTACGTCCCGCTGCAGGGACAGCTGATGTCCGAGGCGTTCAACTCGACCATGCACATCTCCTTCGATGTGCGCGGTGGTCTGCTCATCCGGCAGATCCACCACTGGGCGGCGCTGATCTTCCTCGCCGGCATGTTCGTGCACATGATGCGCGTGTTCTTCACGGGCGCGTTCCGCAAGCCGCGTGAGATCAACTGGCTGTTCGGCTTCCTGCTGTTCTTCCTGGGCATGTTCACCGGCTTCACCGGTTACTCGCTCCCGGACGACCTGCTCTCCGGCACCGGTGTCCGCTTCATGCAGGGCGCGATCCTGTCCGTGCCGATCATCGGCACGTACCTGTCGATGTTCCTGTTCGGCGGGGAGTTCCCCGGCGGCGACTTCGTCGCCCGGTTCTACTCGGCGCACGTCCTGCTGCTGCCCGGCATCATGCTGGGTCTGGTGGTCGCCCACCTGATCCTGGTCTTCTACCACAAGCACACGCAGTTCGAGGGCCCCGGCCGTACGAACAAGAACGTCGTGGGCATGCCGCTGCTGCCGGTCTACATGGCCAAGGCCGGAGGCTTCTTCTTCCTGGTCTTCGGTGTCATCGCGGTCATCGCGGCGATCGCCTCGATCAACCCGATCTGGGCGCTCGGCCCGTACCGTCCCGACCAGGTGTCCACCGGCGCCCAGCCCGACTGGTACATGGGCTTCGCCGAGGGTCTGATCCGCGTCATGCCGGGCTGGGAGATCAACCTCTGGGGCCACACGCTCGTCCTGGGCGTGTTCATCCCGCTGGTGATCTTCCCGGTGGTCCTCGCGGCCATCGCGGTCTACCCGTTCATCGAGTCCTGGATCACCGGGGACAAGCGCGAGCACCACATCGCGCAGCGCCCGCGCAACGCTCCGACGCGCACCGCCTTCGGTGTCGCCTGGATCACCGCGTACATGATCATGCTCGTCGGTGGTGGAAACGACCTCTGGGCCACCCACTTCCACCTGTCGATCAACTCGATCACCTGGTTCGTCCGGATCTTCTTCTTCGCCGGACCGGTCATCGCGTTCATCGTCACCAAGCGGATCTGCCTCGGCCTCCAGCGCCGGGACAAGGACAAGGTGCTGCACGGTCGCGAGTCCGGCATCATCAAGCGCCTGCCGCACGGTGAGTTCGTCGAGGTGCACCAGCCGCTCAGCCAGGGCGAGCTGTACAGGCTCACGGCGCACGAGCAGAACAAGCCGGCCGAGCTCGGCCCCCTCGTCGACGAGAACGGCGTGGAGCGCAAGATCGGTCGCATGGAGAAGCTCCGGGTCAAGCTCAGCAAGGGCTACTACGGCGAGGACCACCAGATCGCCAAGCCGACCGCCGAGGAGTACAAGGAGATCACCAGCGGCCACGGCCACCACTGATCACCTGATCCACTGACCTGAAGGTCGCCACAGCGGGAGCCCCGTCCATTCGATGGACGGGGCTCTTTGCCGTCCCCCCGGGTCGATAGGGTGGAGCCGTACCCGTCACCACTGACCAGGAGCTGCCATGAGCGCTGCGACCCCCGCTGGAGGACCCACGTCGGCGGGCCGCTCCTGGCCCGCCGTACTGGACGGACTGCTGACCGGCCGCGACCAGAGCGCCGAGGACACCGCCTGGGCCATGGACCGCATCCTGCGCGGTGAGGCCACCGACGCCCAGATCGCCGGTTTCGCGGTCGCGCTGCGCGCCAAGGGCGAGACCGTCGAGGAGATCTCCGGCCTCGTCCGGACGATGTACGAGCACGCCAACGTGATCGAGGTGCCCGGCCCCTCCGTGGACATCGTCGGCACCGGCGGCGACGGGGCCAAGACCGTCAACATCTCCACGATGTCGGCGATCGTCGTGGCCGGCACGGGCGCGAAGGTCGTCAAGCACGGCAACCGTGCCGCGTCCAGCGCCAGCGGCGCGTCCGACGTCCTGGAGAAGCTCGGCGTCAATCTCCAGCTGACGCCGCAGCGGGTCGTCGAGGTCGCGGAGGAGGCCGGGATCACCTTCTGCTTCGCGGTGAAGTTCCACCCGGCGCTGCGCCATGTGGCGGCGGCCCGCAAGGAGCTCGGCATCCGGACCACCTTCAACTTCCTCGGTCCGCTCACCAACCCCGCCCGGGTCAAGGCGCAGGCGACCGGTGTGGCCGACGCCCGGATGGCCCCGATCATGGCCGGCGTGCTCGCCGACCGGGGCTCCTCGGCGCTGGTCTTCCGCGGGGACGACGGCCTGGACGAGCTGACGACCACGGCCACCTCGCGCGTCTGGGTGGTACGGGACGGCGCGGTGCGCGAGGAGTCCTTCGACCCGCGGGACGTCGGCATCGAGCTCGTGCCGGTGGAGGCGCTGCGCGGCGCCGACGCCTCGTACAACGCCGACGTCGCCCGCCGGCTGCTCGCCGGGGAGACCGGTCCGGTACGGGACGCGGTGCTGCTGAACTCGGCGGCCGCGCTCACGGCCCTGGAGCCGGGTGGCGGCACCCTGGTGGAGCAGCTGCGCGAGGGGATCGCGAAGGCGGCCGAGTCGATCGACTCGGGTGCGGCGAGGCAGGCGCTGGAGCGCTGGATCGCCGCCAGCAACAGATAACGGCACGGCGCGGGCCCCGTTCCGGCATCCGGAACGGGGTTGCGCGTCGGCGATCACGTGGCATACGTTCTGTGCCAGGTCATGAGTGACAGCCATCAGGCCCCGGCCGGCTGTCCGGCAACCCTCCGTCCGTGGCGGGGTGCCCCGGGTGAAGACCAGGCCGTAGGCAGCGAGGTCTACGGCAAGCGCGGACCCCTGCACACCCTGGGGTCCTGGTCCTCAAGGGAGCAGTCTCGTGAGCAAGCGAATGCGTTAGGGCCTCCGGCCCCGTTTCCCCTCCGCACGAACACCGTGCGTTGAGCAACACCCGTACGAGGCACCCCACTTCGCGCTGCCCTGCGGGCCCTTCGCTGCCCTTCCCCGCCAGGAGATACCGCCATGTCCGCGTACCCGAACGCCGCCACCACCGCCACCGCCGTCAGCGACTCCGAGGCCGGCGACCCCTGCTGCGCCGCCCCGCTCCCGGTCCTCGGGCGGGACGTCACCGTTCCGCTCGTCACCGGGGGCGAGGTCGCCTACGCCGCGCTCGACTACGCCGCCAGCGCCCCGGCCCTGCAGCGGGTGTGGGACGACGTCGCCGCCTACGCCCCGTACTACGGCAGCGTCCACCGCGGCGCCGGGTACCTCTCGCAGCTCTCCACCGACCTCTTCGAGAACAGCCGCGTCACCGTCGCCGAGTTCCTCGACTGCCGCCCCGGCGACCAGGTCGTCTTCACCCGCTCCACCACCGACTCGCTCAACCTGCTGGCCCAGGTCGTCCCCGCCGGTTGCGAGGTCTTCGTCTTCGAGACCGAGCACCACGCCTCGCTGCTGCCGTGGAGGGACGCCCGGGTCACCTACCTCAACGCCCCGCGCACCCACGCCCAGGCCGTCGAGACCCTGGAGCGCGCACTCGCCGACCGTGACCCGTACGGCCCCGCCCTCGTCTGCGTCACCGGCGCCTCCAACGTCACCGGCGAACTGTGGCCGGTGAAGGAACTCGCCGCCGCCGCGCACGCCCACGGCGCCCGGATCGTCCTCGACGCCGCCCAGCTCGCGCCCCACCACCCCGTCTCCGTAAGGGAGTTGGACGTCGACTGGGTCGCCTTCTCCGGACACAAGCTGTACGCGCCCTTCGGCTCCGGTGTCCTCGCCGGCCGCGCGGACTGGCTGCAGGACGCCGAGCCGTACCTCGCCGGTGGCGGCGCGTCCAAGAAGGTCGCCCGCCGTGCCGACGGCGGTGTCGACGTCGAGTGGCACACCACCGCCGCCCGCCACGAGGCCGGCTCCCCGAACGTCATCGGCGTCTACTCCATCGCCTCCGCCTGCAAGGCGCTCACCGAGGCCGGCTTCGACACCCTCGTCGCCCGCGAGCGGCACCTCATCGACACCGTCCGCGAGGGCCTGGCGGAGGTGCCCGAGGTGAAGGTGCTCTCCCTCTTCGGCGACGACTCCCCGCGCGTCGGTGTCATCTCCTTCGTGGTGGAGGGCTGGAACAGCTCCCACTTCGCCGCCGCGCTCTCCGCCGAGTACGGCATCGGCGTCCGCGACGGCCTCTTCTGCGCCCACCCCCTGGTCCGCACCCTGCTCGGCAGCGACCCGCAGACCCAGGGCGAGTGCGGGGCCCCCGAGGCCGCGCCCGGCGAGAAGTCGCTCAACGCCATCCGGGTGAGCTTCGGCGCCGGGACGCCCGACGAGCACGTGGAGCGTTTCGTCCGGGCCGTGAAGGAGCTCGTCCGGGACGGAGCGCGCTGGAAGTACCGCACCGAGGACGGCCGTTGCGTCCCGGACCGCGGCTGAACAGTCACACGTACGGGTGAAGGGGGCCTCCCGTCGGGGCCCCCTTCGTCAGGACTCCAGACCGATGGCGAAGGCCGCTTCCAGGTCGTGCTGGGAGTACGTACGGAACGCGACGTGCGTGTCCGTGGCCTCGACGCCGGGGATCTTGCTGATCCGGCCGGGGATCACGTCCGCCAGGTCGTCGTGCCGGGGCACGCGGACCATGGCGATCAGGTCGTACGTGCCGGTCACCGAGAAGACCTCGCTGACGCTGTCGAGCGCGGCGATCGACTCCGCGATCTCCGGGATGCGGTCCACACTGGTCTTGATGAGCACGATCGCGGTGATCACGGCTGGCATACTCCCTCGGTCGCCGCGGCTTGGACCTTCACTCTAGCCCGCCCGCCTCCCGTCACCACCCTGCCGACGAGGCGCTACGCGCGCTGCACCCTTCCCCTGTACCGCCCCCAGGCGTAGAGGAAGCCGAAGGCGAAGCCCAGTACATGGGCCAGATAGGCAACCCCCGGCCCGGACCCGGCCGTCCGCGCCGCCAGCCACTGCAGCACGAACCAGAAGACCAGCACCATCCAGGCGGGGAAGCGCAGCGGGAGGAAGAAGAGGAACGGGAACAGACTGGTCACCCGGGAGCGGGGGAACAGGTGGAGGAACGCGCCGAGCACCCCCGAGATCGCCCCCGACGCCCCGACCAGCGTCTGCTCGCTGCTCGCGTAGGCCGCCGCGTAGCCGAGCAGCGCCAGATAGCCGCAGCCGAGGTAGAAGAGGAGGAACGGCACGGCGCCCATGCGCTCCTCGGCCATCGCGCCGAAGACGAAGAGGAAGAGCATGTTGCCCAGCAGGTGGAGCCAGCTGCCGTGGACGAAGAGGGCCGTGAGCGGAGTGAGCAGGGTGCCCCGCTCGCTGCTCATCAGTTCGGCCGGCACGACTCCCCAGCGGTGGAAGTACGCGCTCTGCGCCGCGCGGGCCGCGTCCCCGGTCCCGGTTCCCGGGTCGAGGCCGGACACCGGGCTGATCAGGAAGGTGAGGCAGCAGACCGCGATCAGTCCGTACGTCACCGTCGGTCCGTGCCGGGCGCCCCGCCAGACGTCGCGGGCCGTCTTCCACCAGTCGGTCTGCCGCCGGTCGATCATGGACAGATCATGGCGTAACGGTGCTCAACTGGACAGAGTGCCTCGCCGCGACACGGGGTACCCGCGAGGCCGTAGGGTGACGGGCAGTACCTCCGCAGTTCGACGGCGCACCGCGGCACCCGCACTCGCACGATGAAAGAGGACGGCACGATGACGACGGTTCCCCTGCCGACCGCCGAGACCCGCTGGCGCTGCACGCTCTGCGGCAATCTGACCCGGTTCGACGTGACCCGCTCTTCCAAGGTCGTCGAGTACGTCCATCTGGACCTCGCGGGCGAACCGAAGGTCGAGGAGCGCGAGGTGGTCAGTGAGACCATCGAGTCGGTCCGCTGCCGCTGGTGCAACGCGGTGGACCAGATCGAACTCGTGGACAGGCCCGGCACCGCCTCCTGACGGAGCGGTGCGTATGACGATGGGGTGACGGATCGTGGAGCAGCCCGCGCACGGTGGTGAACCGGCCGGCGCGGCAGGTGACGCTGCCGAGACGCTCGACCGCCCGCTGCCCGACGGTGTACGGCGGAAGGTCGTCGCGCTGGTCTCGGACGCCTTCGGCGGGCTGACCGTCGCGGAGCTTCCTGCACCCCTGCGGCAGTACGCGCGGTTCACCGCGAGCCGGCGGGCCAAGTTCGCGGGCAACGCCATGGCCGCCGCCCTGGAGGGCGACACGCTCTTCCGGCAGCGGATCGGTGAGCGGTTCAAGGAGGCCCAGCCCGAGCTGGCCGGGGCCGTCGAGTCCGGCGCCCCGCCCGCCGCCGCCGACCCCGTCGACGTCGCCGCGGCCGCTTACGTCCTGCGCCCGGCCGGCTGGGTCAAGCTGGTCGCGGCCGCCGGCGAGGAGGCCCAGCGGGCGGACGCCGAGCGGGCCGACGAGGCGGGCCGGCGCGAGCTGGAACGGCTGCGCGAGGAGGTCGCCACCGCCAAGGAGCGCGGCCGCTCCGAGACCGAGCAGCTCCGCACCGATCTGGAGGCCGCCCGCAAGGAAGCCGAATCGCTTCACCGCAAGCTGCGCAGCGCCCAGAGCGATGTGAAGCGCGGTGAGGCGGCCCTGCGGCGCGTCCAGGCGGAGATCGACACCTTCCGGGCGGAGGCGGCCGCCCAGGTCTCGGCCGCCGAGAGCGAGACCCGGCGGCTCAAGGCCCGGCTCGGTGAGGTCGAGGCGGCCCTGGAGGCCAGTCGGCGGGCGGCCCGTGAGGGGCGATCCGTGGAGGACATGCGGCTGCGCCTGCTGCTCGACACGGTGCTCGACGCCGCGCAGGGGCTGCGCCGCGAACTGGCCCTGCCGCCCGTCTCGATCCATCCCGCCGACACCGTCGACGCGGTGGAGCCCGGCCGGATGTCGCCGAAGGACATCGCCGCCCGGGCGCTCTCCGAGACCGACCCGGCGCTCCTGGACCAGCTGCTCGCCCTGCCGCAGGCGCACCTGGTCGTGGACGGCTACAACGTCACCAAGACCGGCTACCCGACGATGCCGTTGGAGAAGCAGCGGCTGCGGCTGCTCGGCGGGCTCTCCGCGCTCGCCGCCCGCTCGGGCGCCGAGATCACCTGTGTCTTCGACGGCGCGGAGCTCGCGGCTCCCGTGCTGCTCGCTCCGCCGCGCGGGGTCCGGGTGCTGTTCTCCAAGCCGGGTGTCACCGCCGACGAGTTGATCCGCCAGCTGGTGCGCGCCGAACCCCCGGGCCGGCCGGTCGTCGTGGTCTCCACCGACCGCGAGGTCGCCGACGGTGTGGCCAAGGCCGGTGCGCGGCCGGTCACGTCCGCATTGCTGCTGAAGCGGCTTTCACGCACCTCGTGACACCTCATAACTCCTGGGCGTAATGCCCGAATTCTGGAGGGCTCAGGGTCAAGTGGCCGCTACTGCCTGTGTGGTCTGTGAAAATAAAGTGCCGCGCGGGCGAGATTTTGCTCATGAGGATTTGAACTGATCACAACTTGGTCACTAGGGTCATGCCTCGAACCTTCGCGCGGTTGATCATCCATCCGGGATGACAGCGGAGGAACCGCCTGCCGCAGCCTGGTTGGGCGGCTCGAGGAAGAAGGAGATCGCCTTCGTGGCGTCCCACCGTCGTCCCAAGCAGCCGAGCCGCACCCGTGTGACCGTGCTCACCGCGACCGCCGCAGCCGCCGTCGCGCTCTCCGCCCAGACCGGCGCCCAGGCGGCTCCGAAGCCGAAGATCGACGACGTGAAGTCGAAGGTCGACAAGCTGCACCACGAGGCCGAGGAGGCCACGGAGCAGTACAACCTGGCCGAGGAGCGCCGGGGCAAGCTGCAGAAGGAGATCTCGGCCGTCCAGGACAAGGTCGCCCGCGGTCAGCAGGAGCTCAACACCCTGCGGGACAGCATCGGTTCGGTCGCCAGCGCGCAGTACCGCTCCGGCGGCATCGACCCGGCCCTCCAGCTCTTCCTCTCCTCCGACCCGGACACCTACCTCGACAAGGCGTCCGCGATCGACCAGCTCGGCGCCAAGCAGGCCGACGTGCTCCAGTCGATCCAGGCCAAGCAGCGCACCCTCGCCCAGCAGCGCGCCGAGGCGACGACGAAGCTCGCCGACCTCGAAGATGTCCGCAAGACGCTCGGCGAGAAGAAGAAGGCATTCCAGGGCAAGCTCGCCGAGGCGCAGAAGCTCCTCAACACCCTGACCGCCGCCGAGCGCGCCAAGATCCAGGAAGAGGAGCAGCGCGCCAGCCGCGCCGCGGGCGACCGCGTCGACCTCGGCAACGAGGTCCCGGCCTCGCAGCGCGGTGCCGCCGCGCTCAGCGCCGCCGCCACCCAGATCGGCAAGCCGTACGTCTCCGGCGCCGAGGGCCCCAACTCGTACGACTGCTCCGGTCTGACGCAGTGGGCCTACCGCCAGGCCGGCGTGCAGCTCACCCGCACCACCTACACCCAGCAGAACGACGGCGTGAAGATCGGCCGCAGCCAGCTCAAGCCGGGCGACCTGGTCTTCTTCAACAGCCTGTCCCACGTGGGTCTGTACGCGGGCAACGGGCAGATCCTGCACGCTCCCAAGCCGGGCGCCTCGGTCCGCTACGAGTCGATGAGCTACATGGGCACCTTCCAGTTCGGTGTGCGCATCTGACGATCCCGACATGACGCCCAATCGGGTGGTTCGTCGCATCCCTCGCTGACCTGACGCCCCGCCGGTGACCTGTGGTCTCCGGCGGGGCGTCACTTTGTGTGCCCGGCGGGTTCGTTGGACGCGGAGTGATCACCGGCTACTGTCTGCCGCGCCAGTCTGGGTAACAGCCGAACGGAGCGCGACACGTGGCGTCCCACCGACGACCCGCGAGGGTCACCGTCCTGACCGCCGCCGCGGCGACCGCCGCAACGGCCCTCGGTGCCGTCCCCGCGAGCGCCGACCCGGGCGGCGCGCCGGAGGCCGCCACCAAGGCCACGGTCGACCGGCTCTTCGAGGAGGCCGAGCGGGCCACCGAGAGCTTCAACAAGGCCGACGAGCGGGCGGACACCCTGCGCAGGTCGGTCTCCCAGGCACGGGACGGACTGGCCCGCGGCCAGGAGCGGATCAACCGCATGAGGGGCGCCCTCGGTTCGGTCGCCGGCGCGCAGTACCGCTCCGGGGGCCTCGACCCCGCCCTCGCGCTGCTGCTCTCCTCCGACCCCGATTCGTACCTCGCCCGGGCCTCCGTGCTCGACCGGGTCGCCACCCGGCAGGGCGTGGCGCTCGGCCAACTCCAGGCCGAGCAGCGGCGGCTGACCCAGAAGCGCACCGAGGCCGGCCGGCTGCTGGCCGAACTGGAGCGCAGCCGGACGCAGGTCGCCGAGCACAAGCGCACCGTCGAGCGGAAGCTCGCCGAGGCCCGCCGGGTCCTGGCGTCCCTGAGCGCCGAGGACCGCGCGGAGTTCGACCGGGACGCCAGGGCCTCCCGCTCCGGTCGCGATCAGGAGCCGCCGCCGCCCGCCGACCTCGGGCCCGCCTCCTCCCGCGCCACCGCGGCCGTGATGGCGGCGCGCAGCGCGATCGGAATGCCCTACGTGTGGGGCGCGACCGGCCCTCGGGCCTTCGACTGCTCCGGGCTGATGGTGTGGTCCTTCCGGCAGGCCGGGATCAGCCTGCCGCGGACCTCGTCCGCCCAGCGGTACGCCGGCCGCCGGGTGCCGCTCTCGCAGGCGCAGCCCGGCGACCTCGTCACGTACCGGAGCGACGCCAGCCATGTCGGGATCTACGCCGGCAACGGGCAGGTGATCCACGCGCCGTACCCCGGGGCGCGGGTGCGCTACGACCCGGTCGGGATGATGTCCCACGCGACGGTGACGCGGGTCTGACCGTGCTCCCGCGCGCGGGCGTGCCCGTACGATCGATGGCGTGGCAGGTCAGGGGCATGGAGGGGCGCGTCGGGTGGCAGTCGGTCTGCTGGCCGGCCTCCTGACGCTCGCCGGGTGCGCGTCCCCCGGGCCCCCCGACTCCGCGCCCCAGGAGATCCAGTCCCTCCTCGACCGGCACGCGCGGGCGCTGCTCGCCCGTGACGAGGCGGCCTACGCGGCCGCGCTCGCCCCGGAGCGCGCGCCCGCCGCCCTGGAGGAGTTCGACCGGCTCGCCGAGGTGCCGCTGGCCTCGTGGGGCTACCGGCTCAAGGACGTCGAGCGGCGCGGCGAGGACCGGGCGACGGTCCGCGCCGACCTGGCCTACCGGGTCAAGGGCTACGACTCCGGGTCCGTCACCACGGAGCGGGTGCTCGACCTGAGCGAGCGGGACGGCCGCTGGTACGTGACCGCCGACCGGCCCGGCGAGGACGCTCCCCAGCAGTTGTGGCAGCAGGGCGACGTGGAGGCGGTGCGGGGCACGCACAGCCTCGTGCTCGGCGTCGGGCAGTCGGAGGAGCGCCTGCGGGCGATCGCGGCGGCGGCCGACCGGGCGGTGCCCGCGGTCTCGGCGGCCTGGACCCCGGCCTGGGCGGGCCGCGTCGTGGTGCTCGTGCCCGCCTCGCTGGACGCCATGGGCGGGCTGCTCGGGGGCCCGGCGGCCTCGTACCGGGGGATAGCGGCGGTCACGACCGGGGAGGTCGGCGGCGGACCGGACGCCCCGGCGGACCGGGTGATCGTCAATCCCGAGGCGTACGGGGTGCTCGGCGACTTCGGGCAGCAGGTCGTCCTCACCCACGAGACGACGCACGTGGCCACCCGCACCGCCACCTCGGCGGCCACGCCCGTGTGGCTGTCGGAGGGCTTCGCCGACTGGGCCGCGTACCGGGGCACGGGCCGCACGGCGGCCCAGGCGGCCCCCGAACTGCGACGCGCGGTCAGTGCCGGCGACGTGCCGGCGGCCCTTCCGGACGACAAGGCGTTCGCCTTCGGCGGCGACGCCGACGCGCTGGCGCGGGCGTACGAGAGCGGCTGGCTGGCCTGCGAGCTGATCGCCGAGCGCTGGGGCGAGGCGAAGCTGACGGCCTTCTACCGCGCGGTGGGCGCCCACCCGGGGCGCGAGGGCGCGGTGGAGAAGGCGCTGAGCGAGACCCTGGGCACGACGCCGGAGGAGTTCACCGCGGCCTGGCGCGCGTTCCTGCGGGACCGGCTGGGGTGACCGGAGGGGCCGTCCGCCCCGGCTGTCAGGGCTCGCGATCCAGTTCCGCCAGCGCCTCCGCCAGCCACTGCTTCTCCGCGGTGCCCGTCGCCCGGGCGATGCGCAGCATGCCCTGGCGGAAGAGGTCCCGTTCCTCCTCGGCGCGCACCGGGGCGCCGTCCTCGTAGAAGAAGCTGGCGGGGGTGTCCAGGAAGGTCTGACGGCGCCGGAGGACGGCCGCCTGGGCCGCGCGGTCGGGGAGCAGGCCCAGGAAGGACAGCAGCGTGAAGAAGCGCTGCCCGTCGGTGATCTCGACGTCCTTGGGGTCGCGGAGGCGTGCGAACAGCTCCGCCCGGCCCTCGGCGGTCAGCGACAGGGTGCGGCGCGGGGCGGCGCCCATGCCCGGTTCCGTACGGCGCTCCAGCAGCCCCGCCTTCACCATGCGGGTGATCGCCGGGTAGAGCGCGCCGTCGCTGACCGGGCGCACATGGCCGCTCAGCCCCTGGATGCGGTCCTTCAGCTCGTACCCGTGCAGCGGCTTCTCGTAGAGGAAGCCGAGGATCGTCAGCTCCAGCACCGCTCCTCCTTCGCGCTTGTCCCGGATCCCGCGCCATGCTACCTCTTATCGAGCTACCTCGAATCGATGTAGCTCGCTTCGAGGGAGAGTCGATGACACACCGCCGCACACTCGTCCGGCTCGCGTACCCGGTCTACGGCGAACTCCTCGCCGCGGTCGCCGCCGGCATCATCGGCATGGTCTGGGTCGCCCGTCTCGGCGGCGACGCCGTCGCGGCCGTCGCCGTCGCCACCAACGTCGAGAACGTCGCCCTCGGCATCGTGCTCATGGCCGGCTCCGGCACCACCGTCCTGGTCGCCCGCGCCCGTGGCGCCGAGGACCCCGGCGCCGTACGGGCCGCCGTCCGCGGCGGTCGCCTGCTCTGCGCGCTGCTCGTCCCGCCCGTCGCCCTCGGCGGCTACCTCCTGCGCGAACCCCTCGCCGGGCTCGTCCTCGGCGGCGCCGACACCCCCGCCCGCGCCCTCGCGGCCTCCTACTTCGCGATCTCGCTCCCCGGCACGGCCGTCTTCTTCGCCCTCACCGTCCTCGACGGTGTCCTCAAGGGCACGGGCGACACCCGCACACCGATGCGGCTCGCCTTCCTCGCCAACGGGCTGATCCTCGTCCTCGACCCGCTGCTCATCCACGCGTACGGAGTGCGGGGCGCCGCGCTGGCCACCGTCGTCGGCCGCACGGTCGCCCTCGGCGTCGGCCTCATCGCCCTGCGCCGCAACCCGCTGCTGCGGGCCGCGCGGGCGGCCTCGCCGATCGAGGGAACGGCCGCCGCCCTGCGCCGTACGGTCGTCACCGGCCTGCCGATGTCCGTCGACTTCGTCGTCCGGATGCTGGGGGCCCTCGCCCTGGTCGCCGTCGTGGCCCGGCTCGGTGTCACCCAGGTCGCCGCCTACGGCATCGCGACGAAGGCCATGTACGTCGCCACCATGGCGTTCTACGCCGTGCGGCAGGCCGCCGCCATCCACACCGCGCACCTGCTCGGGGCCGGTCGCGACGAGCGCGGTGCCGTCGGCCGACAGGCCCTCGCGCTCGGGGGAGTCCTCGGCGCGTCCGCCGCCGCTCTGCTGTTCCTCGTCGCGGGCCCGGTCATGCGCGGATTCGGCGCGGAGCCGGACGTGGTGGCCGAGGGCACGCTCTTCCTGCGCTGCCTGGGGCCCCACCTGGTCCTGATGGCCGGGTTCATCGCCCTCGCCGGGGTCCTCGACGGCGCCGGCGACAGTCCGAGGCTCGCCCGGATCACCGTCGCGGGGGTCCTGCTCCAGCTGCCGCTCGCGCAGCTGCTCTCAGGAAGGGGACTGCCCGGGATCTGTCTGGCCATGGGTCTCGCGACGGCGGCGCAGTGCGCGGCCCTCGCCTTCGTCCACCGCCGTACCCCGCCGCTCAGGCGACGGGCAGGGTCGTCGCCCGCTCGGGCTGCTGAACCGGAATCCTCGCCGGGATGAGACGCGGTTCCGTCACCGTCTGCCGCCAGAGGATGCGGCAGGCCGAGAGCGACGCGGCGACCAGCAGCCCGTTCCGTATCAGCAGCAGGCCGATGCCCAGCGGATCGCTGTCCGTCACGTGCGAGAACCAGACCGGGAACTCGAACTGGGTCACCGCCGTCGCCCATATGACCAGATGCGCCGGCCGGCGCATCCGGCTCGCCCGGTAGACCAGGCACACGGCGGCCAGACCGACCAGCCAGATCATGTACTGCGGGCTTATCACCCGGCTCGTGGTGGTGAAGAGGAGCACCGCCACGAACGCCACGTCCGCCGGTGTCGAGGTCGTGAACGCGCGGGCCCGTATCCGCCACACCGCCAACCAGGCGAAGGCGGCGATGGACAGGGCCATGGCCACCGAGGCGACGGCGGAGACGTACGGGCCGAGGAACTCGATCGAGCCGTAGTTCATCCGCGCCTCGCCCTCCCAGCCGATGTGCCGGGCGACGTGGAAGAGCATCGCGCCGAGGGATTCGAGCTCCAGCCCCCGGTCCCGCTGGAAGGTCAGGAAGGCCAGTGCCCCGGGCGCCGCGAGCACGCACAGGAGGAGCAGGCCGGCCGCCGCCCCCGCGGCCGTCGACCACGAACGGAACGTGGCGCGGCCGCGCGGGGTGCCCGCGAGCAGCAGGGCGGGCCAGACCTTCAGCATCGCCCCGAATCCGGCCAGCGCGCCGAGCACCCGGGGGCGGGAGAGACCGGCGAGGAGCGCGGCCACCGCGACGGCGGTGACCATCAGGTCGTACCGCGCGTAGGCGGTCGGACCGAGCAGGGGGACGCCCGCGATCCATATCCACGCGCCGCGCGGGCTGCGGCCCCGCCGCTTCCCCGCGTACGTCAGCAGCCGGAAGACGAGCGCGTCGCAGAGGAACGCGAGCACGAAGAAGGCCGCGGAGTAGCCCAGGAACGGCAGCAGCGCGGGGGCGAGGATCGCCAGGGCGGCGAGCGGCGGGTACTGCCAGGTCACGTCGTCCAGCGGATACGTGCCGGTTCTCAGCACCTCGTACCAGCCCTGGTAGATCTCCTCGATGTCGCTCGTCACGTCCGGCCCGGGGACGGTGACGACCTTGAAGACACACAGGAGCAGGATGATCCGGGTGAGTCCGAAGAGGAGGACGGGACTTCTTTTCGCGCGCTCGGCAGCCGTACCCAGTACGCCCGTCATTCCTACCTCGTCCATTCCAGTCGGTCGGTCGGTCGGTCAACGCCTGGGAGGGTGTCTTGCCGGGCGGGGGGTGCGGTCACGTACATTCGGCGACGATGCACAAGACCCTGATCGTAACCAACGACTTCCCGCCCCGGCCCGGTGGAATCCAGGCGTTCCTGCACAACATGGCGCTGCGTCTGGATCCCGAGAGCATCGTGGTCTACGCCTCCACGTGGAAGCGCAGCCGCGAGGGGATCGAGGCGACCGCCGCGTTCGACGCGGAGCAGCCTTTCACGGTGGTGCGCGACAGCACCACCATGCTGTTGCCCACACCTCGGGTCACCGCGCGCGCGACCGCGCTGCTGCGCGAGCACGGCTGCGAGTCCGTGTGGTTCGGGGCGGCGGCCCCGCTCGGCCTGATGGCGCCCGCGCTGCGCCGTGCCGGTGCGCGGCGGCTCGTCGCGACGACCCACGGGCACGAGGCGGGCTGGGCACAGCTGCCGGCCGCGCGACAGCTGCTGCGCCGGATCGGCGAGGGCACGGACACCCTCACCTACCTCGGCGAGTACACCCGCTCGCGGATCGCGGCGGCGCTGACGCCCGAGGCCGCCGCGCGCATGGTGCAGCTCCCGCCGGGCGTGGACGAGAAGACCTTCCACCCCGGCTCCGGCGGCGAGGCGGTACGGGAGCGCCTCGGGCTCAGCGACCGGCCCGTCGTCGTGTGCGTCTCGCGGCTCGTGCCGCGCAAGGGGCAGGACACGCTGATCCGGGCCATGCCCGAGATCCTGCGGCGGGTGCCGGACGCGGTGCTGCTGATCGTCGGGGGCGGCCCCTACGAGAAGGACCTGAAGTCCCTCGCGGCGACGACCGGGGTGGCAGGTTCCGTGCGCTTCACGGGCGCGGTGCCGTGGGAGGAGCTGCCGGCCCACTACGGAGCCGGGGACGTCTTCGCCATGCCCTGTCGCACTCGTCGCGGCGGACTCGACGTCGAGGGCCTCGGCATCGTCTACCTGGAGGCGTCCGCCACCGGCCTCCCGGTCGTCGCCGGCGACTCGGGCGGCGCACCGGACGCCGTCCTGGACGGCGAGACGGGCTGGGTCGTCCGAGGCGACGCCCCCGCGGAGTCCGCGGACCGCGTCGCGACCCTCCTCCTGGACCCCGAGCTGCGCCGGAGCATGGGTGAGCGGGGCCGCGCCTGGGTCGAGGAGCGCTGGCGCTGGGACCTCCTCGCGGAGCGCCTGAAGGAACTGCTGTAGCGCCGGACCTCCGCCGCGCGATCGCGCGGCGGAGATCCGGCCGAGGCGGACGTCCCGGCCGGAGGTGTCGCCTTCCGGGCCCCGCACACGGAGACGGGCCCCGCGGCACGCCGTTCGGCGTCCCGCGGGGCCCGTCGTGGTTCGGGCACCCGTGCGCTACGGGCGGTAGATCGCCTCGATCTCGTCCGCGAAGTCCTTCGCCACCACGTTGCGCTTCAGCTTCAGCGACGGCGTGATGTGGCCCGCCTCCTCGGTGAACTGCGAGTTCAGGATCCGGAACTTCCGTACCGACTCGGCCTTGGACACGGCCGCGTTGCCGTCGTCCACCGCGCGCTGGATCTCCGCGAGCAGTTCGGCGTCGTCGCGCAGCGACGCGGCGGTCGAGTCCGCCGGCTTGCCGTGCTCGCTCGCCCAGCGGCCGAGGAACTCCTCGTCCAGGGTGACCAGCGCGCCCACGAACGGGCGGCCGTCGCCGACCACCATGCACTCCGCGATCAGCGCGTGCGCGCGGATCCGGTCCTCGATGACCGCCGGGGCGACGTTCTTGCCGCCCGCCGTCACCAGGATCTCCTTCTTCCGGCCGGTGATCGCGAGGTAGCCGTCCTCGTCGAGCGTGCCGATGTCACCGGTGTGGAACCAGCCGTCGGCCAGCGCCTCCGCCGTGGCGGCCTCGTTCTTCCAGTAGCCGGTGAAGATGTGCTCGCCGTGCAGCAGCACCTCGCCGTCGTCGGCGATCCGCACCACCGAGCCCGGCAGCGGCTGACCGACCGTGCCGATCTTCTGCCGGTCCCACGGGTTGAACGCCGTCGCCGCGCAGGACTCCGTCAGGCCGTAGCCCTCCAGGACGGTGAAGCCGATGCCGCGGTAGAAGTGGCCGAGCCGCTCGCCCAGCGGCGCTCCGCCGGAGATCGCGTACTCGCCGCGACCGCCGAGCACCGCGCGCAGCTTGCTGTAGACGAGCTTGTCGAAGACCTTGTGCTTGATCCTCAGACCGAGCGACGCGCCCTGCGGGGTGCTGGTGGCCCGGCTCCAGGCGATCGCCGTGTGCGCCGCCTTGTCGAAGATCTTGCCCTTGCCGTCCGCCTGGGCCTTCGCCCGCGCCGAGTTGTAGACCTTCTCGAAGACCCGCGGCACGCCGAGGATCAGGGTGGGCCGGAAGGTGGCCAGCTCGTCGGTGAGGTTCTTGATGTCCGGCAGACAGCCGAGCTTGATGGGTGCCATGACCGCCGCGAGCTCCACCATGCGGCCGAAGACGTGGGCGGCGGGCAGGAAGAGCATCACGGAGCTCTCGCCCGTACGGAAGAGCGGCTCCAGGCGCGCGACCAGGTTGCCGCACTCGGCGAAGAACGCGCGGTGCGTCAGCACACAGCCCTTGGGGCGGCCCGTGGTGCCCGAGGTGTAGACGATCGTCGCCGGGTCGTCGGCGTGCGCGGTCGACATGCGCGCGTCGAGCAGTTCGTCGGAGACGTCCGCACCCGAGGCGGTGAGCCGGCCGACCGCGTCGGCCTCGATCTGCCAGACGCCCTTCAGGCCCGGCAGGTTCGACCGTACGGACTCCACCGACTCCTGGTGGGCCGCGGACTCGACGAGGGCGAGCGAGGCGCCCGAGTCGCCGAGGATCCACTGGATCTGCTCCGGCGAACTCGTCTCGTACACCGGCACCGTCACGCCGCCCGCGCTCCAGATCGCGAAGTCGAGGAGCACCCACTCGTACCGCGTTCTGGAGAGGAGGGCCACCCGGTCGCCCGGCTCGACGCCGGCGGCGATCAGCCCCTTCGCCGCGCCACGGACCTCCGCGAGGAACTGCTGGGCGGTGACGTCCGTCCAGACGCCGTCCACCTTGCGTCCCATGACGGCGGTGTCGGGGTGCTGAGACGCGTTGCGGCGGATGAGATCCGTCAGATTGCCGTCCGAGGGGACCTCGTACAGGGCCGGAAGGCTGAACTCGCGCAAGACTGCTGCTCCTCATCGGGCGCCGGCGCCACGGCTCTGTGTGAATGCACCGGTGCGGTCCAAGACCGGGCAGGTGCTCAGTGGGGGTGAGCACAACTGGACTGCCCGGACGTTACCCATCAGTACTCGGTTCCCGATAGGGGGGTCTGGCCAGATGTTCGGTGCATCACACAGTAGTGGCCGTGCTTCGCGCACAGTAATCCACAGCTTTCCGGACTCGGAAGTAACCGCAGGTCCGACGCCCTACGCTGAACCGCATGAGGATCAACGTGGTCAGTGACGTGCATGGGAACGCGGGTGCCCTCGCCAAGGCGGGGGAGGGCGCGGACGCCCTCGTCTGCCTCGGCGACCTGGTGCTCTTCCTCGACTACGCCGATCACAGCCGCGGCATCTTCCCCGACCTCTTCGGCGTCGAGAACGCCGACCTGATCGTGGAGCTGCGCACCGCCCGCCGCTTCGACGAGGCCCGTGACCTGGGGCGACGCCTCTGGTCCGAACTGGCCGTCGACCGTGACACGGCCATCGAGTCCGCGGTGCGGCGTCAGTACGAGGAACTGTTCGCCGCCTTCCCGACCCCCACCTACGCGACCTACGGGAACGTCGACATCCCGGGGCTGTGGAGCGAGTACGCCCGGCCGGGGACGACCGTCCTCGACGGCGAGCGGATCGAGCTCGACGGACTGGTCTTCGGCTTCGTCGGCGGAGGGCTGCGCACCGCCATGCGCACGCCGTACGAGATCTCCGACGAGGAGTACGCGGCGAAGGTCGAGGCGCTGGGCGAGGTCGACGTGCTGTGCAGTCACATTCCGCCGGACGTCCCGGAGCTGACCTACGACACGGTCCCGCGCCGCTTCGAACGCGGCAGCCGCGCCCTCCTCGACGCCATCCGGCGCACCCGGCCGCGGTACGCCCTCTTCGGCCACGTCCACCAGCCGCTGGCACGGCGGATGCGGGTCGGCCGGACGGAATGCGTGAACGTCGGGCACTTCGCCGCCACGGGGAAGCCGTGGACGCTGGAGTGGTGACGGGCCCGCGGTGACGGCGCGATAGCCTTCGGTCGGCACGCTTCGTGCCCTTCGACTCTCTTCGAGTTCTCGCCGGACCGCACAGTGGAGGAGCCACAGCGATGGCCGAACACACCAGCTCGAGCATCACCATCGAGGCAGCGCCGGCCGACGTCATGGGTGTGATCGCCGACTTCGCCCGCTACCCCGAGTGGACGGGCGAGGTGAAGGAGGCCGAGGTCCTCGAGAAGGACGCGGCCGGCCGCGCGGAGAAGGTGCGGCTGCTGCTGGACGCGGGCGCGATCAAGGACGACCACACGCTGGCGTACACCTGGACCGGCGACAACGAGGTCTCCTGGACGCTCGTCAAGTCCCAGATGCTCCGTTCCCTGGACGGCTCCTACCGCCTGGCCCCGGCGGGCGGCGGGAAGCGCACCGAGGTGACGTACCAGCTGACGGTGGACGTCAAGATCCCGATGCTGGGCATGATCAAGCGCAAGGCGGAGAAGGTCATCATCGACCGGGCGCTCGCGGGCCTGAAGAAGCGCGTGGAATCGGGCGCCTAGCCCCCGGCCGAGGGGCCGCGCGCCCTCCCGCCCCACGGCGCCGGCACCCTCCCGCGGATTCCGTCCGGGGGACCCCGCCGCCCGGGTCGGGCACGTGCCCGAGACCGGGCCCGCGGGGCGAGGACAGGTCCCTCGACCACCCGGCGAAGCCGGTCCGGCGGGGGGCGGTAACGTTCCGTCGTATGGGGATCCTGCTCGTCACCGGGACCGGCGGCGCCGGCCGTACCACCGTCGCCTCAGCCACCGCCCTCGCCGAGGCGCAGGCCGGCCGACGGGTGCTCCTGGTGTCCGGCGAGGCCGGCGAGACGCCCGGCGTGGAGCTTCTCCGGCCCGCCCCCGCCGCGGACTTCCGCCGAGAGTTCCTCGCCCTGCAGGCACGTTCCGCCGCCGCCCTGGACCTCCTCGGCGCCGCCCCCTTCGAGGACGCCGAACTCACCGAACTGCCCGGCAGCCACCAGTTCGCCCTGCTCCGCGCCCTGCGCGACGCCGCGGCCGGCGACTGGGACCTCGTCGTCGTCGACCTGCCCCCCTTGCTCGACGCCCTCGCCCTCCTCGCCCTGCCCGAGCAGCTGCGCCGCTACCTCCGCCGTCTCCTGCCCCCCGAGCGGCAGGCCGCCCGCGCCCTGCGCCCCATGCTGGCCCAGCTCGCCGGCGTCCCCATGCCCGCGCAGTGGCTCTACGAGACGACCGCCCGCTGGGAGGCCGAGCTCGCCGCCGTCCAGGCCGTGGTCGACGACCCGGCCACCTCCGTCCGTCTCGTCGTCGAGCCGGGGCCCGCCGCCACCGACGCCCTGCGCACCGCCCGCCTCGGCATGGCGCTGCACCGACTCGCCCTCGACACCGTGATCGCCAACAAGCTGCTCCCGGCCGACTCGCCCGACCCCTGGCTCGCGGGACTGACCACCCAGCAGCACGAACACCTGGCCCGGCTCCGTACCGCCCACGACGGGAACGTGCACGCCCTGCCGCACCTCGGCCGGGACGTGCGCGGCCCCGAGGACCTCGCCCTGCTCGCGGTCGACGCCAAGGCCGCGCCGGCCCGCGAGTGGACCGTCGAGGACCGCAGGGACGACGACGGCATCCTCGTCTGGCACATCCCCCTGCCCGGCGCCGTCAAGGGCGAGCTCTCCCTCGTCCGCCGCGGGGACGAACTCCTCCTCGCCGTCGGCCCGTTCCGCCGCAACGTCCCGCTGCCGCCCGCCCTGCGCCGCTGCACCGTCGCAGGCGCCGCACTGGTCGACGGCGATCTCGCGGTCAGGTTCACCCCCGATGCCGGTCTCTGGCCGCGGAACCCCTGACGCCGTGTACCGTCGACGGTATAAGCCGTAAGGAGTACGCCATGAGCGATTCGGATGCCTGGGCCAAGGCGTGCGCCGAGGACCTGGAGGCCGAGAAGGCCCGCCGCCGCGCGAACGCCGGTGCGGAGCCCGGCTCGGCCGCCGAGGAGTTCCGCAAGCTCTTCGACGCCGTCGCCGACAAGGTCTCCTCGATGCGGAACCCGCTGATGGGCATGGCTGCCCAGGGCACCGTGCAGCAGCTCGTCAACCAGGCGAAGGCGGCCGTCGAGCCCGTCATCGAGCGCAACCCGCAGGTCTTCGACCACCTCGCCGCCGCCGGCAACGAGCTGCTGGCCGCCTACCGCTCGGCGGTCGAGGGCCACGAGACGCGCTGGACCCGCGACGAGCCGGGCGACCCCCGCAAGGAGACCGGACCGGACCGGCCCGAGGGCCCCGGGAAGGACGAGGAAGGGCCCGGAACCGGGCAGCACATCGACCTGGACTGATCAGTACGGCGGCGCCCCTCGGGTACGGTTGGCCTTAGCGGGGCTCGACCGAAAACTGAGGGACACATGGGACTCACCATCGGCGTCGACATCGGCGGCACGAAGATCGCGGCCGGCGTGGTCGACGAGGAGGGCAACATCCTCGACACGCACAAGGTGCCCACCCCGCCGACCCCCGGAGGCATCGTCGACGCGATCTGCGCGGCCGTGTCCGAGGCCGGCAAGGGTCATCAGATCGAGGCTGTCGGCATCGGTGCCGCGGGCTACGTCGACGACAAGCGCGCCACCGTCCTCTTCGCGCCGAACATCGACTGGCGGCACGAGCCGCTGAAGGACAAGGTCGAGCAGCGGGTCGGTCTGCCGGTCGTGGTCGAGAACGACGCGAACGCGGCGGCCTGGGGCGAGTACAGGTTCGGCGCGGGGCAGGGCCACGAGGACGTCATCTGCATCACGCTCGGCACCGGCCTCGGCGGCGGCATCATCATCGGCAACAAGCTCCGCCGCGGACGCTTCGGCGTGGCGGCCGAGTTCGGCCACATCCGGGTCGTCCCGGACGGGCTGCTGTGCGGCTGCGGCAGCCAGGGCTGCTGGGAGCAGTACGCCTCCGGCCGCGCGCTCGTCCGGTACGCGAAGCAGCGCGCCGGCGCGACGCCCGAGCACGCGGAGATCCTCCTCGGCCTGGGCGACGGCACCCCCGACGGCATCGAGGGCAAGCACGTCAGCGCCGCGGCCCGACAGGGCGACCCGGTGGCCGTGGACTCCTTCCGCGAGCTGGCCCGCTGGGCCGGCGCCGGTCTCGCCGACCTGGCGTCCCTCTTCGACCCCTCCGCGTTCATCGTCGGCGGCGGCGTCTCGGACGAGGGCGAGCTGGTACTCGACCCGATCCGGAAGTCCTTCCGCCGCTGGCTGATCGGTGGCGAGTGGCGGCCGCACGCCCAGGTGCTCGCGGCCCAGCTCGGCGGCAAGGCCGGACTGGTCGGCGCGGCGGACCTGGCCCGTCAGGGCTGACTCCGCCCGTACGGCAGGAGTACGACACGGAGGCCGCCCCGCACCCGCGGGGCGGCCTCCGTGCATCGAGGCCACCGTTTGCCCGGCCGCGCCCTCTGGGGGCCGGCGGACTGTTGTCGTATGTTGCTGCGCATGGCGATCACGGCGCTGCCCAACTCCCGCACCGAGGCGGACGGTTCGGCCGTCGTCCGGGTGCTCAGTTACAACATCCGCTCGATGCGCGACGACGAGGACGCCCTCGCCCGGGTCATCCGGGCCTGTGCCCCCGATGTCGTCTTCGTCCAGGAGGCGCCGCGCTTCTTCCGCTGGCGCAAGCACGCGGCCCGGCTCGCCGCGAAGAGCGAGCTCGTCGTGCTGAGCGGCGGCGCCACGGCCGCGGGGCCGCTGCTGATGTGCTCGCTGAGGGCCACCGTGGAACGGACCGAGGACGTCCTGCTGCCGCTCACCCCCGGGCTGCACCGGCGCGGCTTCGCGACCGCCGTCGTACGGTTCGCCGGCGCGAGGGTCGGGCTGATCAGCTGTCATCTGAGCCTGCGGAGCGACGAACGGTACGCGCAGGCCGGGATGCTCCTCGACCGGGTCGCCGCCATGGACGTCCCGCACACCATCGTCGCCGGGGACCTCAACGAGCGCCCCGGCGGCCGGAGCTTCACCCTCCTGGCCAAGGAGCTCCAGGACGGCTGGGCCGCCGGCCCCTGGGGCGGCGAGTACACCTCGACGTCCGCCGACCCGCACCAGCGCATCGACGCGATCCTGGCGACCGAGGGCGTCGAGTTCCTCGGCTGCGGAGTCCCACCGGACCTCGACCCGACCGACCTGAGGACGGCCACGGACCACCTCCCGGTCCTGGCGGCGGTCAGGATTCCGGCGACCTGAGCCGCGGGGCCGGGGCGGCGACGCCCCGGGCGGAGTCGGCGGAGGCCACCCGAAGCCCGTGAGGCGCCCGCGGCCCGTGAGGCACCCGCAGCCCATGAGACGCCCGCAGCCCGTGAGGCACCCGCAGCCCATGAGACGCCCGCAGCCCATGAGACGCCCGAAGCCCGTGAGACGCCCGCAGCCCGTGAGGCGCCCGGACGCGGAGGCGCGTGGGCGCCGGGAGCGCGGGCCCCCGCTACACCACCGCGCCCCGGCCGGGGTCGTCGAAGCCGTCATCGTCGTCGTCGTGCTTCATGCGGGCCACCAGCGTCGCGAAGCCGCCGAGGAAACCGCCCACGCAGAGCGTCGTCAGCCACCACGTCATGTCCCACGAGAGCAGGACCGTGAGCAGCATCAGCACCGGGCCGCCGACCACGCCGAGCCACGCGAACTTCGTGGTCGTGTCCGCCTCCGGCAGCGGCGGCGGCTCCGGCGGGACGAAGTGGCCCTCGTCGTCCTCGCCCTTCGTGCCGGACGGCTTCCCGCCGGTCTCGGCGTCCGGGTCCGCGAGCTCGTAGTCGCGCGGGCCACCGCCCACGCTCACCCCGGGCGCGAAGACGACCGAGCCGCCGAGGACGGGCTTCCGGGGATCCTCGTCCTCCCCGTCCTCGCCGTCCTCTTCCTCCTCGTCGTCCTCGCCGTCGTCGTCACCGCCGTCGCCCCCCTCCACGGGCTCCGGCAGCTCCAGGTCCTCCACCGGTCTGAAGGGCTTCGACCCCGGGGGGTCCACCGGCTCCTCGCCGTACCCGGCGACGATCGCGGCCCAGGCCGCCTCCTCGTCGATCGGCTGCGGCTCGCGCTCGCCGTCCTGCTGCTCAGCCACCGCTCGTGCTCCCCTTCTCCCCGACCGCCTCCGGAGCGAGGCGGCACAGGAACGCCCAGCTCTCCTCGAAGATCCGCTCCGCGTCGTGGTCCAACGTCGCCACGTGGTAGCTCTGTTCCAGCAGGATCTCCCGCACGTCCGTCGAGGAGATCCGGCTCAGGATCCGCGCCGTGTCGGCGGGCGGCACCACATGGTCCTGCGGGCTGTGCAGGATCACCAGCGGCTGCGTGACCTGCGGAAGCTCCGCGTCCACCGTCTGGAACAACCGGCGCAGCGAGTGCGCCGCGTGCAGCGGCACCCGGTCGTACCCGACCTCCGCCGCGCCCTCCTTGGCGATGTCGCTGGCGATGCCGCTCGTCGACCGGACGAAGTGGCGGACCACCGGAAGCGCGTGGGCCGCGAGGCCGTGGACCTTGTTGCCCGGGTTCACCAGCACGAGACCCCGCACCGCGTCCCCGTACTTGGCCGCGAGACGCAGCGACAGCGCCCCGCCCATGGACAGACCGAAGACGAAGACCTGCTCGCAGCTCGCCAGCAGCTCCCGCAGCGCCCGGTCCACCTCCGCGTACCAGTCGTGCCACGTCGTGAGCTGCATGTCCTCCCAGCGCGTGCCGTGGCCGGGCAGCAGCGGCAGCGACACCGTGAGACCGCGCTCGGCCAGATATTCCGCCCAGGGGCGCAGCGACTGCGGGGAACCGGTGAAACCGTGACAGAGAAGGACGCCGACCTCTCCGCCCTCATGGCGGTACGGCTCGGCTCCAGGAAGGACCGGCACCGGGGTCTCCTGTTCGGGTTCGGCTTCGGGGATGCGAGTACGGCGAGTACCGCGACGAAGCAACGACGAAAGAGGGAAGAACCTTCACGGTACGCGACCGGACCGACACCGACCAGGGCCGTTCGCACGAAGGTGCGCCGCACACGGCCACACCCGCGAGGGCAGGCGGGAAAAGGCGGGATAAGGTCTGTCCGACAGCACACGGAAGGTACTCGAGTTGATCTACGGCGCAATGAAGTTCTCCATCGGAGGCTCCCTGAAGCTCGCCTTCAGGCCCTGGGTGGAGGGCCTCGAGAACATTCCCGCCGATGGGCCGGCGATCCTCGCGAGCAACCACCTGTCCTTCTCGGACTCCTTCTTCCTGCCCGCGGTCCTCGACCGCAAGGTCACCTTCATCGCCAAGGCCGAGTACTTCACCTCGCCCGGTGTGAAGGGCAAGCTCACCGCCGCCTTCTTCAAGGGCGTCGGCCAGCTCCCCGTGGACCGCTCCGGCGCCCGCGGCGCGGGTGAGGCGGCGATCAAGGCCGGCATCGAGGTCATCGAGAAGGGCGGGCTCTTCGGGATCTACCCCGAGGGCACCCGCTCGCCCGACGGCCGGCTCTACCGGGGCAAGCCCGGCGGCCTCGCCCGCGTGGCGCTCGCCACCGGCGCGCCGGTCATCCCGGTCGCCATGATCGACACCGAGAAGATCCAGCCGCCCGGCAAGGTCGTCCCCAAGCTGATGCGCCCGGGGATCCGGATCGGCAAGCCGCTCGACTTCAGCCGCTACCACGGCATGGAGGGCGACCGCTTCATCCTCCGCTCGGTGACCGACGAGGTCATGTACGAGATCATGAAGCTGTCCGGCCAGGAGTACGTCGACATCTACGCGACCGCCGCCAAGCGTCAGATCGCGGATGCCGAGAAGGCCGCCAAGGAGGCCGTCAAGGCCGAGATCGCGGCGCGGGAAGAGTCCGGAGCCTGACCCTCTCGCAGAGGGACACCGGGGGGTGGGGGAGATGGCCAAGCGCGAGCGTGTCGTGCGGATGTCGGTCGAGCAGCCGCTGTGGCGGGCGCTCACCGCGTACCGCGTCGGAACGATGATCTATGCCGTCCTGATCTTCGTCACCACCCGGGACGGCTACGAGCGGCCCTGGGTGGCCGTCTCCTTCCTCGCCGTCATGTGCGTCTGGACCCTGGCCACCCTGCCCAAGGTGGCGAACGCGGCCAGCTGCACCAAGCGGTTCCTGATCGCCGATCTCACCGTCGCGCTGACCGGCATCCTGCTCACTCCGCTCGCGGACGAGCAGGCCCAGTCGGTCGACGGGCCCACCCTGCCGACCATATGGACCGCCGGAGCCGTCCTCGCGTACGCGATCAAGGGCGGCTGGCGCTGGGCCGGCTTCGCCTCCTCCCTGGTCGCCGTCGCCAACATCATCGAGCGGGCCCACCCCACCCGGGACACGCTCCACAACGTCCTCCTGGTGTGGGTGGCGTCCATCGCCATCGGATACGTCGTCGAGGTCGCCCGTGCCTCCGAGCGCACCCTCGCCCGCGCCCTGGAGATCGAGGCCGCGACCCGGGAACGGGAGCGGCTCGCCCGGGACATCCACGACAGCGTCCTCCAGGTCCTGGCGATGGTGCAGCGGCGCGGTACGGCACTGGGCGGCGAGGCGGCCGAGCTGGGCCGGATGGCGGGGGAGCAGGAGGTGGCCCTGCGCACCCTGGTCGCCGGCGGGCTGACCCGGCCGTCGCTGGTCTCCGAGGACGAGTCCGAAGGGGCCGTGGTCCGCATCGTCGAGGAGCCGGACGCCGACTGCCCGGTCGATCTGCGTGCCCTGCTCGCCCCGCGCGCCGGGGCGAGGGTCACCCTCTCCGACCCGGGCGCGCCGGTCCTGCTGCGGGCCGCGGCCGCCGAGGAGCTGGCCGCCGCCGTCGGCGCCGCCCTGGACAATGTCCGGGTCCACGCGGGCGGCGACGCCCAGGCGTGGATCCTGGTCGAGGACTGGCCGGACGAGGTGATCGTGACGGTACGGGACGACGGCCCGGGCATCCCGGAGGGGCGGCTGGCCCAGGCCGAGGGGGAGGGCCGGATGGGCGTCGCCCTGTCCATCCGGGGCAGGCTGCGCGATCTGGGCGGCACGGCCGAGCTGATCTCGGTCCCGGGCCAGGGCACGGAAGTCGAACTGAAGGTCCCGCGGGATCCACGGGGGAAGGCAGGAACACGATGAGCGAGCAGCAGATCAGAGTGATGGTCGTCGACGACCACCCGATGTGGCGGGACGCGGTCGCCCGCGACCTCGCCGAGGCGGGATTCGACGTGGTCGCCACGGCGGGCGACGGCGAACAGGCCGTGCGCCGTGCCGGGGCCGCCGCCCCGGACGTCCTCGTCCTGGACCTCAACCTGCCCGCCAAGCCCGGCGTCCAGGTGTGCAAGGAGCTGGTCGGCGCCAACCCCCGGCTGCGGGTCCTCGTGCTCTCCGCGAGCGGTGAGCACGCCGATGTCCTGGAGGCGGTCAAGTCCGGCGCCACCGGCTATCTGCTGAAGTCCGCCAGCACGGCCGAGCTGATCGACGCCGTGCGCCGCACGGCCGTCGGGGACCCCGTCTTCACCCCCGGACTCGCGGGCCTGGTCCTCGGTGAGTACCGTCGCCTCGCCTCCGAGCCCGTTCCGGCGGCCGGGGGCGACGAGTCGAAGGCGCCGCAGCTGACCGAGCGCGAGACCGAGGTGCTGCGCCTGGTCGCCAAGGGGCTGAGCTACAAGCAGATCGCCGAACGCCTGGTCATCTCGCACCGCACCGTGCAGAACCACGTCCAGAACACCCTCGGCAAGCTCCAGCTGCACAACCGGGTGGAGCTCGTCCGTTACGCCATCGAGCGCGGCCTCGACGACGCCTGACTTCCGGCCGGGCCGGGCCGGCCGCCCGTCCGCGTCGGGCCCGATCCTCCGGGCGGGCGCGGACAATTCACTCTTCGCATTGTGTCGGAGTGACCCACGTCACTATTAGCGTGGGTCGCGCATCCCGTCCGCCACGGTGAAGGAGAGCTCCATGCGCGTCGGCGTACTGACCGGGGGCGGCGACTGCCCCGGTCTCAACGCGGTCATCCGCGCCATCGTCCGCAAGGGCGTCCAGGAGTACGGCTACGAGTTCACCGGGTTCCGCGACGGTTGGCGCGGCCCGCTGGACGGCGTCACCGTACGGCTCGACATCCCCGCCGTCCGCGGCATCCTGCCGCGCGGCGGAACCATCCTCGGCTCCTCGCGCACCAACCCGCTCAAGGTGGAGCACGGCATCCGCCGGATCAAGGAGAACCTCGCCAAGTGCGAGGTCGACGCCCTGATCGCGATCGGCGGCGAGGACACCCTCGGGGTCGCCGCCCGGCTGGTCGACGAGTACGGCGTTCCCTGCGTGGGCGTGCCGAAGACGATCGACAACGACCTGTCCGCCACCGACTACACCTTCGGCTTCGACACCGCCGTCGGGATCGCCACCGAGGCCATCGACCGCCTCCACACCACCGCCGAGTCCCATATGCGGGTCCTGGTGGTGGAGGTGATGGGCCGACACGCCGGCTGGATCGCCCTGCACTCCGGTCTCGCCGGCGGCGCCAACGTGATCCTCATCCCCGAGCAGCGCTTCGACCTCGACCAGGTCTGCGCCTGGGTCACCTCGCGCTTCAAGGCCACGTACGCCCCGATCGTGGTCGTCGCGGAGGGCGCGATGCCCCGGGACGGGGACATGGTCCTCAAGGACGGCACCCTCGACTCGTACGGACACGTCCGCCTGTCGGGCGTGGGGGAGTGGCTCGCCAAGGAGATCGAGCGGCGGACGGGCAACGAGGCCCGGACCACGGTCCTCGGTCATGTGCAGCGCGGCGGCACCCCCAGCGCCTTCGACCGCTGGCTCGCCACCCGCTTCGGCCTGCACGCCATCGACGCCGTCCGGGACGGCGACTTCGGGAAGATGGTCGCGCTGCGCGGCACCGACATCGTCCGCGTCCCGATCTCCGAGGCCACGGCGCGTCTCAAGACGGTCGACCCGGCGCTCTACGCCGAGGTGGGGGTCTTCTTCGGCTGAGCGCCCGCCCGGAATGGGCCGTATATTCGCCTTTCGCGTGTATACGGCCCAACGCACTCCCAGGGGAACGTCGTGGAGATCCTTGCCTTCGGTGTACAGGCCGACGAGAAGCCGCTGCTCGAGAAGGGCTTCGCGGGACACCACGACGTCCGCTGCCTGGAGGTCTTCCTGACCGAGGACACCGCCCCCATCGCGGCCGGCTACGAGGCCGTCTCCACCAGCGTCAACGCGGAACTCGGCGGACCGGTCCTGCGGACGCTCGCCGCCGGCGGCACGAGGATGATCGCCCAGCGGTCCACCGGCTTCAACAACATCGACCTCGACGTCGCCGCCGAGCTCGGCCTCACCGTCGCCCGCGTCTCGTACTACTCGCCGTACTCGGTCGCCGAGTTCGCCTGGACCCTGGCGATGGCGGTCAACCGGCGGATCGTCCGCGCCTCCAACCGCACCCGCGACTTCGACTTCCGGCTCGACGGGCTGATGGGCCGTGACCTGCGCGGCCGCACGGTCGGCGTCCTCGGCACCGGGAAGATCGGCGAGGCGTTCACCCGGATCGCCCACGGCTTCGGCATGAACCTCCTCGGCTGGGACATCGCCGAGAACCCCGCCTGCGTCGCACTCGGCATGCGGTACGTCGACAAGGAGCGGCTCCTCGCCGAGGCCGACCTGGTCAGCCTGCACGTACCGCTGCTCCCCGCGACCCGGCACCTCCTCGACGCCGCGGCGCTCAGGGCGATGAAGGACGACGCCATCCTGGTGAACTCGAGCCGCGGCGGCCTCGTCGACACCGAGGCGCTGGTGGCGGAGCTCCGCGCCGGCCGGTTCACCGGCGTGGGGCTCGACGTGTACGAGGCGGAGGCCGGACTGTTCTTCCTCGACAAGTCCCTGGAGGTCGTCGAGGACGACACCCTGGCCCGGCTCGTCACCTTCCCGAACGTGGTGGTCACCTCGCACCAGGCGTACTTCACCGTCGAGGCGGTCGGCCAGATCATCGACGCGACCGTCCGGAACGTCCTCGACTACCTCGCGGGGCGGCGCAGCGAGAACGTCCTCGTCCCGGCCGCTCCCTAGACCAGCACCCCCGCGAGCAGGGACGCGGTCAGCGCCGCACCCTCCAGCGTCAGCACCGACTCCGGGTGGAACTGCACCCCCGCGAAGCCCGGCCCGCGCAGGGCGTGGACCTCGTCCGTCGCCGCGTCCCGGCTCACCTCGATCCGGTGCAGGGCCAGTTCGGTGGCCGTGTGGTCGTCGCAGCGGGCCGTGAAGCTGTTGTAGAAGCCGACCGTCCGCTCCTGGCCGAAGAGGTCGATCCGCATCTGCGCCCCCTGGAACGGGGTGCGCTTGCGGACGATCTCCAGGCCCAGCTCGGCCGCGATCAGCTCATGGCCCAGGCAGACGCCGAGAAGGCTGGGACGGCCCGCGGGGCCTCGATGAGGGGCGATGGGGCGACCCGCGGGCCCGCGTCGGTGGTCCCGTACGAGGTCGGCGGTCAGGCGCCGGAGGAAGCGCATCTTCGGGTCCGAGGCGTCCCCGGGGTCGCCGGGCCCGGGGCCGAGGACCACCGGGCCGTCGTGGCCGAGCGCGAGCTCCCGCAGCCCGGGCTCGTCGTAGCGAACCACCGACACCTCCAGCCCCGAGGAGCGCAGCAGATGCGCGAGCATCGCCGTGAAGGTGTCCTCGGCGTCGATCACCAGCGCGTGGCCGTCCAGGTCGGCCGACCGGACCTGCATCCGCAGCCAGAACGGCGCCAGGTCGGCCCGCCGGGCGTCCAGCGCCGCCCGCACCCGCGGATCGTCCGCGAGCCGGGCCGCCCGCGGGGACTCCTCGCGCGGCCGCCCCTCGCGTACCCCCAGCGCCGTGAGGACGCCCGCTGCCTTGGCATGGGTCTCGGCGACCTCCCCCGCCGGGTCCGAATGGCGGACCAGGGTCGCGCCGACCGGCACCCGCAGCCGCCCGTCCCCGGAGATGTCGGCGGTCCGGATGAGGATCGGGGAGTCCAGTGTCTGGACCCCGTTCTCGTCGGTGCCGAGCAGGGCCAGGGCGCCCGCGTAGTAGCCGCGCCCGCCGGCCTCGTGCCGCTCGATTACCCGGCAGGCGTTCTGCACGGGGGAGCCGGTGACCGTCGCCGCGAACATCGTCTCCCGCAGCACCTCGCGCACGTCGAGGGACGAGCGGCCCCGCAGCTCGTACTCGGTGTGCGCGAGATGCGCCATCTCCTTGAGCCGCGGACCGATCACCACCCCGCCCATGTCGCCCACCGTGCACATCATCTTCAGCTCCTCGTCGACCACCATGGAGAGCTCCTCGGTCTCCTTGCGGTCGGCCAGGAACGTCAGCAGGTCCTCGGGGGTCGGCGCGGTTCCGGCCGGGTAGCGGTACGTGCCACTGATCGGGTTCATCACGACCGTTCCGCCCGACATCCGGACGTGCACCTCCGGGCTCGCCCCGACCAGGGTGCGCTCGCCGGTGTGGACGACGAAGGTCCAGTACGCGCCCCGCTCGCCGGTGAGGAGACGGCGGAAGAGCGCGAGTGCGTCGGCGCGTCCGAAGCCCGGGATCTCGCCGGTGTAGGTGCGGCGGATGACGAAGTTGGCGCCCTCGCCGGAGCCGATCTCCTCGTCGATCACCCGGCGGACGGTCTCGGCGTACTCCTCGTCCGACACGTCGAACCCGCCGCCCTCCACCCGTACGTCATGGGCGGGAAGCCCCTCCAGGGCCGCGGCGAGCGGCAGCTCGTACGCCTCCTCGGCGACCAGCACGGAGAGCGGGGTGCCGTCGTCGCGGACGTCGAAACCGCGCTCGCGGATCTGCCGGAACGGCACGAGGGCGAGCGTCGGCGGCGCCCCGACGGGAAGCTCGGCGAGCCGTTCCGCCTCGTGCACCGCGCCGATCAGCACCTCGACGGTGTCGTGATCACGGCCCGGAGTGCGCCTGCGCAGCAGCGCGAAGGGCGGGCAGGAGTCGTCGAGGAGACGGGAGAGGTCCATGGTGGGTTCCTTCCGGGGATTCGGAGAGGAACGGCTCCTGGAAACGGAGGAAGGCCGCCCCTCGGGGCGGCCTTCGCGTGTCTCGGTGTACGCGCAGTCAGTGGGCCGCCGGATGAGCGGTCCACCACCAGTTCTGGATACGAGGCGCGAACATACGAGCACTGTAGCCCAGCCGGACAGGGAGAAGGGGCCCGGTCCGCACCGTGGACAGTGCGAGCCGGGCCCCTTCCCCCGATCGGTCCGATCCGGTGGATCAGAACATCATGGTGTAGATCTGCCAGCCCGGGCCCATCTTGATGCGCCCGCCGATCGGCGAGGTGGCGCTGCCCGTGCCGGGGTACAGCCACGCGACGCCGGTGGTGTCGCGGGCCATCAGGTCGACCTTGCCGTCACCGGTCAGGTCGCTCGGGCCGAGGATCACGTTGTGCATGTTCCATCCGGTGCCGACCTGGACCCGGCTGGTGTACGGAGCGGAGGCGTTGCCGGTGCCCTTGTGCATCCACAGGACGCCGTTCTTGTCCCGGCCGAGGATGTCGGCCTTGCCGTCGCCGGTGAGGTCGCCGGAGCCGAGGATCAGGCTGTAGACGTGCCAGCCGGTGCCGAGCTGCGTACGGCCGGTGAACGGCGCGGACGGGTTGCCGGTGCCCTGGAAGAGATAGATCGCGCCCGACTTCTCACGGGTGAGGAGGTCGGCCTTGCCGTCGCCGGTCAGGTCGCGGGCGCCGACGATCTGGTCGTAGCCGCCCCAGCCGGAACCGACCTTGATCCGTCCCTTGAAGGGCGAGTTCGGGTTGCCGCTGCCCTGGTGGTACCAGAGGACGCCGGACGAGTCCCGGCCCACCACGTCACCGGTGCCGTCGGCCCGCAGCGCGGTCATGGGGGTGACCAGGTTGTAGACGTTCCATCCGGTGCCGGCGCGGTAGCGGCGCAGGAACTGGAAGTTGGCGTTGCCGGTGCCCTGGTACTGCCAGTAGGCGCCGGAGCTGTCACGGGCGATCACGTTGTACCGGTTGGTGGCGCTGACCGGGGCGGCGGCGGCGACCACGTCCACCTCGGAGGCCTTCACCCAGGCGATGCGGTGGTTGAACCGGATCGGGATGAACTGGTTCGTCGTGCCCTTGACCAGGGTGCGCGAGCCGGGGCCCGTGCCGTCGAAGGTGCCGCCGTAGTAGTAGTCACCGGCGACGGGAGCACCACCCTGGACGTACTTCTGGCCTGCCACCAGCAGCTTGCTGTACTGCGTCAGCGCCTCCTGGCCGCGGGACTGGACCGGGACGTTCGTGCCCGTGTACGCCGCGTCCTCCGGGTAGGCACGGCCGTAGACCTTCACCGAGGTCAGACCGGCCTTCGGTGTCACCGCCGTCCTGGTGCCCGTGGCGACCGGCACGGTCCACTGGCCGCCGGGGTTGAAGAACCAGGCCTTCTTGCCGCCGTACCAGATCGCCGTCCAGTCGTACTGCGCCTCTGCCACGACGTACTCGCCGCCCGCGACCAGCTTGTTCGCCCAGTTCGAACCCTCCGACCAGGTGGACGAGAAGTACGGGTCGGTGAGGGTGGACGAACTCGTCGACGGCGAGGAGTAGAGGTAGCCGAAGTTCGACGGCCGCGGGGCGACCGCGTTCCCGCCGTACGTCAGCGTCGGCTGGTTCGCCGTGGTGAACGGCGGGACGTAGCGGACGATCTGGCCGGCCTTGAGCAGCCCGCCCGCGCCGCCGACACCCGTCGGGGCACCCAGCAGGGACATGTAGTGGTTCCAGTCCCAGAACGGGCCCGGGTCCCAGTGCTGGGCGCGGACCTTCTCGTCGAGCACGCCGGGTATCTCGTCGTGGCCGATGATGTGCTGGCGGTCGAGCGGGATGGAGTACTTGGCCGCCAGGTGCTTCACGAGCGCGGCGGAGGACTCGTACTGCGGCTCGGTGTACCAGGAGCCGCTCTTGATGGCGTAGCCCTCGTGCTCGATGCCGATCGAGTGCATGTTGAGGGTCTTGTTGCCCGCATGCCAGGCCTCGTTCTTGTTCTCGACCATCTGGGTGACGAGACCGTCCGAGGCACGGATCAGGTAGTGCGCGCTCGCGTACGACGCCGGGTTCTTGAAGACGGCGAGCGAGCCGTCGTAGCCGCCCTCCGTGTCGTGGATGGCGATGTAGCGGATGTCGTAGCCGCCGGCGGGACGGCTGGCCACGTTGTAGTTGCCGTAGTCCGTCGCGTCGGTGGTGCTGTTCTGCCGGAAACCGGCGGGAATGAAGTTGCAGTTCAGGCCCACGGGGCAGTCGGCCGTCGCCGTCGTCGCCGCGAAGGTCGCGGCGAGCGGGACGTTCGACGGCTTCACGGGCTCGACCGCGGGGTCGGCGGGCAGGACGACCTGCTCACCGTCCGTGGTCAGCTCTCGCTCACCCGTCTTGATCGACTCGAAGACGCGCTTCGCGAAGAGATCGGCGCCCTTTTTGTCGGGCGCCTGGCTGTAGCGCGCGACGGCCGGGTACCAGGCACCGGGCTCGTCCGGCAGGTCGCCGGTCGCCTGCTTCTGGTACTCGGCGAGCAGCGCCGCACCCGCGCGGATGCTCGCGGCGGTGTCGTTCTTCAGGGCCTCGTCGGAGCTGTCGACCAGCTCCGCGGCCTTGTCCAGCGTGTGCAGCCGCGGATCGTCGGTGTCGACGGTCTCCTTCGGCGTGGTGCTCAGCGCCTTCTTCGCGTCGAAGTGCTTCTCGACGTTGGGGTCGCCGCTGCGGTTCATGTGCTCAAGGCGCTCCTCGTCCGCCTCGGGCTCCACGTCCCCCGGGTCGACGTCGGTCAGACCCATCACGTTGTACGCACCGGTCGTGCTCGGCTCGCCGTCGTGGGACTCCCACCGCGTCTGCCGGTACGAGACGGCCATCAGCACGCTCTGCGGGACGTCGAACTCGCGAGCCGCGTCCGCGAACTGCGACTGCAGTGACGATTCCGCGCTGTTCCCGCCGTCGGAGGAGCCCAGGATGCCCGGCGACGCCACGGCGATCGTGCCGATCGTCGCCGTGGCGACGATCGCCGCCGCCGCACCGTAAAGCAGCCGTCTTTTCTTGCGGTCCTTGCGGTGCCCTTGAGACACACCCACCCCTGTGATCAATTCAAGTCTCAGTTGTTTAAACGCGCGTGAGGTTAACACCACTCGAAGGGGTGACTCCTGTCCGCAGACATTTCGGGCGCGCGTCTCAGCCACTGGTCGCGTCCCTGGACAGGTCGTCCGACCCCGTAATGTGGTGGTTGTGACCGTGAACGCTAAGACCACCGCAACCGGTGGCAACACCTGGCGAGACCTTCCCGCGGCGCAGCAGCCTGAGTACCCCGATGCCGAGGCTCTGCGCGATGTGATCGCGGACCTCGAGTCGTATCCGCCGCTCGTCTTCGCGGGCGAGTGCGATCAGCTGCGCGCCCGTATGGGAGCCGTCGCCCGTGGCGAGGCGTTCCTGCTCCAGGGTGGCGACTGCGCCGAGGCCTTCGACGCCGTGTCCGCCGACCACATCCGTGCCAAGCTCAAGACCCTGCTCCAGATGAGCGCCGTCCTGACGTACGCGGCCTCCGTGCCCGTCGTCAAGGTCGGCCGCATCGCCGGGCAGTACTCCAAGCCCCGCTCCAAGGGGACCGAGACCCGCGACGGCGTGACCCTGCCGACCTACCGCGGCGACTCGGTCAACGGCTTCGACTTCAACGAGAAGGCCCGCGTCCCGGACCCCGAGCGACTGAAGCGGATGTACAACGCCTCCGCCTCCACGCTCAACCTGGTGCGCGCCTTCACCACCGGCGGCTACGCCGACCTGCGCCAGGTGCATGCCTGGAACCAGGACTTCGTGAAGTCGTCCCCCTCGGGCCAGCGCTACGAGGCGCTCGCCCGCGAGATCGACAACGCCCTGAACTTCATGAAGGCCTGTGGCACCGACCCGGCCGAGTTCAAGGCCGTCGAGTTCTACGCCTCCCACGAGGCGCTGCTGCTCGACTACGAGGGCGCGCTGACCCGTACGGACTCGCGCACCGGCAAGCTGTACGACACCTCCGGCCACATGGTCTGGATCGGTGAGCGCACCCGCCAGCTCGACCACGCCCACATCGAGTTCGCCTCGCAGATCGCGAACCCGATCGGCATCAAGCTGGGCCCGACGACCTCGGTCGACGAGGCGCTGACGTACATCGACCGCCTGGACCCGGAGCGCGAGCCCGGCCGGCTGACCTTCATCGTCCGCATGGGCGCCGACAAGGTCCGGGACAAGCTCCCGGAGCTGGTCGAGAAGGTCACCGCCTCCGGCGCGACCGTCGCCTGGGTCACCGACCCGATGCACGGCAACACCTTCGAGGCGGCCTCCGGTCACAAGACCCGGCGCTTCGACGACGTGCTCGACGAGGTCAAGGGCTTCTTCGAGGTCCACAAGAGCCTCGGCACCCACCCGGGCGGCATCCATGTCGAGCTCACCGGTGACGACGTCACCGAGTGCGTGGGCGGCGGCGACGAGATCTTCGTCGACGACCTGCACCAGCGCTACGAGACGGCCTGCGACCCGCGGCTCAACCGCAGCCAGTCGCTGGACCTGGCGTTCCTGGTCGCCGAGATGTACCGCGATCAGTAGGTGGCTTCCTACGACTGTGGGGCGCGGATCCATGTGATCCGCGCCCCACAGTCATTTCCGGGCTTTACACCTCGGAGGCGCCGGGTAAGGTTAGGTTAGCCTTATCGATCCCGGCAGGAGGTGAACCGCGTGTACGTCTGCTCATGCTTCGGCGTTACGGAGAAGCAGGTCAAGGAGCACGCCGACGCGGGCGCCTGCACGCCTCGCCAGATCGCCTCCGCCTGCAAGGCGGGAACCGACTGCGGTTCCTGTGTGCGACGCATTCAGGCCATTCTCGGGCGCGGCAACTGCCCCCGCCGCGAGCTCCTGGACCAGGGGATGCCGGCTCTGGCGCCGTCGGCGCCCGAGGAGCTCTCCGAAGCCGCGTAGAGCCGCTCGGAGCCCCTAGCTCGGCTGCTCGATGAGGGTCGAGATGTACAGCGCCTCACCCAGGTTCTCGATGAGGTCCAGCTGGGTGTCGAGGTAGTCGATGTGGTGCTCCTCGTCGGCCAGGATCTCCTCGAAAAGGTTCGCCGAGGTGATGTCCCCCTTGGCGCGCATGACCTCGATGCCACGCTTGAGGCGGTCGATCGCCTCCACCTCCACCTGGCGGTCCGCCTCAAACATCTCCTTGATCGTCTGGCCGACCCGTACGTGGAAGAGCCGCTGGTAGTTGGGCAGACCGTCCAGCATCAGGATGCGTTCGGTGAGCTTGTCCGCGTGCTTCATCTCATCGATGGACTCTTCGCGGGTGTACTTGGCGAGCTTGGTCCAGCCCTTGTTGTCCTGGATGCGGTAGTGCAGCCAGTACTGGTTGATGGCCGTCAGCTCGCCGGTCAGCTGCTCGTTGAGGAACTCGAGGACCTCGGGGTCGCCCTGCATCGCAGAGGCTCCTTCCACGCATGTCTAAGTCGTGACTGGGCAGGATGGCGGCATCCTTGCACCACGGATGGGGGGCGTCCAGTAAGTGCAGGCTTAGTGGGGCTTGCCCTGAATCACGCTGGTGTGCGAGGTTGGCTGGTCATGACCACCCCTCGCGGTCTGTCACCATGGATGACATGGGTCAGCCGGAGAGCGGAGTACACCGGGAAGCAGGGCAGTCGGATCTTCCGCCGGGGCAACGGCTGCAGCGAGGCTGGCCGGTCACCCACTACGGCCCCGTCCCCAAGTTCAAGCCCGATCGCTGGGAGTTCCGGGTCTTCGGGGCGACGGCGGACGGCGACAAGCGGTGCTGGAACCACGAGGAGTTCTCGGCCCTTCCGTTCTCGACGGTGGTGGCCGATCTGCACTGCGTCACGAAATTCAGCATGATCGGGGCCGAATGGGGCGGGGTGCCCGCCCGGACGATCCTGGAACTCGCCCCTCCGGCCGCCAACGTCACGCATGTGATGGTCTGGGCCGAGTACGGCTTCAGCGCGAACATGCGGCTCTCCGACTTCGCCTCGGAGGGCTCGATCTTCGCCACCCACAAGGACGATGAACTGCTCACCGCCGAGCACGGTTTCCCGCTGCGCCTCGTGGTGCCCCATCTGTACGCCTGGAAGGGTCCCAAGTGGGTCCGGGGCGTGGAGTACATGACCGCCGACCGCCGTGGCTTCTGGGAGGAGCGCGGCTATCACAACATCGGCGATCCGTGGACCGAGCAGCGCTACTCCTACCAGGAGGAGCCCGGGGACGGCCCGGAGCTGTAGCGCCCGGGCCGTCCTCTCGTGAGCGGTCTCAGTGGTGGTAGCGGTGGACCACCGCGTGGCCCTTGCCGCGGCCGATCATCCACTTGTTGACGGGTGTGGTGACCAGGAAGGCGACGAGGAAGGCGAAGGTCAGGGCGCCCCAGAACAGCGCGTCCGCGAGGTGCGCGTCCATCGCTCCGGGGACCAGCAGCAGCACGCCGTTGTCGACGACCTCCATCACGGTGATGGAGATCGTGTCGGCGGCGAGCGCGACGCCGATGGCGGCCTTCAGGCTCAGGCCGGCGCGGATGACGGCCCACAGGGTCAGCGAGTAGCCGAAGAGGAAGGCCAGGGCGATGGCGAGGGCCATCGTCGGGGCGTTGCCCCAGCCGAGCGCGGTGCCGATGATCATGCCCAGGATCTCGCCGATGGCACAGCCGGTGAGGCAGTGGAGGGTGGCCTTCGCCGCCATCGACCAGCTCACCTTGCCGGAGGCGTGCCTCTGGTGGCCGCCGTGCTCGCCGTGACCCTCGTGGCCGCCGTGCTCGCCGTGACCCTCGTGGGCGGCGGCGTCCTGGTGGCCTCGGTGCGTGGCGTGGTCGTGCGCGGAGTGGTGGTGTGCGTGCGCCTCGTGCTCCATGGGGTCCCCCAATGACCGGTGGCGGTTCCTGCTGCCTTCACAGGAACCGTATACCCCCCTGGGGTATTCCTCAACGGGAAACTCAGCCTCTGAGCTTCTTCAGCCGCTCCACGTCCGCGACGTGCCCCTCCTTCCCGCCCGGGGTCTCGATGATCAGCGGGACGCCCTCCGTCGCGTGGTGCCGCATGAGCTCGCGGAACGGCTCCTCGCCGATGTGGCCCGACCCGATGTTCGCGTGCCGGTCCTTGTGTGCGCCGACGACGTCCTTGGAGTCGTTGGCGTGGATGAGCTTCAGCCGCCCCTCGCCGACCACCTCCACCAGCCGGTCGAGCGTCTGCGTCATGCCGTGCGGACCGGTCAGATCGTGGCCCGCGGCGAAGATGTGGCAGGTGTCCAGGCAGATGCCGAGCTTCGGATGGCGGTCCAGCGCCTCGAAGTACGGGCCGAAGTCCTCCGCGCGGGAGCAGAGCGAGAACCCCTGCCCGGCCGTCGACTCGAGCAGCAGGTACGGGTCGTCCGGGTGGGTCAGCTCGTCGAGAAGCGGCCGCATCCGCTCCCGTACCTGCGTCAGCGCCTCCGCCCTCGGCCGGCCTCCCGTCGCGGACCCGGTGTGCACCACCACGCCCTTCGCGCCGATCTCCCGGCCCCGGCGCAGCGAGTGCCGCAGCGACTCGACCGACCTGTCGACGGTGGCCTCGGTGTGCGAGCCGAAGTTGATCAGGTACGGGGCGTGGACCCAGGCGGACAGCGACTCGGCCTCGCACCCGGCGCGGAACAGCTCGTCCTGGGCCGGATTGCCCACGGGGGTGGCCCAGCCGCGCGGATTGGCGACGAAGACCTGCACGGTCTCCGCGCCCAGCTCGCGGGCGTAGCCCAGACCGACCGTGGCGAGGCCGCCGGCCACGGGGACATGGCCGCCGACGGGGTTGCGCATCAGTTCTTACAGTCCCTTGATCGTGATCGTGACGGTGGAGCCCTCGGGGGCGGTGGAGCCGCCCTCCACGGACTGGCCCGAGACCTTGTCGCCGAGGAAGGGGAAGGTCTTCTCCACCTTCACCTCGAAGCCCGCGCCTTCCAGTGTCTCGCGCGCGGAGTCGGTGGACTCGCCCACGACGTCGGGGACCGCGACCATCCGCGGGCCCTTGGAGACGGTGAGGACGATCCGGTCGCCCTGAGCGGCGCGGCTGCCCTCCGCGAGGGACTGGGCCGCGACGGTGCCGGCCGCCTCGGGGGAGTGGACGCGCTCGGTGGCGACCTCGACCTTGAGCCCGGCCTCCCGCAGCGTGTTCCGGGCCTCGTCCACCGACTCGCCCGCCACGTCCGGGACGTCGATCGGGGCGCCCTTGCTGACGACCAGGGCCACGGCCGAGTCCGGGCTGCGCTCGGTGCCCGGCTCGGGGTCGGAGCCGATCACGGCGCCCTGCGCGATGTCCTGGCTGAACGCCCTGGTGATCACACCCGGGGCCAGCCCCTCCTTCGCCAGGAGCCGCTTGGCCTCCGCCAGCGGCTTCCCCTTCAGGTTCGGGACCTTCACGATCTGCGGGCCGCGGGAGATGGTGAGCGTGACCGTGCCGTTGCCCCGGATCCGCTCTCCGGAGGCGGGGTCGGCGGCCATGACCGTGCCGCGCTCGTACACGTCGCTGAAGGCGCGCTTCGTCGTACCGACGTCGAGCCCGGCGTCCCTGAGCCGCTCGGTGGCCTGCTGCTCGCTCTGGCCGAGGACGGCCGGTACGCGGGTGAACTGGCCGGAGTTGATGTACCAGACGCCCGTGCCGAGTCCGAGGACGAGCAGGACGGCGGCCAGGACGAGCAGGGGGCCGCGGGGCCGACGGGGAGCGCGCCGGGACTCCGGCCGGGGCGGCTCCGGCGGCGGCATCGTCAGCCGGCTGGTGTGCTGCACCGGCTGCCCCGCCTCCGCCGGCAGGGTCCTCGGGATGACGCTGGTCCGGTCCTCGGCGCCCGTGGCCTCCTCCCGGAGCGCCTGCGGCGGGACCGCGTCCAGCTGCTCGTCCGTGAGCGCCGAGCGGGCCTCCCGGGTCAGGGCCAGGAGAGCGACGGCGTCGTAGGGGCGGATGTCGGGGTTGCGGGCGGTTGCGGTCGCCACCAGCTCGTCCAGTTCGAGCGCCAGCCCGGGGACGGCCGCGGACGGGGCCGGGACGTCGGTGTTCAGATGCTGGTACAGGACCTGAGCGGGGGTGTCGCCGGAGTGCGGCTTCCCGCCCGTCAGCATCTCGTACAGGACCACACCGCAGGCGTACACGTCGGCGCGGGTGTCCGCCGTGCCGTGCTCGATCTGCTCGGGGGCGAGGTACGAGACGGTGCCGAGGACGGAGCCGGTGGTGTTGGTGGCCGAGCCCACGGCGCGTACGAGACCGAAGTCGGCGACCTTGACCCGGCCGTCGTCCCCTATCAGGACGTTCTCCGGCTTCATGTCCCGGTGCACGAACCCGGCCCGGTGCGCGGCGCCCAGAGCGGCCAGCACGGGCTCCAGGATGTCGAGCGCCGCCCGGGGCTGGAGCGCCCCGCGCTCGCGCAGCACGTCGCGCAGGGTGCACCCGGCGACGTACTCCATCGCGAGGTAGACGTACGCGCCGTCCGCCCCCTGGTCGAAGACCCCGACGACGTTCGGGTGCGAGAGCCGCGCCACGGACTTCGCCTCGCGGATGAACCGCTCCACGAAGGTGGCGTCGGTGGCGAGGTCGGGGTGCATCACCTTGAGCGCGAGCACCCGGTCGAGCCGGGTGTCGACGGCCCGGTAGACCGTGGCCATCCCGCCGACGGCGACGCGCGCGTCGACGCGGTAGCGGTCGTCGAGCAGCTGCCCGACGAGGGGGTCATGAAGGGTCGTGTCCACGGCCTTGAGTTTACGAGCCGGTGAGGACACCCCGTCCCCACCGGCCGTCACCGCAGCACACCTGTGACGCGCGGACCCGTCCACCGGGCCCCGGATGGCCGGCCGCCGCAGCCCACCCGTGACGCGTGGACCCCGCTCCGGCGGGGCTCAGAACGCCGGCCGCTCCGGGTCCAGGGCCGCGCGGCCCTCGGCCGGGGACGACGCCTCCGCGAAATGGCGGCGCGGGATCCGGCCCGCCCGCCACGCCAGACGGCCCGCCTCCACCGCGTGCCGCATGCCCTCCGCCATCAGCACCGGCTCCTGCGCCCGGGTCACCGCCGACGCCAGCATGACCGCCGCGCACCCCAGCTCCATCGCCAGGGCGGCGTCCGAGGCCGTGCCCGCCCCCGCGTCCAGGATCACCGGCACCCCCGCCCGCTCCACGATCAGCTGGAAGTTGTGCGGGTTGCGGATCCCGAGCCCGGAGCCGATCGGCGAGCCGAGCGGCATGATCGCCGCGCATCCCACGTCCTCCAGCTTCCGCGCGAGGACCGGGTCGTCGTTGGTGTACGGCAGCACGGTGAAGCCGTCGTCCACCAGCGTCTCCGCCGCGTCGAGCAGCTCGATCGGATCCGGCAGCAGGGTCCGCTCGTCGGCGACGACCTCCAGCTTGATCCAGTCGGTGCCCAGCGCCTCACGGGCGAGCCGCGCCGTCAGGACGGCCTCGCCCGCCGTGAAGCAGCCCGCGGTGTTCGGCAGGACACGGATGGAGAGCCGGTCGAGGACGGACAGGACCGAGCCCTGGACGGTCGGGTCGAGGCGCCGCATGGCGACGGTGGTGAGTTCGGTGCCGCTGGCGATCAGGGAGCGTTCGAGGACGTCCAGGCTCGGGGCGCCGCCCGTGCCCATGATCAGACGCGAGGAGAACTCCGTACCGCCGAGGAGGAAGGTGTCGTCGGACATCGTGCTCAGCCCCCCTGCACGGCGGTGAGGACCTCGACCCGGTCGCCCTCGCCGAGGAGGGTCGCGGACCACTGGCTGCGCGGCACGACCGTCTCGTTGACGGCCGCGGCCACGCCGGACGGGGCCGGCGTCAGCGTCGCGACCAGCGCGTCGAGGGTCGTGGGCGCGGCGAGGACACGTGCCTCGCCGTTGACGGAGACGTTCGTCGGGACGTTCATACGGGCTGCTCCTGACGTACGGGGGCGAAGCGGCGGGGAGTGAAGGGGCGGGCCTCGTCCGGAAGCACGCCGGTGGTGAGGAGGTCGGCCATCACGTCGCCGGTGACGGGGGTGAGCAGGACCCCGTTGCGGTAGTGCCCCGTCGCCAGCCGCAGGCCGGGCAGGGCGGTCGGGCCGAGCAGCGGCGCGTTGTCCGGGGAACCGGGCCGCAGCCCCGCGCGGGTCTCGGTGAGCGGCAGCTCGGTGATGCCCGGCACCAGCTCGTGGGCGTCGCGCAGCAGCTCGTAGACCCCGCCCGCCGTGACGGTGGTGTCCCAGCCCAGTTCCTCGCTGGTCGCGCCGACCACCAGCTCGCCGTTCTCGCGCGGCACCAGATAGACGTGGCTGCCGCGCACGACGGCCCGGACGGTCCGTGACAGGAACGGTGCGTACGCCCGCGGCACGCTCAGCCGCAGCACCTGCCCCTTGACGGGGCGCACGGGCGGCAGCACCTCGTCGGGCACACCGGCGAGCCGGCCGCTGAGGCTGCCGGCGGCCAGCACGACCTGGTCCGCTTCGAGTGCCTCGCCCCCGGCGAGCAGCGCGCCCGCGGCCCGGTCCCGCGCGACCGTCAGCCGCTCCGCGAGGGACCGGTGGAAGACGACCCCGGCCCGCTCGCAGGCGGTGACCAGCGCGGAGGCGAGCCGGCGCGGATCGACCTGGTGGTCGCCGTCCACCCGCAGGCCGCCGCGTACGCCCGGGGCCAGCATCGGCTCCAGGCGGCGGCAGTCACGGCCGCTGAGCCACTCCGACTCCAGGCCGCAGCGGGTCTGCAGGGCGTGCAGCTCGCGCAGGTGCGCCCGGTCGTCGGCGTCGAGCGCGACGGCGAGCGTGCCGCAGGCGCGGTAGCCCACGTCGTCTCCGGTGGCGTCCCGGAGTTCGGCGACGAAGTCGGGATAGCGGCGCGCGGAGGCGAGGTTGAGGGCGAGCAGGGTCTCCTCGCCGTAGTGGAGCTCGGTGACGGCGGCCAGCATCCCGGCCGCCACGCGGGCGGCCCCGCCACCCGGCTCGGGATCGACGACGGCGGTGCGCAGCCCGCGCTGCGCGGCCCGCCAGGCCGTGACCAGGCCGATGATTCCGCCCCCGATGACGAGAACGTCCGAGGTACTGCATGTACGCGACATGGGCGTCCAGCCCCTCCCTTCGCCGGCATGACCCGGATCAGGTTCGTACGGTCGGAGGCCGGCCAGCCTCCCTCTCAGCCCGGTGCGTCCGGGCTCCCGCGAGTGCTCTACGTTGACGGTCAGACTAACCCCCGCCCCCGACGCCCAGTAAGGGAGCCTCCGCCGTGGCGAAATCCCTGGACGGACTCGTCCTCGCCCCCGTCGCCGACCAGGCCCCCGGCCAGGTGGGTACGAGCACCCGGTTCACGTACCACGAGGAGGACGGCCGGATCTGGGCCGAGTACGCGGGCGGGGACGTGGTCCGGGGGAACCTCGTCGGCACGCGCGCGGGGGACCGGCTCGACTTCCGCTACGTCCAGCTGAAGCGGGACGGATCCACCTCTTCCGGGCATTGCGTCTCGACCGTGGTGGAGCTGCCGGACGGGCGCGTTCGGCTGGAGGAGAGCTGGGCATGGGAGTCGCAGGAGGGCTCCGGAACCAGTGTGGTCGAACAGCTGCCTTCCTGACGGTGCGTCAGATGCGTAAGGTGATCGGGTGAGCGAGCAGAAGCAGGCACAGCAGCGAGTCGTGATCGTGGGCGCCGGCATGGCGGGGGTACAGACCGCGGTCGCCCTGCGCGAACAGGGCTTCACCGGCCGTGTCGTCCTCATCGGGGCCGAGCCGCACCAGCCCTACGACCGGCCGCCCCTCTCCAAGGCCGTCCTCCTCGGCAAGGCCGAGGACTCCGCCTTCGACGTCGACTTCGAGGCCCTCGCCATCGACCTGCGCCTCGGTCTCGACGTCACCGGGCTGCGCGCCGAGGACCACGAGGTCGACACCGAGGCAGGACCCGTCCCGTACGACGTCCTGGTCCTCGCCACCGGCGCCGAGCCCGTCACCCTGCCCGGCACCGAGGGCGTCCCCGGAGTCCACCTGCTGCGCACCCTCGACGACGCCGCCCGCCTGGGGCCCGTCCTGGAACGGCGTCACGACATCGTGGTGGTCGGCGCCGGCTGGATCGGCGCCGAGTTCGCCACCGCCGCGCGCGAGGCGGGGTGCGCCGTCATCGTCGTCGAGGCCGCCGACCGCCCGCTCGCGGGCGTGCTGCCCGCCGAGGTCACCGCCCCGATGGCGCGGTGGTACGAGGAGAGCGGAACCGAACTCCTCACCCACGCGCGCGTGGCCACCGTCGAGCCCGGCACGGTCGTCCTGACCGACGGCCGCCGGCTGCCCGCCGAGGCGGTCGTCGTCGGCATCGGCGCCCGCCCGGCCACCGGCTGGCTCGCCGAGTCCGGCATCGCCCGCGACGCGGACGGCTCCGTCACCGCCGACGAACGGCTGCGCACCTCCCTGCCCGACGTGTACGCCGTCGGCGACTGCGCCTCCTTCCCCTCCGCCCGCTACGGCCGCCGCCTCCTGGTCCACCACTGGGACAACGCCCTCCAGGGGCCGCGCACGGTCGCGGCCGACATCATCGGCGAGGCCCCCGGGCCGTACGACCCGGTCCCGTACTTCTGGTCCGAGCAGTTCGGCCGGTTCGTGCAGTACGCGGGGCACCACGAGGGAGACACCGAACTGCTCCGGCGCGGCGACCCGGCCGGACCCTCCTGGTCCGTGCTCTGGCTGCGGGACGGCGCCCTGGTCGCCCTGCTCGCCGTGGGGCGCCCCCGCGACCTGGCCCAGGGCCGCAAGCTGATCGAGTCGGGCACCCGGATCGACCCCGAGCGTGCCGCGGACCCGTCCGTCCCCCTGAAGGCGGCAGTCCTGTAGGGCTCGACTACCGGCTGTCGGTCCGGGATGGCAGGCTTGTCCACGTGACCGAGATTGACGCAAAGACCGATGCTCTCGTCCCCGCCTGGCTCTACCTCCCCGACATCGCGGACATGCTCGATGTCGAGGTGACGCGCGTGCGGCAGCTGGTCAAGGAGGGCCAGCTCATCGCCGTCCGCCGCGGTGAGAACAAGGCTCTTCAGGTGCCCGCCGCCTTCATCGACGGCGACAAGGTGGTCAAGGGACTCTCCGGGACCCTCACCCTCCTGAAGGACGACGGCTTCACCGACGAAGAGATGCTGGAGTGGCTCTTCACTCCCGACCCGAGCCTGCCGGGCACCCCCGCGCAGGCCCTCAGCGAGAATCGCGGCACGGAGGTGAAGCGCCGCGCCCAGGCGCTCGCCGTCTGACGCACCGAAGACACCACAGAGGTTCCGCGGGGCCGGGCACGCCCCGGCCCCGCGGAACCACCGCAACCAACGGGGGGAAGCACCCATGTCCACGCCTCGCGAGCAGCTCGCCGACGCCCGGCTCTACCTGTGCACGGACGCCCGCAGGCGGCAGGGAGACCTGCCCGCCTTCCTCGACGCCGTGCTCTCCTCCGGCGTGGACATCCTCCAGCTCCGCGACAAGGGCATGGAGGCGGGCGAGGAGCTGACGCACCTCGCCGTCCTCGCCGACGCCTGCCGTCGCCACGGCAAGCTGCTCGCGGTGAACGACCGTGCCGACGTCGCCCACGCCATCGGCTCCGACGTCCTGCACCTGGGCCAGGGCGACCTGCCGGTGCCCGCCGCCCGCGCCATCCTCGGCGAGGAGCTGCTGATCGGCCGTTCCTGCCACGGCGAGTCCGAGGTGGACGCGGCCGCCGCCGAACCCGGCGTGGACTACTTCTGCACCGGCCCCTGCTGGCCCACCCCGACCAAGCCCGGGCGGTACGCGCCCGGCCTCGGCCTGGTGCGCTACGCGGCGGCGCTGGAGCAGGACCGGCCCTGGTTCGCGATCGGCGGGATCGACGAGACCAATCTGGACGAGGTCCTGGACGCGGGAGCCCGCCGGATCGTGGTCGTCCGGGCGATCACCGAGGCCGACGACCCGGCCGCGGCGACGGCCCGGCTGGCGAAGCGGGTCCGCGAGCGCTCGGCGTGATCTCCCCGCCGCAGCCGGCCGACGGCGCCCCTTTCGGCGCAATGTCCGAAGGCCGGACCCGCCCCTTGGACGTTGTCCAAAAACGTGTCCATTCCTCGGACGCGGCTTCGTCGGCCGTGTGACCCCGTCTAACCTGCCGGTATGGCCCTTGGTACCGCTTCCACCCGCACGGACCGTGCCCGCACGGTCCGCGAGATCCTCGCCGACGGCAAGCCCTCGTACTCCTTCGAGTTCTACGCGCCCCGGACCGAGAAGGGCGAGCGGAGCCTCTGGAACGCCCTGCGCAGAGTCGAGGCGGTCGGCCCGAGCTTCGTGTCGGTGACCTACGGCGCCGGCGGCTCGACCCGCGGCGGGACGGTCAAGGCCACCCAGAAGATCGCCGGTGACACCACCCTCACCCCGGTGGCCCACCTCACCGCGGTCGACCACTCCGTCGCCGAGCTCCGCAACGTCCTGGGTCAGTACGCGGACGCGGGCATCCGGAACATGCTGGCGCTCCGCGGCGACCCGCCGGGCGATCCGCTGGGGGAGTGGATCGAGCACCCCGAGGGTGTGCGCTACGCCGCCGACCTCGTCCGGCTGATCAAGGAGTCCGGCGACTTCTGCGTGGGCGTCGCCGCCTTCCCCGAGATGCACCCCCGCTCGGACGACTGGGACACGGACATCCGTCACTTCGTGGACAAGTGCCGTGCCGGCGCCGACTACGCGATCACGCAGATGTTCTTCGATCCGGACAACTACCTCCGGATGCGCGACAGCGTGGCGAAGGCCGGCTGCGAGACCCCGATCATCCCCGAAGTCATGCCCGTTGTGAACGTCAAGACCCTCGACCGGCTGCCCCAGCTGAGCAACGCGCACTTCCCGGCCGATGTGAAAGAACGCATCCTCGCCGTCAAGGACGACGCGGCCGCTGTACGCTCCATTGGCATCGAGTTCGCGACGGAGTTCTGCGCGCGTCTGCTCTCCGAGGGTGTCCCCGGACTGCACTTCATCACGCTGAACAATTCCACCGCGACGCTGGAGATCTACGAGAATCTCGGACTGCACGTGCAGTCGTGACCGGCGTACCCGCCCCAGACCCGCGGCGGTGGCCGTAGGAGAGGGGCGGGCATGGGGTGGACGGTCCTCTACATCGCGTTCGGCGTTGTCGCGTTGTGGCTGCTGGGTGAGGTGCTCCTGCAGTACAAGGCGCGCCTGCGCTGGCGGGTGCTCGCCTTCTGCGGCTTCCTGGGCGTCGTCCTCGGCGTCCTCATGCCCTCGGTCGCGGTGATCATCGCGGGGGCGATCGCCTTCGCCGTCGGACAGACCTATGTGACCCTCTCCTTCCGCCGCGGCTTCTCCACCGGCTGGGCCATCGGCGGAAGCCCGGGCGCGAGCCGCCGCCGCAGGTCGTCCGCGCCCGCCGAGACGGGACCCACCCTGGAGGTCAGCGACCTCTCCTACGAGCAGGCCGAGCCCCCGGCCGCCGAGACCACCGCGATCTACGAGCCCCAGCCGATGGACGAGGACACCGGCCAGTACGGCGTCTACGACACCTCGTACGGCCGGGATCACGACCAGGCCCAGCAACAGCCCGCCTACACCGCCGGATACGACGGCTACGGCCACGGGTACGAGCAGCCCGCGTACCAGCCCGCCTACGAGCAGCAGGGCTACGACTACGGCAGCGGCCAGCAGCAGTACGCGGCCTACTCCGACCCGTACATCGGCCCGGGGACGGACGGCCAGCAGTACGCCTCGTACGACTACGGCACCGGCCAGCAGCAGTACGCCGACCCCTACGCGGCCTCCTACGGCTACGACACCCCGCCCGGCGGCGTGTGGGTGCCCCAGCAGCGCGACAACGAACAGCCCGCCCCCCAGCAGGGGCAGGAGCACTACGGTTACGGCAACGACCAGCAGTACCGGTACTGACCGCCCCGAGGCGGCTCAGCGCGAACCGCGGAAGTCCGCGCCCTCCACGATCAGCCCGGCGACGAGAGCACCGGACATCCCGGCGTGGGCGAGCCCGCCGCCGGGGTGCGACCAGCCGCCGGCGAAGTGGAGCCCGGGGATCGGGGAGCGGTTGGCGGCGGGCAGGAACAGCCCGCGACCGCCCCCGAGCGCCGGTCCCGGCACCTCCCGCGCACCCGTCTCCCGCAGCGTGTCGTCCGGCGTGCGGACCTCCTGCCAGAGCAGCCGCTCACGCAGCCCGGGAACGGCCGCCTCCGCCGCCGCCACCATCTCTCGCGCGATGTCCGCCCAGTCGTCCTCCGGGTCCAGCCCCACCGTCGCCGTGACGGTGACCGACTCGTGGCCGTCGTCGGGGCGCAGCGCGGGGTCGTCGGCCCGGAGCACGGTCACCGTGGGACGGTCCCCGCGCGCGTGGACGACCGTGCGGTGGACGGCGCCCGCCTCCCGGCCTCCGCGCAGTGCCAGGCAGACCGTCACCCGGCCCGTGAGGACCGTCGGGTACCGGGGCCGGTCGTCCTGGCGCTCCCAGGTCACGACCTGCTCCCGGTGGAGCGCGGGGAGGGGCGCGCCCGCGACGACGTGGTCCGCCTCGACGAACTCCCCGCCCTTCAGCCGGACCCCGGCCGCCCGGCCGTCCTTCTCCACCACCTCGTCGACGGCGGTGTCGAACACGAACTCCACCCGCCGCTTCCGGCACCGCTCGTACACCGCGTCCGCGAGCGCCCGGATGCCGCCGCTGACGTACCAGGTCCCGAAGGTCTGCTCCATGTACGGCAGGACGGCGGCCGCCGCCGGGGCGGTGGCCGGGTCGAAGCCGTGGCTCCAGGCGTAGGAGTCGAGGAGTGCGGCGAGCCGCGGGTCACGCAGCTCGCGGGCGCCGATCTGCGCCAGCGTGGTCGTGGGGCGGCGCAGCAGCCCCGCCTTCAGGGCGGGGTACGGCTCACGGCCCAGGGCCGAGGGGTCGGCGGGCTGAGGCTCCTCCAGGAGCGGGCGACGGGTGCGGTCCCACGCCTCGCGGGCCCGGACCAGGAAGTCGCCCCAGCGCTCGCCCGCGCCGGCGCCGAGCGCCGCGTCCAGCGCCGAGACCGTGCCCGCGCGCGAGGCGTTCGGCAGGTCCACGCGGGTGCCGTCGGCGAAGACATGACGGCTCGCCGGGTCGACCTGCGCCAGCCCGACGCACTCCTCCAGCGGCTCCTTGCCGGTCTTGACGAACAGATCGCGGTAGACCGCGGGCAGATGCAGCAGCCCCGGGCCGGTGTCGAAGCCGAACCCGTCCCGCTCGAAGCGGCGCACCGCGCCGCCGTACGTCCCGCCTGCCTCGTACACCGTCACCCGGTGGCCCGCCACGGCCAGCCGGGCGGCCGCCGCCATGGCGCCGAGCCCCGCGCCGATCACCACAATCCGTGCCATGTCGTCGACCTTATCCGGCCCCTCCGACAGCACCGGGGGCCAGGTGGCGTCCGCCGGGCGGCAGGGTCAGAAGTGCTCCGACCCGTCGCCGGACGGTGCCCGCGCCCGGGTTCCGGCCTCCACGGCCGCCAGCCGCTTCTCCTCCCGCCGCTGTGCCCTGCGGCGCAGGAAGCGGCGGATGCGCTGGGCGAGGAAGACCAGTATCGCCAGGCCCGACACGAGGAGCACGGCCGCGATGATCGCCGCCGCCTCCGGATTGAATATCGCGAAGGTGATGATCCCGGCGACCCCGAGGTCCTCGGCCATGCTGACGCCGATGTTGGTGAACGGCTCCGGCGAGGTGTTGATCGCCATCCGTGTCCCGGCCTTGACGAAGTGGCTCAGCAGAGCCGTCGAGCCGCCGACCGCGGCCGCCGCGAGCTCGGGCAGCGAACCGGACTCCCCGGCGAGCAGCGCGGCCACGACGGCGCCGGCGATCGGCCGGATGACCGTGTGGAAGGAGTCCCAGACGGAGTCGACGTAGGGGATCTTGTCCGCCACCGCCTCGCACAGGAACAACACCCCCGCCACGATCAGGACATCGGTGCGCTGCAGCGACGCGGGCACCTCGTCGCTGAGGCCGGTCGCGCCGAAGACGCCGAGGAGCAGGACCACCGCGTACGCGTTGATCCCGCTCGCCCAGCCGCTGGTGAAGACGAGGGGGAGTACGGACACGCCCGCGATCGTATCCAGGTCTGAGTACCCGTACCTAGGTGTCGAGATGAGTAGGCAAGCGGATGGGTTCCGACCCCCGCGGACGGAAGAGTGGTGGCAACGGAAGGGGCACGGCTCCGGACCGCCGACACGGGGCGGCGGAACGGGGCCGTGCGCCTGCCGGCACGGGGGTGCACGGGGGTACGGGGGTACCACGGGGGAAGCACCACGGGGGAAGCACGGGGGTGCGGAAACGCCGGACGGCGAGGCTCGGGGGGATCGAGCCTCGCCGTCCGGCGTTTCTCCCGGTGGTGGTCCGGCCGAAGGTCAGCAGCCGCCCACGCGTCCGTGCAGCAGCCGCGACAGCGCGCTGTGCACATCGTCGATCGAGCGCTCGCGCTGGAAGGCCTGCCAGTCGAGGGCGGCCACCAGCACCATCCCGACCAGCGCGGCCGCGGAGAGCGGAATGTCGATCTCCTCGCTCAGCTCGCCGTTCTCGACACCCTCGCGCAGCACGCCCTCCACCACGGCGACCGCCTGCTGACGGACGACCAGGAGGGTGGAGTTCCAGGCCCGGTTGGTGCGCCACAGCTCTGCCACGTACAGCTGGGTGAAGGCCGGATAGCGGTCGATGAAGACCAGACCCGCCCGGATCATCGCGTCCAGCGCGTCGACGCGGCTCCCGCCCCGTTCCGTCGTCTCCTCGGCCGCCGTCCTCAGGGAGGCGGTGAGCAGGGCGACTCCGTGCCGCAGCAGCTCTTCGAAGAGCTCGGTCTTGCTCTTGAAGTTGTAATAGACCGTGCCCTTGGCGACACCCGCGCGCTCGGCGATCTCGTCCACGGTCGTCGCCGAGAAGCCCTGCTCGGCGATGAGCGTGACGGCGGCCTCGTAGAGCTTCGCGCGCGTCGCCTGGCGTCTGGTGCTGCTGCTGTCCATGGGCTCGATTCTCACAGGTCTCGCGGGTCTCGCAGGGCGGGTGTCACAAGGACAGATCGGGGTGGAGCCGGTCCAGTGTCCACACCTGCTTGCGCCGGGCGGAGACCGCGGTCAGCGCCAGCGCGCCCACCGTGAACGCCGTCAGTACCGCGACCGCCTGCCATACCGGTCCGATCCCGCCGCCCGAGATCAGCCGGCGCAGCGACTCGACCACGTAACTCATCGGCAGGAAGGGATGGATCGCGTTGAAGAAGCCCGGACTCGTCTGCACGGGGTAGGTGCCGCCCGCCGACGTGAGCTGGAGCATCAGCACCGCCAGCACCAGGATGCGGCCCGCCGCGCCGAAGCGGGCGTTGAGCCACTGGATGATCGCCGCGAAGCAGCAGGTCACCAGCGCGAGGAAGCCGACGGTCCCGGCCGCCCTGGCCATCTGGAGACCGAGGCCCCAGTGCAGCACGGACATCAGCGCGGCGACCTGGAGCAGCCCGATGGCCGCGACCGGCAGCCAGCCGGCCAGGGCGATCCGCCAGGCGGAGGCGCCGGCGGCGAGGGCACGCCGGTTCAGCGGTTGGATCAGCATGTACGCCACCATCGCGCCGACCCAGAGGGAGAGCGGGATGAAGTACGGGGCGAAGCCGGTGCCGTAGTTGGGCGCCTTGTGGAGGGACTGGGAGGCGAGCTCGACCGGGTCGGCCATGACCTCCGTACGCCGGTCGCGCTGCTGCTTGTCGTAGTCGGGGATCTTGTTCACCCCGTCGTGGAGACCGGTGGCCAGCTCCCCGGAGCCGTCGGCCAGCTTGAACAGGCCGCCGTCCAGGTCCCCGGCGCCCTTCTTGAGCTTGCCGACGCCCGTGTCGAGGTTCGTGGAACCCGTCTTGGCGCTGGTGAGGCCGGTGTGCAGCTCGTCGGCGCCCGTGGCGACCTTGCGGGCGCCCTCGTTCAGCTTGTTGATCTTCTTGACGGCGCCTTCGAGGTCCTCGCCGAGGTGCGGCGCGGCCTTGGCCAGGTCCTCCGCCTGCTTCTGCAGGGTGGCGAGGCGGCCGTCGAGCTTCTTCAGATCGCCGTCGCTGTCCTTGGTCAGCTCGTGCAGATCGTCGGCGATCTTCGCCACGTCGTCGGCCGAGACCTTGGCCTCCTTGAGGACCTTGCAGGCCCTGGCGTCGGGCAGCGGGTTGTCCACGCACTCCTTCTTGTGGAACGCCTCCAGGTTGTCGTCGGCCAGGTGGGCGGCGGTCCGGGCGATCGGGGCGCGCCGGACCACGTCCTCCAGGTCGTGACGCACGGCCGCGGTCGAGTCGGCGACCAGCCTGGCGGTGTCGCCGATCGTCTTGCCGTTGTTCTTCAGGTACGGGCGGACCTGGGCGGCCCTTCCGTTGACCTTGTCGGCCAGCGCCTGGGTGCCGTTCGCGACCTGCCGTGAACCGGTCTCCAGGTCACCCGCGCCCTTGTCGAGCTTCCGCAGGCCGGTGGCGAGGTCGCCGCTGCCCTTCTTGGCGTCCTTCAGGCCGTCGGCCAGGCTCTTCGAGCCCTTCTTCGCCTTGTCCACGCCCTCCTTGAGGTCACCGGCGCCCTTGGCGGCCTCGGCGGTCGCGTCGTGGATGTCGGAGAAGGAGATGAAGATCTTGTCCAGGAAGGTGCGCGAGGACTTGGTGGAGGCGGCGGTGCGGACCTCGGAGAAGACCGTCCGGGATATCTGTCCGACGATGTAGTTGTTCGCGTCGTTGGTGCGGACCCGGAGCGCACCGGTCTCGGGGGCGTCGCCCGAGCTGGAGGCGATCCGCGTGCTGAGGTCGCTCGGCATGGTCAGCGAGAGGTAGTACGTCCCGTCCTCCACGCCCTCGCGGGCCTCGGCGTCGCTCACCTCGTGCCACTGGAAGACCTTGCTGTCCAGCAGGCCCTTCGTGATGTCGTCGCCGGCGTTGATCCTCTTGCCGTCGGCGGTGGCGCCCTTGTCCTCGTTGACCAGGGCGACGGGTATCCGGTCGAGCCTGCTGTACGGGTCCCAGAAGGACCACAGGTACAGCGCGCCGTACAGCAGCGGCAGCAGCAGGATCGCGACGAGCGCGGCCCGCGGCAGCTTCCCCCTGCCGAACCGCTTCAGCTCAAGCGCGGCCAGTTTCGGCGAGCGCATCGGCTGCCCCCTCCTCGATGGTGTCGTCCTCGGTGGTCGTGTCGTCCCGGCCCGCGGACGGCTCGTCGTCGGCGTTCCCGGGCTCGCGCGGTTCGTCCGCGGGCGCCTTCTCGGGCTCGCTCCGCTCGGCGTCGGCGTCGGCGTCGTCCTCGGCCTCGTCGGCGTCCTCGACGTCCTCGGCGTCCGCGGTTTCGCTCGGCTGGTCGTCGGCCGTGCGCGGCACCGTGGTGATCTTCAGGGCGTCCTCGGGAGCCTCACTGCAGACGGCGAGCACGGTGGTGCCGGCGTCGGCGAGGGAGCGCAGCAGGGACCATGCCTCGGCCCGGTCGGCGTCGGAGAGCTTCAGGTCGGTGTCGTCGAGCGCGAGCAGCCGGGGCCGGCCGATCAGCGCCAGGGCGATCGACAGGCGCAGGGCCTCCAGTCGCTCCAGATCCCGTACGGAGGTCCGCTCGCCCTTGGGCAGGGTGTCCAGGTCGAGCCCGGACGCCTCCAGGGCCGCGTCGATCCGTGCCCTGGTGGCGGCCGCCCGCTCGCCGGGCGGCCGGAGCAGGGCGCGCACCGCGCCGTCGTAGCGGCGCTGGAGCAGGGCGCGCTCGCGCAGGTGCTCGGCGACGGTCAACGCCGGGTCGAGGTCGCTGACCCCGGGGACCGGGCCGAGCGCGCTGATCCGGCGCACGGCGGCCATCTTGCGGGGCAGACGGAGTCCGGCGACCTCGGCGTGGCCCTCCTGGGGCTTCATCCGGCCGGTCAGTGCCAGCAGCAGACAGGTACGGCCCGAGCCGGACGGTCCCTCGATCGCGACGAGCGAGCCCGGCTCGGCCCGGAATCCGACCCCGCGGAACACCCAGCCGCGCGGCCCTTTCAGCCCGAATCCGTCCGCGACGACGGCGGCGCCCTGCGGCTCCTCCGGCTTCGCTTCCACCGGTCCACCCCCAAGTTCCCCAGTTTTTGAACTGACCAGTCAGTTCAAAAACTTACCCCCGAGGCGGCGATCCAGGCAAAGGCGCAGGTCAGGGCCGATTGTCAGTGGTGCCCTTCACGATGGACACATACGGACACAGAGCCGTCACACGACGACAGGAGGCTCGTCATGACCAGCTCCTCCGCAGCAGCCGCACCGCGGCGCCGCGCCGCCGGCCGCCCTGCCCCCGCACTGTCCGGACCGCCGTCCGACGTCCACCCCGTACTGCGCCGCTCCACCGCGCCGCCCGCCGCGCTCGACCTGCTCGCCCAGGCCCGCGCGGGCCTGGACGAGGCCGTCGGACACGACGTGCCCAACGAGCGGTACGCCACCGCCCACCTCGCCGCGCTGCGTACCGCCGCGGCCGTGCTCGCCGCCCGTGGCCGCCCCGAGACCAACCCGCGCAAGCGCGCGCGGATCAGGAGCGCCTGGGAAGTGCTCCCCGAGATAGCGCCCGAGCTGACCGAGTGGAGCGCCCTGTTCGCGTCCGGGGCGCCCCGCCGGGCCCGGGCGGAGGCGGGCATACCCGGTGCGGCGACGCGTCGGGACGCCGACGACCTGATCCGGGACGCCGCCATGTTCCTGCGCCTCGTCGAACGGCTCCTCGTCCTTCAGCCCGTGCTGCCCCGTCAGACCGGCGCGGAGGAGGCCACGGGGTAGCCGCATGTGAGCGGGGGAGTACGCCCGAGGCCATAGGGTGGAGGCGTTCGTGCACCGTCACCGAGGAGTCAACAGCCGTGTCGGACCCTTCCCCCGTCTCCGGTCGAGAGGCGTCGTCGCGCCCGTCGCGCGCCTCCCTTCGTACGGCCGTCGTCTGGGACGTCCTCAAGGACGCCCTCGACCGCCGGGTCAAGGCCACCGGGCAGGACGGCCTCGACGTCCTCGACACGGGCGGCGGCTCCGGGAACTTCGCGGTGCCGGTGGCCCGCCTCGGCCACCGCGTCACCGTCGTCGACCCCAGCCCGAACGCGCTGTTCGCGCTGGAGCGACGGGCCGCCGAGGCCGGCGTGGCCGACCGGGTGACCGGGGTCCAGGGCGACATCCGCGGCCTGTTCGACGTCGTCGGGCGGGAGGCGTACGACGTGGTCCTCTGCCACGGAGTCCTGGAGTACGTGGACGACCCGGCCGAGGGTGTGCGGAACGCGGTGGCGGCGCTCCGGTCGGGAGGCGCGCTCAGCCTGCTCGCCGCGGGCGTCGGCGGCGCGGTCCTGGCCCGGGCGCTCGCCGGGCACTTCACCGAGGCCCGCACCGCCCTGAGCGACCCGTCCGGGCGCTGGGGCGACGGCGACCCGGTGCCCCGTCGCTTCACCGCGGACCAGCTCGGCGAGCTGGCCGGCGGGGCCGGTCTGGACGTCGGCGCGGTGCACGGCGTCCGGGTCTTCGCCGACCTCGTCCCCGGCGCGCTGGTCGACACCGAGCCGGGCGCCGCGGAGGCTCTGCTCAAGCTGGAGGCCGCCGCCGCGGAGCTGCCGTCCTTCCACGCCATCGCCACCCAGTTGCACCTCCTGGGCGAGAAGCGCGACTGACACCCGCCCGGAAGCCCGCCCGGGGCCACGCCCCGGGCCGGCCGCACCGTGCTGATCAGCGACGCAACCGCACATGGAGTACGCCACAGGAACCCCGAACGGGGAGTTCGCCCCGTATGATCGGGGGACACCATCCGGCATGACAGGCCAGGCGCTGGGGAATCAACGCCTCAGCATCCGAACCGCATGGCGGCCCGGATTGGCGATTTGGCGTTGAGGGCGGGTTTCACGGGGGCGATTCCCTGCCTATCCTGAAAGGGCCGCATCCCGGTCGCCCCCGCGACCGACGACTAGGAGGACTCCGTGCCGCTCTCGGAGCACGAGCAGCGAATGCTCGAGCAGATGGAGCGAGCGCTGTACGCCGAAGATCCCAAGTTCGCGACAGCGCTCGAGGGAAGCGGACTGCGTACGTACACCCGGCGACGGGTTTACCAGGCAGTCGCCGGCTTCCTGGTGGGTATCGCGCTCCTCATGGCTGGAATGGTCGCTCAGCAGTGGTGGATCAGCGTGGTGGGTTTCCTCGTCATGCTGGGCTGCGCGGTGATGGCCGTTACAGGCTGGCGCAAGGCACCCAAGCCGGGTGAGCAGCAGGCGACGGGCGGATCGGCGGCCGGTGGCCGTCAGACCCGGCAGCGCCGCTCGATGATGAACCGGATCGAGGAACGGTGGCAGCGCCGCCGGGACGAACAGCAGGGCGGCGGTCACTGACGCGCCCCTGAGGGCGAAGCCCTCCATACGACCCCAGCCCCGCGGGGCCGCGCTCAGGCGCGGCCCGGCGGGGCTTCGTCGTTCCGCACGCGGCCGTTGAGACGAGCGGTGCTCCCGGGTCGCGGCGCCCTCGCGGATCGCCCTCGCAGTGCCCCGGGCCGTGGTGCCCCCGCGGGCACCGTACCCACGGATCGCGCCCATCCCCTGGCCCGAACTGCGTCCCGGGACCTCCGGCCCCGAGGCACGCACACGCCCCCGAGCCGCGGTGGCCGGCAGGGCTCCTCCCGCTGAGGAGCGGAGCCCTGCCGGGGATCAGCGCTCGGCCCGGCGCACGGCGAGCGTCAGGCGGGTCGTCAGGGCGCGGGCGCGGGTCGACCAGGACGTGGTCGTGCTCGACCAGCGTGCCGACGCCGCCCACACCACCCGGACGGCCGAGCGCGGGGCCAGCAGTGCGCGCAGGCGCGTCCTGCGGGGCGCCACCGACGCGAAGCCCGACCTGACCAGGGCGACCTCCTCCACGAGACCCGTCGCCGGACGGGGCTGCGGCGCGTACAGGACCTGTTCGACCGCACGGGCCACCCGGTGCACCGCGTTCGCCGGCTCGCCCTCCAGCGAACCCAGGCGGACGATCCGGGCCGCCGTCTTGCGCGGCGTCTGCGAGCCGTCCGGCGCGACCCCGTGGTCCCAGGCCGTGTCACGGACCTCCCGCCAGGCCGCCAGCGTCCTCGCCGCCGCGTCCTCGGACGTGCGGCCCGAGGACCCGAGCCGCCGGGCCCGTACCCGGGTACGCCACAGCCAGGGCGACAGCGGCAGCAACAGCACCACCGCCACGCCCAGGGAGATCAGAGCCACCTTCAGCGGATCCACCCCACCGCCGTCGGACGACGTGGCGCCCGCCGCCGCGTCCGGCCCGCACTCGCCGAGCCGGCGAAGATCCGGCGGGCAGCTCTCCGAGGTGCTCGGAGCAGCGGACGGCATCGCCGAGGCGCTGGTCTCCGGCTGCGCCGACTGCGTCGGCGTCCCCGACGGCGACTGCTGCCGCGTGTAGTCGGGCGTCGAACCCCGCGTCGGCGTCGGCTCGAAGCGGATCCAGCCCGTGCCCTCGAAGTACAGCTCCGGCCAGGCGTGGGCGTCCCGGATGCCGACCGACATGGTGCCGTCGGACTGGGCACTGCCCGGCATGAAGCCGACCGCCACCCGGGCCGGGATGCCCAGGGTGCGGGCCATCGCCGCCATCGAGAACGAGAAGTGCACGCAGAAGCCCTCCCGCCGCTTGAGGAAGCGGGAGATCGCCTCGACACCCGTGCCCGACTCGACCTCGACGTCGTAGCGGAAACCGCCGTCCGTCGCGAACCAGTCCTGGAGCTTCACGGCCCGTTCGTAGTCGTTCCGGGCGCCCCTGGTGACCTGGAGCGCCGTCGACTTCACGTCGAGGGGCAGCGAGGACGGCACCCGGGTGTACTCGGTGAGGAGCTTGGGCGGTGCGGGCTGCGCCGCCGCCAGCTGCGCGGCCGTCGGCCGCACGTCCAGACTCGTCACCGTGTAGCGGACGCCACGCGTGTTCTGCTTGTCGTCGCCGACGATCATCCGCCCGGCCGGCTCGTACCGCCAGCGGCCGTCGATGTCGACCCTGGCCGCCGGATACGGCATCGGCAGCCACTTCTGCTCGTACGACGACGAGGCCACGAAGTTGCCCGTCACCTCGGTCGTACGGACCTGCTCGCCCAGCCCTTCGGGCCGCGGCAGCCGTTCGGGCACGTCCCCGATCGGGCGGACCGAGGACTTCCAGGAGGTCCCGTCGAACTGGTCCAGCGCCACCAGCCGCAGATACATCCCGCTGGTCTCGGCCGCGTTCGTCCGGTACCGCAGCACCTCGCGGTCCTCGGGCTGCCGCAGATTGTCCTGGAGCGAGACCAGCGGGTTCACGGCCGAGATCGTGCCGCCCTTGCCGCCCTCACCCGATCCGTCGCCCGAGCCGCCCAGAAGACCGCCGGAGAGCGTGGGCAGAGCGGCCGGCACGACCAGCGCGATCCCCATGGCCACCACGCCGATCCGGCGTCCGGTCCGCACCGGCGCGAGCGCCCGCCCGCCCCCGGCCCCGCCGTCGGGCCCGGGACGCGGCGCTCCGCCGAAGACCCGACCCCACTGCGAGAGCCGGTCACGGCTCTCCGCCAGGAGCAGCAGGAGATAGCCGGTGGCGGCGAGCACGAACCAGAGCCAGCTCGCGCCGCCGTCGGAGAGACCCGCGGCCACCGAGTACAGCGCGAGGAGCGGCAGACCGGCCGGAGCCGCGCTGCGGAAGGTCACCGCGATCGTGTCCACCAGGAGGCCGATCACCAGCACGCCGCCGACCACCATGAGCCTGATGCCCTCGGTGTCGGGCGCCGGGATCGCGTACGTGCCGACGTCGTCGGCGCCCGCACCGAAGAGCGCGGCGAACTCCGCGAGGGCCCCCGGCCCCGGCAGGAAGCCCAGCAGCGCCTGCTCCCGGGCGAAGACGAGGGTCAGCGCCAGCAGGCTCGTCAGGGCCTGTGCCGCGATGGTCAGGGGCCGGGCCAGCGGTACCCGCCGGGTCAGCACGCCGACCCCGCTCTGCAGTGCCAGCAGGATCGCCGCCGTGAAGATCCACGTCGCCGGTTTCACCAGCGGAAGAAGCGCGCCCGCCGCCATCAGCGTGGCGGCGAAGGAGCCCAGTGTCAGCCGCCCGCGGCCGCTCATGACCAACCTCCGTACGTGTCACCCGCGGCGGACTCCGCACGCGCTCCGCCGGCCTGCTGCCACAACTCGGCGAGCCGTGCGCCCGGGCGCACGGCCAGAGCCGTCCAGCCGGCCTCCCGCAACTGCCGCAGCCGCTCGTCGATCGCGCCGGTCACCGCGCCGCCGGTCAGCCAGGTGCCGCTGTCCAGGACGAAGGCCACCGCGGCACCGCTGCGCTGCCGCATCCTGGCCGCCAACGCCGCCTGCTCCTCGTCGATGTCGCCGACGAACGCGATCAGGAGCCCTTCGTTCCCGCCGCGCAGGACGTCGTACGCGCGCGAGAGTCCCGCTCCGTCGGAGTGGTCCACGACGGCGAGGGTGTCCATCATCAGCCCGGCCGCCTCGGCCGAGTCCTGCGTCGCGCCGGCGAAACCCTCGGAGCCCTCGCCGGGCACCGAGGTGCCCGTGTCGGTGAGGAGCCGTACCGCATAGCCCCGCTCCAGCATGTGCACCAGGGCGGAGGCGGCGCCCGAGACCGCCCACTCGAAGGCCGAGTCGGGGCCGGCGCCCTGGAACGCGAGCCTGCGGGTGTCGAGCAGGACCGTGCAGCGGGCCCGCTGCGGCTGCTCCTCGCGGCGGACCATCAACTCGCCGTGGCGCGCGGTGGACCGCCAGTGGACCCGGCGCAGATCGTCGCCGTGGCGGTAGGTACGCGGGATCACGTCGTCGTCGCCGGCCAGCGCCAGCGAGCGCTGCCGTCCGTCGCCGTACCCCGCCGCCTCGCCGGCCAGCTTCACCGCCGGCAGCGGCTCGGTCCTGGGGACCACCGTGAGCGTGTCGTAGGCGCTGAAGGAGCGGGTCAGCTCGCACATGCCGAAGGGGTCGTTCAGCCGCAGCTGGAGCGGGCCCAGCGGGAAGCGGCCGCGCAGATCCGACCGGACCCGGTACGACACCTCGCGACGGCCGCCCGCCTCGACCCGGTCCAGCACGAACCGGGGCCGCGGCCCGAGCATGTACGGGACGTGGTCCTGGAGCATCAGCAGCCCGGTGGGCAGCCGGGAGACGTTGTCCATCCGCAGATGGACCCGGGCCTCGGAGCCCACCGGGACCCGGTGCGGGGAGAGCCGGCGGCTGCCGGCCACCCGGTACCGGGTGCGGTAGAGCACCCCGGCAGCGATCAGCGGCAGGACGGCGAGCAGCAGGCCCACACGCAGCAGATCGCCCTGGCCGAGGACGAAGGCGCAGATCGCGGCGGCGACCCCGGCGGCGAGGAAGGACCGGCCACGCGTGGTGAGCCCGGAGAGGGCGGACCGCAGTCCGCCCTTGTCGCCCCCCGCGGGGACGCCCCGGTCGTCACCCCGCTGCCCCTCCGGCGCGGCAGCGGTCGCCATCACCGCTGCCGAACGCCGGGCTGCTGGCCGTAGTGCGGTCCGGCGGGCGGCGCCGCGACCGGGACGGGCGTGCGCTGCAGGATGTCCAGGACGACCTGCTCGGAGGTCCGCCGGTTCAGCTGGGCCTGCGCCGTCGGCAGCAGCCGGTGGGCGAGGACGGGGACGGCCAGCGCCTGGAGGTCGTCGGGCAGGACGTACTCGCGGCCGCTGAGCGCGGCGGACGCCCTGGCGGCGCGCAGCAGGTGGAGCGTGGCACGCGGCGAGGCGCCGAGCCGTAGATCCGCGTGGTTACGGGTCGCGGCGACGATGTCCACCGCGTACCGGCGCACGGCGTCGGCGACATGGACGCCGCGCACCGCCTCGATCAGCTTCACGATGTCGTGGGCGTGCGCGACGGGCTGCAGATCGTCGAGCGGGTTGACCGCCCCGTGGATGTCGAGCATCTGGAACTCGGCCTCGGCGCTCGGGTAGCCGATCGAGACGCGCGCCATGAAGCGGTCGCGCTGCGCCTCGGGGAGCGGGTACGTGCCCTCCATCTCCACCGGGTTCTGCGTGGCCACCACCATGAACGGGCTCGGCAGCTCGTACGTCTGCCCGTCGACCGTGACCTGCCGCTCCTCCATGGACTCCAGGAGGGCGGACTGGGTCTTCGGCGAGGCGCGGTTGATCTCGTCGCCGATCACGATCTGGGCGAAGATCGCGCCCGGCTTGAACTCGAAGTCCCGCCGCTGCTGGTCGAAGATCGACACGCCGGTGATGTCCGACGGCAGCAGGTCGGGCGTGAACTGGATACGGCGCACCGAACAGTCGATGGACCGCGCCAGCGTCTTGGCCAGCATCGTCTTGCCGACGCCGGGGACATCCTCGATCAGAAGATGTCCCTCGGCGAGCAGCACGGTCAGCGAAAGCCGTACGACCTCAGGCTTGCCCTCGATCACACCCTCCACCGACCTGCGGACGCGCTCCGCTGTGGTGGTCAGATCTGTGAGGCTCGCTCGATCGTCATAGGTCGTCACCCGGCCCTCCTCGGCCCCTACGAAAAACACCGACACCTGCCCCCGCGGTTCGTTCGGGGGGTGTCACCCGAGCATTCTTGTTGCCTCTGCCGGGTTGTGTCACTCGACTGTGGACAAGTGCAGGCGATATGCCGGGGTTTGCCGTCTTGTGCCCCGTGAATCAGGAGGGGTCGATCTCGCGCAGCAGGCCCGTGGTCACGTCGAAGACGAAACCGCGGACGTCGTCGGTGTGCAGCAGGAACGGCGAGGTCCGCACGCGCTGCATCGACTGCCGGACGTCCTGCTCGACGTCGCGGAAGGCCTCCACCGCCCAGGCCGGACGCTGGCCGACCTCCATCTCCAGCTCGTGCCGGAAGTCCTCGGTGAGCGACTCCAGGCCACAGCCCGTGTGGTGGATGAGCACCACGCTGCGGGTCTTCAGGGCCCGCTGGCTGATCGTGAGCGAGCGGATCACGTCGTCGGTGACCACGCCGCCCGCGTTGCGGATGGTGTGGCAGTCGCCGAGTTCCAGGCCGAGCGCGGCATGCAGGTCGAGGCGGGCGTCCATGCAGGCCACCACGGCCACCTTCAGGACCGGCTTGGCGTCCATGCCGGGATCGGTGAAGCGGGACGCGTAGCGCTCGTTGGCCTCGACGAGGCGATCGGTGACGGTTCCGTCGGCGAGTATCACGTCGGAGGAGGGGTGCGCTGAGGTCGACATGTCTACGACGTTAGTGGTCACGAGGCGTCGGGACCCGGCGTGAGGGCGGACAAAGAACGTCAATGAGCCTTGTTGTGAGCTAACCCACAGGCATGAGGGGACCGGGCCCATTCGAGTGAGCGGTCGGGAATGCCCGACTCCTCTCGACGGCCCGTACGACGCGCCAGCCGGTTGATTGACCGCTGGGTCCAGTGGACTAAAGTGACGCGAAGTTCACGGAGACAATGAGCGATTTCCGCAGTTTCTCCCCGCGAGTGCGGCGGATGCGTAGCGGCCGCGCCGAATCTGAGTCGAATTCCGAGAGGGCGCAATGTGAGCAACGACCGACACGTCCCGGTGATGCTCCAGCGGTGCCTGGACATGTTGGCCCCGGCCCTTGAGCGCCCCGGTGCGGTGGTCGTCGACTGCACCCTCGGCCTCGGCGGCCACAGCGAGGCGCTGCTCCGCCGCTTCCCCGAGGCGCGGCTCATCGCCCTCGACCGGGACAAGGAGGCGCTGCGGCTCTCCGGCGAGCGGCTCGCCCCCTTCGGCGAGCGCGCCACGCTCGTCCACGCGGTCTACGACGAGCTGCCCGAGGTCCTCGACCGGCTCGGCACCCCGAAGGTGGACGGCGTCCTCTTCGACCTGGGCGTCTCGTCCATGCAGCTCGACGAGGCGGACCGGGGCTTCGCGTACGCGCAGGACGCCCCGCTCGACATGCGCATGGACCAGACGACCGGGATCAGCGCGGCGGAGGTCCTCAACACCTACCCGGCCGGCGAACTCGTCCGCATCCTCCGCGCGTACGGGGAGGAGAAGCAGGCCAAGCGGATCGTCTCCGCGATCGTGCGCGAGCGCGAGAAGGAGCCCTTCACCAACAGCGCCCGCCTCGTCGAGCTGATCCGCGACTCCCTGCCGCAGGCGGCCAAGCGCACCGGCGGCAACCCCGCCAAGCGCACCTTCCAGGCCCTGCGCATCGAGGTCAACGGCGAGCTCACCGTCCTGGAGCGGGCCATCCCGGCGGCGGTCAAGGCGATCGCGGTGGGCGGCCGGATCGCGGTCCTGTCGTACCACTCGCTGGAGGACCGGCTCGTGAAGCAGGTCTTCGCGGCCGGCGCGGCGAACACCGCCCCGCCCGGCCTGCCGGTCGTCCCCGAGCAGTACCAGCCCCGTCTGAAGCTGCTCACCCGTGGCGCCGAACTGCCCACGGAGGAGGAGATCGCCGAGAACCGCCGGGCGGCCCCCGCCCGCCTCCGCGGAGCGCAGCGCATCCGGGAGGACGAGAAGCCGTGAGCACACGCCCCACCGCCCGCCTGCGCGAAGCGCCGTGCGCCGTCCCTCCCCACCGCGCGGGCACCGGGCCGCGGACGGCGATGTCCGCACCTCCGTGGCGCACGGCCACGGACGGGGGCGCCGCCCGGGCGGAAGCCCCCGGGAAGAACGAGAGCGCAGGGGCATGACGACGAAGGAGCCGCTCAAAGGGCGGGCGGCGCGGCTGGGGAAGCTCATGCCCTCGGGGCCGAGCACCGCCGCCCGTACCCCGTTCGTCCTCCTCGTCGTGGTCCTCCTCGGCGGGGGGCTCATCACCCTGCTGCTGCTGAACTCCGCCCTCAACCAGGGCTCCTTCAAGCTGCGCGACCTCAAGAACCGGACCACGGAACTCACCGACGAGGAGCAGGCGCTCCAGCGGGACGTGGACGACCGCTCCGCGCCCGACGCGCTGGAGCGCCGGGCCCGGGAGCTCGGCATGGTCCCCGGCGGCAGCCCCGCCTTCCTCTCCCCGGACGGCAAGGTCCTCGGCGAGCCCTCCAAGGCGGCCGCGCCCGAGCCGACCCGCACCCCGGCCGCGCCGCGGACCGCGCCCCCGGCCGCCACGGGAGCCCCGGCCGGTCAGCCGCCCGCGACTCCCGGAAAGACCGCGACCCCGGGAACCACCGCGACCCCCGGAAAGACCGAGACGCCGCGGACGACCCCGCCCGCCCCGACGAACTCCGGCAGGTGACCTCAGTGCCCCCCAAGGAGCCCCCGCGCCGCCGGGTGCCCGGCCCCGCCCGGCCCGCACGCACCCGGCACCCCGAGGGCAGGCAGGCACGCCCCGCCCCGCGCCCGGCCGCCCGCTCGGGCCCGGCGCGCAGGCCCGCCCCGAGGCCACCGGCGAGACCGCGCACCATCCGGCTCGGCAGCCCCAAGCCCCGGCTGCGGCTGGTCTCCCTCGGGCTGACCCTCGTGATGCTGGCCTTCGTCGTCCGCCTGCTCCAGGTGCAGGCCGTCGACGCCGGCACGCTGGCAGCCAAGGCCGAGGCGCACCGCTACCAGGAGTACACGCTCTCCGCGGACCGCGGTGAGATCACCGACCGCTCCGGCATCGCCCTGGCCGCCAGCGTCGACGCGTACGACATCATCGCCGACCCGCTCCTCTTCACCCCCGAGGAGAGCAAGGTCCAGGACGCCCCCGAGCAGGCCGCCGCACTCCTCGCGCCGCTCCTGGGCAAGCAGCCCGCGGACCTCGCCAAGAAGCTCCGCACACCCAAGTCGCGCTACACCCTGCTCGCCCGCAAGCAGACCCCGCAGGTCTGGAACCAGATCAAGGACCTCAAGAAGGTCTACGCGAAGAAGTCCGCGCGCTCCGAGGGCGGCAACGGCGTCAATCTCCTCGCGGGCATCGTCAGCGAGCCCAGCACCAAGCGCGTGTACCCCAACGGGGAGCTCGCCGCCGGGATACTGGGGTACGTCAACGCCGAGGGCCGCGGCGCCGGCGGCCTGGAGTCGATGCTCGACAAGGAGCTCGCGGGCCAGGACGGCAAGATCAGGTTCGCCGAGTCCGGGGGACGCCAGGTGCCGACCGCCGGCTCCCGCGGCACCCCGGCCGTACCGGGCTCCGACATCGAGCTGACCATCGACCGGGACATCCAGTGGGCCGCCCAGCGGGCCATCACCGAGCAGGTGAAGAAGTCCAAGGCGGACCGCGGCTACGTCATAGTGCAGAACACGAGGACCGGTGAGGTGCTGGCCATGGCCAACGCTCCCGGCTTCGACCCCAACGACCTGTCCGCGGCCAACTCCGCCGCGATGGGCAACGCCGCCCTCCAGGACGCCTACGAGCCGGGCTCCACCAGCAAGGTCATGTCCATGGCCGCCGTCCTGGAAGAGGGCGTCGCCACCCCCGACACCCATGTCGTCGTGCCCAACCGGCTGCACCGCGGGGACCGGCTCTTCAAGGACGACATCGACCACCCCACCTGGTACCTGACGCTCAACGGCGTCCTCGCCAAGTCGAGCAACATCGGCACCATCCTCGCCACCGGCCAGCTCGGGAAGACCCAGGCCGAGTCCAACCGGGTCCTCCACGACTACCTGCGCAAGTTCGGCATCGGCCGCCCCACCGGGCTCGGCTACCCCGGCGAGACCCCCGGCATCCTCGCCAGGCCGGGGGACTGGTCGACCTCGCAGCAGTACACGATCCCGTTCGGCCAGGGCCTGTCGATCAACGCCATGCAGGCCGCCTCGGTCTACTCGACCATCGCCAACGGAGGCGTACGGATCGAGCCGACGCTCGTCCGCGGCACCAGGGGGCCCGACGGCCGGTTCACCCCGGGGCCCGCCCCGGAGCAGACCCGCGTCGTGAGCGAGAAGACCGCCAAGACCCTCGCCCGGATGATGGAGTCCGTGGTCGGTGACGAGGAGGGCACCGGCACCAAGGCCCGCATCCCCGGCTACCGCGTCGCCGGCAAGACCGGAACCGCCAACCGCGTCGACCCCGAACTCGGCCGCTACAAGGGGTACACCGCCTCCTTCGCCGGCTTCGCCCCCGCGGACGACCCGCAGATCACGGTCTACTGCGCCATCCAGAACCCCACCAAGGGCAACTACTTCGGCGGCCAGATCTGCGGCCCCATCTACAAGAAGGTCATGGAGTTCGCCCTCAAGACCCTCCACGTGGCTCCGACGGGCAGCGCGCCCGCCCGTCTGCCCGTGACGTTCAAGGACAGCGAGTGACACCCCGGGAGCACCAGTGACCACGATCACCCCCGATTCCGGGAACCGGAAATCGAACTCCGGCGAGGCCCGGGCCTCTTTTGGCCCCCCGGCGGGTGGGCCCGGTACGCTCACCGCCGTGCCACACGCTGATCAGTACCGAACCACCCCGCCCCGCCCGGAGCAGGCCCGCCCGACACCCCTGGGCGACCTTGCCGCCCGGCTCGGTGTCGAGACGCCCGCCGGAACGGACACCGCCGTCACGGGCATCACCCACGACTCACGGGCCGTACGCCCCGGGGACATCTACGCCGCCCTGCCGGGCGCCCGGCTGCACGGCGCCGACTTCGCCGACCAGGCCGCCGGGCTCGGAGCCGCGGCGATCCTCACGGACCCGTCCGGCGCCGACCGCGCCGCCGCGACCGGCCTGCCGGTCCTGGTCGTCGCGAACCCGCGCGGACGCATGGGCGAGCTCGCCGCCGAGATCTACGGCCGACCGGGCACGGACCTGCTCCAGATCGGCATCACCGGCACCTCCGGCAAGACCACCACGGCGTACCTGGTCGAGGGCGGGCTGCGCGCCGCCCGGCGACAGACCGGCCTCATCGGCACGGTCGAGATGCGGATCGGCGACGAGCGCATCAAGTCGGAACGGACGACCCCGGAAGCCACCGACCTCCAGGCGCTGTTCGCGGTCATGCGCGAGCGCGGTGTCGAGGCGGTCGCCATGGAGGTCTCCAGCCACGCCCTCGTGCTCGGCCGGGTCGACGGCTGCGTCTTCGACGTCGCCGTCTTCAACAACCTCAGCCCCGAGCACATGGAGTTCCACTCCGACATGGAGGACTACTTCGGGGCCAAGGCGCGGCTGTTCACGCCCGAACGCAGCAAACGCGGCGTCGTGAACCTCGACGACACCTACGGCCGCAGGCTCACCAAGGAGGCGTCCGTACCGGTCGTCACCTTCTCTGCCGAGGGCGACCCCGACGCCGACTGGCGCGCCGAGGACGTCACGCTGGGCGCGGTCGGCTCGACCTTCACCGTCATCGGCCCGCAGGGCGAGCGGATCGCCGCCACGGCGCCGCTGCCCGGCCCGTTCAACGTCGCCAACACGCTCGCCGCGATCGTCACCCTCGCCGTCGCGGGCATCGACCCGCAGACCGCCGCCGACGGCGTCGCCGCCGTGCCCGGTGTCCCCGGCCGCCTGGAGCGCGTCGACGCCGGCCAGCCGTACCTCGCGGTCGTCGACTACGCCCACAAGACGGACGCCGTCGAATCGGTCCTGCGCTCGCTGCGCAAGGTCACCGAGGGCAAGCTGCACATCGTTCTCGGGTGTGGCGGTGACCGGGACACCACCAAGCGCGGACCGATGGGCGCCGCCGCGGCGCGCCTCGCCGACACCGCCGTACTGACCTCCGACAACCCCCGGTCCGAGGACCCCCTCGCGATCCTCGCCACGATGCTCGCCGGTGCCGCCGAGGTGCCCGCCCACGAGCGCGGCGACGTCCTGGTCGACGCCGACCGGGCCGCCGCCATCGCCGCGGTCGTGGCCCGCGCCCGGCCCGGCGACACCGTGCTCGTCGCCGGCAAGGGCCACGAGCAGGGCCAGGACATCGCCGGAGTGGTCCGCCCCTTCGACGACCGTCTGGTCCTGCGCGAAGCGCTCCTGGCGCATCGTGCCGATCAGCCGGACGCAGCCAGCCACGAGAACAGTCAGGGATGAAGCAGTGATCGCCCTCTCCCTCGCCGAGATCGCCGCAATCGTCGGCGGGCAGTCGCACGACATACCGGATCCGGCCGTCCAGGTCACCGGGCCGGTCGTCATCGACTCCCGTGAGGTGAAGCCCGGCAGCCTGTTCGCCGCCTTCGCCGGCGAACAGGTCGACGGCCACGACTACGCGACGCGTGCCGTCGAGGCGGGCGCGGTGGCCGTGCTGGCCACCCGCCCCGTCGGCGTGCCCGCCGTCGTCGTGGACGACGTCCAGGCGGCGCTCGGCGCCCTCGCCCGGGCCGTCGTCGAACGCCTCGGCACCGATGTCGTCGCGCTCACCGGCTCCGCCGGCAAGACCTCCACCAAGGACCTGATCGCCCAGGTCCTGCAGCGCCACGCGCCCACCGTCTGGACGCCCGGCTCGCTCAACAACGAGATCGGGCTGCCGCTGACGGCACTGCGCGCGAGCGACGAGACCCAGCACCTGGTCCTGGAGATGGGTGCCCGCGGCATCGGTCACATCCGCTACCTCACCGGACTGACCCCGCCGCGCATCGGACTCGTCCTGAACGTCGGCACCGCCCACATCGGCGAGTTCGGCGGCCGCGAGCAGATCGCCCAGGCGAAGGGCGAACTCGTCGAGGCGCTCCCGCCGGCCGACAAGGGCGGCGTGGCGGTCCTCAACGCCGACGACCCGCTCGTCCGGGCCATGGCCGCCCGCACCCGGGCACGCGTGATCCTCTTCGGAGAAGCACGCGAATCCGACGTACGTGCCGAGAATGTCCGGCTCACAGAGAACGGACAGCCCTCTTTCAGTCTTCACACACCCACCGGGTGCAGTGACGTGACCTTGCGCCTGTACGGTGAGCACCACGTGTCGAACGCGCTCGCCGCGGCCGCCGTCGCCCATGAGCTGGGCATGGCCGCCGAGGAGATCGCCACCGCGCTCTCCGAGGCAGGCACCCTGTCGCGCTGGCGCATGGAGGTCACCGAGCGTCCGGACGGCGTGACGATCGTCAACGACGCCTACAACGCGAACCCCGAGTCCATGCGAGCCGCGCTGCGCGCGCTCGCGGCCATGGGCCGGGTCGCACAGGCCCAGGGGGGCCGCACGTGGGCGGTGCTCGGCAAGATGGCCGAGCTCGGAGACGCATCGCTCGCCGAGCACGACGCGGTCGGGCGGCTCGCCGTCCGACTCAACGTCAGCAAGCTCGTGGCGGTCGGGGACAGGGAAGCGTCCTGGTTGCAACTGGGCGCATATAACGAGGGTTCGTGGGGTGAGGAGTCGGTGCACGTGTCCGACGCGCAGGCGGCTGTCGACCTGTTGCGCAGAGAGCTGCGCCCGGGGGATGTCGTCCTTGTGAAGGCTTCCAGGTCTGTCGGTCTTGAGCAGGTCGCCCTGGCACTGCTCGACTCCGAGAGCGAGGTCACGGGCCGATGAGGCAGATCCTCTTCGCGGGCGCCATCGGGCTCTTCCTGACCCTGATCGGCACCCCGCTGCTCATCAAGCTCCTTGCCCGCAAGGGGTACGGACAGTTCATCCGCGACGACGGCCCGCGCGGCCACGCCGGCAAGAAGGGCACGCCCACCATGGGCGGCATCTCCTTCATCCTGGCCACGCTCATCGCGTACGCGCTCGCCAAGGTCATCACCGGTGAGGACCCCACGTACTCGGGTGTGCTGGTCCTCTTCCTGATGGCCGGCATGGGCCTCGTCGGCTTCCTCGACGACTACATCAAGATCGTCAAGCAGCGTTCGCTGGGTCTGCGCGCCAAGGCGAAGATGGCCGGCCAGCTGATCGTCGGCATCGCCTTCGCCGTGCTCTCCCTGCAGTTCGCGGACCTGCGCGGGCTCACCCCCGCCTCCACGAAGCTCTCCTTCATCACCGACTTCGGCTGGGCCATCGGGCCGGTGCTGTTCGTGGTCTGGGCGCTCTTCATGATCCTGGCCATGTCCAACGGCGTGAACCTGACGGACGGTCTGGACGGCCTCGCCACGGGCGCGTCGGTGATGGTCTTCGGCGCGTACACCTTCATCGGCCTGTGGCAGTTCCAGGAGTCCTGCGCCAACGCGGTCACGCTGACCAACCCCAACGCCTGCTTCGAGGTCCGCGACCCGCTCGACCTCGCGGTCGTCGCCTCCGCCCTCATGGGCGCCTGTTTCGGCTTCCTGTGGTGGAACACCTCGCCGGCCAAGATCTTCATGGGCGACACCGGCTCGCTGGCGCTCGGCGGCGCCCTCGCCGGCCTCGCCATCTGTTCCCGTACCGAGCTGCTGCTCGCGCTGCTCGGCGGACTCTTCGTGCTGATCACGATGTCCGTGGTCATCCAGGTCGGTTCGTTCAAGATGACGGGCAAGCGTGTCTTCCGGATGGCCCCGCTCCAGCACCACTTCGAGCTCAAGGGGTGGTCCGAGGTCCTCGTGGTGGTCCGGTTCTGGATCATCCAGGGCATGTGCGTGATCGTGGGTCTGGGCCTCTTCTACGCGGGATGGGCATCCGAAAAGTGAGCTGGAACGGCAAGAGGGTCACCGTCGCGGGCCTCGGGGTCTCCGGAATCCCGGCCGCCCGCGTCCTGCACGGCCTCGGCGCGGTCGTGACCGTCGTGAACGACGGCGACGACGAGCGCTCCCGGGCACAGGCCGCTGAGCTGGAGGCGGAGGGTATCACCGTCCGTCTCGGCGACGGCGCGACCCTGCCCGAGGGCACCGAGCTGGTCGTCACCACCCCGGGCTGGCGGCCCGACAAGCCGCTGTTCGCGGCCGCCGCGGAGGCGGGCGTGGAGGTCTGGGGCGACGTCGAGCTGGCCTGGCGGCTCCGTGGCCCGGACGCCGCCCCCTGGCTCGCCGTGACGGGCACCAACGGCAAGACCACGACCGTCCGGATGCTCGCCTCGATCCTGGAGGCCGCGGGCCTGCGGACCGCGGCCGTCGGGAACATCGGTGTCTCGCTCCTCGACGCCGTCCTCGGCGAGGAGACCTACGACGTGCTCGCCGTCGAACTCTCCAGCTACCAGCTGCACTGGGCGCCCTCGCTGCGCGCCCACTCGGCCGCGGTGCTCAACCTGGCGCCCGACCACCTCGACTGGCACGGCTCCATGGAGGCGTACGCCGCCGACAAGGGCCGCATCTACGAGGGCAACACCGTCGCCTGCGTCTACAACGTCGCCGACAAGGCCACCGAGGACCTGGTCCGGGAGGCCGACGTCGAGGAGGGCTGCCGCGCGATCGGCTTCACCCTCGGCACGCCCGGGCCGTCCCAGCTCGGAGTCGTCGAGGGCATCCTCGTCGACCGGGCCTTCGTGGAGAACCGGCAGAAGCAGGCCCAGGAACTGGCCGAGGTCGCGGACGTCAACCCGCCGGCCCCGCACAACGTCGCCAACGCGCTCGCCGCGGCGGCCCTGGCCCGCGCCTTCGGCGTCGAGCCGAGGGCCGTACGGGACGGACTGCGGGCCTTCCGGCCCGACCCGCACCGCATCGAGCTCGTCGAGGACGTCCAGGGCGTCGTCTACGTCGACGACTCCAAGGCGACCAACACCCACGCCGCAGAAGCCTCGTTGGCCGCCTACGACCCGATCGTCTGGATCGCCGGCGGCCTCGCCAAGGGGGCGACCTTCGACGAGCTGGTCGCGAAGTCCGCGGACCGGCTGCGCGGGGTCGTGCTGATCGGCGCCGACCGCGCCCTGATCCGCGAAGCCCTGGCGCGACACGCCCCCGAGGTACCGGTGGTCGACCTCGACCGGACCGACACTGGGGCGATGTCCGCGGCGGTCCAGGAGGCGGCCCGGCTCGCCCGGCCGGGCGACACGGTTCTGCTGGCCCCGGCCTGTGCCTCGATGGACATGTTCGCCAATTACAACAAGCGGGGCGAGGCGTTCGCGGACGCGGTCCGCACCCTTGCCGCCACCGGGCGCGTCTGACCTGACCAGCGAGAGGGTCCGGCAGCGCCGGGCACGACTGGAGGGGACAGCGACCATGCCGAGCAGAACCGCCGGGACTCGCCGGCCGTCCGCCGTACGCGGCGGGGGCCGGACCCCCACGCCGCCGCGCGCCTCGCGCGGCGGCGTACGGCGGATGCACGAGCGGGCCCGCCGCGCCTGGGACCGCCCGCTGACGGCGTACTACGTGATCCTCGGAGCCGCGCTGCTCATCACCACCCTCGGCCTGGTGATGGTCTACTCCGCCTCGATGATCACGGCGCTCCGGTACGACCTCGTGCCCTCGTACTTCTTCCGGAAGCAGTTCTTCGCCGCGGTCCTCGGCGCGGCACTGCTCCTGACGGCCTCCCGGATGCCCGTGAAGCTGCACCGGGCGCTGGCGTACCCGATCCTGGTCGGCGCCGTCTTCCTGATGGTGCTCGTCCAGATCCCGGGGATAGGGCGCGCGGTCGGGGGCAACCAGAACTGGATCTCCCTGGGCGGACCGTTCATGCTGCAGCCCAGCGAGTTCGGCAAGCTGGCCCTCATCCTGTGGGGCGCCGACCTGCTCGCCCGCAAACAGGACATGAAACTGCTGACGCAGTGGAAGCACATGCTCGTGCCCCTGGTCCCCGGCGCGTTCCTGCTGCTCGGGCTGATCATGCTCGGCGGCGACATGGGCACGGCCATCGTGCTCACCGCGATCCTCTTCGGACTGCTGTGGACGGCCGGCGCGCCCACCCGGCTCTTCGTCGGGGTGCTCACCGTGGCGGGGGCGATCGGCTTCCTCCTGATCAGGACCAGCGCCAACCGGATGAAGCGGTTCGCCTGCATCGGTGCCACCGATCCCGGGGGAGAGGGCGCCCCCTGCCTCCAGGCCGCGCACGGCATCTATGCTCTGGCCTCAGGCGGATGGTTCGGTTCCGGACTGGGCGCCAGTGTGGAAAAATGGGGCCAACTACCCGAAGCGCACACCGACTTCATCTTCGCCGTCACCGGGGAGGAACTGGGTCTGGCGGGGACGCTGTCGGTACTCGCCCTGTTCGCGGCTCTAGGCTATGCGGGTATCCGCGTGGCCGGACGCACGGAGGACCCCTTCGTGAGGTACGCCGCGGGAGGCGTGACCACCTGGATCACGGCGCAGGCCGTGATCAACATCGGTGCGGTGCTCGGTCTGCTGCCGATCGCCGGAGTCCCGCTCCCGCTGTTCTCCTACGGAGGGTCGGCCCTGCTGCCGACCATGTTCGCCGTCGGGCTCCTCATCGCCTTCGCGCGACAGGAACCCGCCGCGAAAGCGGCCCTGGCCATGCGGCGCCCCGGCTGGGGTAGGCGGGCCGGGGTGAGATGGAAGTCGATGCGACGGCGCGTCAAGAAGCGTCCGTCCGGAGAGCGGTGAATTTCGGTGCATGTCGTACTCGCCGGTGGGGGGACCGCCGGCCACATCGAGCCCGCGCTCGCCCTCGCGGACGCCCTGCGCAGGCAGGACCCGAGCGTGGGAATCACGGCGCTCGGCACGGAGAAGGGTCTGGAGACCCGGCTCGTGCCCGAGCGGGGCTACGAGCTGGCCCTGATCCCCGCGGTGCCGCTGCCGCGCAAGCCCACCCCTGAGCTGATCACGGTCCCCGGGCGGCTGCGCGGCACCATCAAGGCGGCCGAGCAGGTCCTGGAGCGTACCAAGGCCGACTGCGTCGTCGGCTTCGGCGGCTATGTGGCGCTGCCCGGCTATCTGGCGGCCAAGCGGCTCGGGGTGCCGATCGTGGTCCACGAGGCCAACGCCAGGCCCGGCCTGGCCAACAAGATCGGCTCGCGGTACGCGGCCGGGGTCGCCGTCGCCACCCCGGACTCCAAGCTCCGTAACGCCCGCTACATCGGCATCCCGCTGCGGCACACCATCGCCACCCTCGACCGGGCCCGGGTCCGCCCCGAGGCGCGCGCCGCCTTCGGTCTCGACCCCAACCTGCCGACGCTTCTGGTCTCCGGCGGCTCGCAGGGCGCACGCCGGCTCAACGAGGTCGTCCAGCAGATCGCGCCGGTGCTCCAGCGCTCCGGCATCCAGATCCTGCACGCGGTCGGTCCGAAGAACGAACTGCCGCGTGTCGACAACATGCCCGGGATGCCGCCGTACGTCCCGGTACCGTACGTGGACCGGATGGATCTCGCGTACGCCGCCGCCGACATGATGCTCTGCCGCGCGGGCGCGATGACCGTCGCCGAACTCTCCGCCGTCGGACTGCCCGCCGCCTACGTCCCGCTGCCGATCGGCAACGGCGAACAGCGGCTGAACGCCCAGCCGGTGGTCAAGGCGGGCGGCGGTCTGCTCGTCGACGACGCGGAGCTGTCGCCGCAGTGGGTGCAGGGCAACGTCCTGCCCGTACTCGCCGATCCGCACCGGTTGTACGAGATGTCCCGCGCCGCGGCCGAGTTCGGCCGCAGGGACGCCGACGACCTGCTCGTCGGCATGGTGTACGAGGCGATCGCCGCACGCCGCCAGGCGTAGCGGGCGGGGCGCAAGCGGAAGGGCGAGCGCCCCGACGGCGAGCCGAGCCGTAACGACGAAGGGGACGCCAGGTGGCTGGACCGACGACCGCCGAGAAGAACGGCACGAGCACGCCGAAGGGGTCGTCGGAACGGCCGTCCGGCACGGGCGCCCGGAGCAGTGGTTTCCGGGTGCCCGGCCCCCGCGTCCTGCTGATCGCCCTGGCCGCTCTCGTGATCGTGGCCGGCGGGATCTGGGCGCTCTACGGCTCCTCCTGGCTGCGCGTGGAGCGGGTGGACACCTCCGGCACCCGGGTTCTGACACCTCATGAAGTGGAATCGGCCGCCGCCGTACCGATCGGCTCCCCGCTGGTCTCCGTCGACATCGACGCGATCCAGGCACGGCTCATCCGGAAACTGCCCCGCATCGACACGGTCGAGGTCGTCCGGTCCTGGCCGCACGGAATCGGTCTGAAGGTGACGGAACGGCAGCCGGTTCTGCTGATGGAAAAGGACGGAAAGTTCACGGAAGTGGACTCCACCGGAACCCGTTTCGCGACCGTGGACAAAGCGCCCCCCGGCGTACCGAGACTCGTCCTCGACATCGCCTCCTCGGCGAGCCTGCGCCGCTTCGACGCGGACCGGCTCCTGCACGAGGCAGTGGGCGTGACGGGCGAACTCCCGGAAAAGATCGCCCGGGACACTCGTGTCGTCAAGGTCGTGTCGTACGACTCCATCACCCTGGAGCTCAGCGGCGGCCGCACGGTCCTCTGGGGCAGCGGCGAGGACGGCGCCGTGAAGGCACGCGTACTCATGGCGCTGATGAAAGCAACGCCCAAAGCGGGGCACTTCGATGTAAGCGCCCCGACGGCGCCCGCGGCGTCCGGGAGTTGACGTGCATCACCGCTGGCCAGCGCCCTGGTTGGCCAGCGCTATGGGTGATCACATAGGGTGAAAAGAAAAACGGGAGGTTCGGCGTGTTCGTTGAACGTGCGCCACTTGTCGACTTAGTGTCCTGTTCGGAAGAGTCCAGCGAACAGAGACACTGGTAACCCTAAACTTCAAGGTTAGGGTTCGGGTCGGCGTTTCGGACCGTCCCAATCGGCATCCGTCGTCGCGGCGCGACTACCACCGCGAAGCGGCGACACATAACTCGAGGCGAGAGGCCTTCGACGTGGCAGCACCGCAGAACTACCTCGCAGTCATCAAGGTCATCGGTGTCGGCGGCGGTGGTGTCAATGCCATCAACCGAATGATCGAGGTCGGTCTCAAGGGCGTCGAGTTCATCGCGATCAACACGGACGCGCAAGCGCTGTTGATGAGCGACGCCGACGTCAAGCTCGACGTCGGCCGTGAACTCACCCGCGGCCTCGGCGCCGGGGCCAACCCGGCCGTCGGTCGCAAGGCGGCAGAGGACCACCGTGAGGAGATCGAGGAGGTCCTCAAGGGGGCCGACATGGTCTTCGTCACCGCCGGCGAAGGTGGCGGCACCGGCACCGGCGGCGCACCCGTCGTGGCCAACATCGCGCGCTCGCTCGGCGCCCTGACGATCGGTGTGGTCACCCGGCCGTTCACCTTCGAGGGACGCCGTCGCGCCAACCAGGCGGAGGACGGCATCGCCGAGCTCCGCGAAGAGGTCGACACCCTCATCGTCATCCCGAACGACCGACTGCTCTCGATCTCGGACCGCCAGGTCTCCGTGCTCGACGCCTTCAAGTCGGCCGACCAGGTGCTGCTGAGCGGTGTGCAGGGCATCACCGACCTCATCACCACCCCCGGTCTGATCAACCTCGACTTCGCCGACGTCAAGTCGGTCATGTCCGAGGCCGGTTCCGCCCTGATGGGCATCGGCTCCGCCCGCGGCGACGACCGCGCGGTGGCGGCGGCCGAGATGGCGATCTCCTCGCCGCTCCTGGAGGCGTCCATCGACGGCGCCCGGGGCGTCCTGCTCTCCATCTCCGGCGGCTCCGACCTCGGCCTCTTCGAGATCAACGAGGCCGCACAGCTCGTGAGCGAGGCCGCGCACCCCGAGGCCAACATCATCTTCGGCGCCGTCATCGACGACGCGCTGGGCGACGAGGTCCGGGTCACGGTCATCGCGGCCGGCTTCGACGGCGGCCAGCCGCCGGCCCGCCGGGACAACATCCTCAGCTCCGCCTCGGCCAAGCGCGAGGAGCCGGCCCCGGCGCCGCGCGCCACCGAGCGCCCGCTCGGCGGCCTCGGCACCGTCGCCGCCCGGGAGGAGCCGGCCGCCCCGGCCGCTCCGGCCGAGCCCGCGCCGGCGGTCAGCGAGTCCACGCTGCCGCCGGTCACCCCGCCGGTGGTCCCGCCGGCCCGCCCGTACCCGGACACCCAGGCCGAAGAGCTGGACGTGCCGGACTTCCTGAAGTGATAGAGAAGCTCGAACCCGTGAGCGGCGCGCACTTCGCCTTCACCGACAGGTGGGGCGGGGTGAGCGCCGTTCCGTACGAGGAGCTCAACCTCGGCGGCGCGGTGGGGGACGACCCCGAAGCGGTACGCGCCAACCGGGAGCGGGTGGCGCGGGAGCTGGGGATCGACCCGTCGCAGGTGGTCTGGATGAACCAGGTCCACGGCGCGGACGTCGCGGTGGTCGACCGGCCGTGGGGGACGGACCCGATCCCGGCCGTCGACGCGATCGTCACCGCCCGGCGCGGACTCGCCCTCGCCGTCCTCACCGCCGACTGCACCCCGGTCCTCCTCGCCGACCCCGTCGCGGGGGTCGTGGCCGCGGCCCACGCGGGGCGGCCGGGGATGCTCGCCGGGGTCGTGCCGGCCGCCGTGCGGGCCATGATCGACTTGGGTGCCGACCCCGCCCGTATCGCCGCCCGTACCGGCCCCGCGGTCTGCGGGCGCTGCTACGAGGTGCCCGCCGCGATGCGGGAGGAGGTCGCGGCGGTCGAGCCGGCGGCCTTCGCGGAGACGAGCTGGGGCACCCCGGCCGTCGACGTCACCGCCGGAGTCCACGCCCAGCTGGAGCGGTCGGGGATCCGGGACCGGTGGGCCAGTGAGGTCTGCACCCGCGAGTCGGGCGACCACTTCTCGTACCGCCGCGATCGCACCACGGGGCGACTCGCGGGATATGTCTGGTTGGACTGATATGACGGACCGTAAGTCGGAACTCGCCGAAAATCTGGCACGGGTGGAGGAACGTATCTCTGCCGCCTGTGCGGCAGCCGGGCGGGAGCGCGCGGATGTGACCCTGATCGTGGTCACCAAGACCTACCCCGCGAGCGATGTGCGACTTCTGCACGAACTCGGTGTGCGGGACGTCGCGGAGAACCGGGACCAGGACGCCGCCCCCAAGGCCGCGGCCTGCGCGGATCTGGACCTGCGCTGGCATTTCGTCGGTCAGTTGCAGACCAACAAGGTCCGATCTGTGACGAGTTATGCGGATGTGGTGCAGTCCGTCGACCGTTTGAAGCTCGTCACCGCCCTGTCGGCGGCGGCGGAGAAGGGCGGGCGTGAACTCGGCTGCCTCGTCCAGGTCGCGCTCGACGCCGAGTCGGGCGCGCGGGGCGACCGGGGCGGCGTGTCGCCGGACGGCATCGAGGAGTTGGCCGCCGCGGTGGACGCCGCGCCGGGGCTGAGGCTCGACGGGCTGATGACCGTCGCGCCGCTCGCCGGCCCCTTCGCGGGGCGCCAACGTGCGGCGTTCGACCGCCTCATGGATTTGTCGACTGTCCTGCGCGCGAACCGTCCGGCTGCGAACATGGTGTCGGCGGGGATGAGTGCGGACCTCGAGGAGGCCGTGGCGGCCGGAGCGACACATGTGCGCATCGGTACGGCGGTACTGGGTGTCCGCCCCAGGCTCGGGTAACGTCGCGAAGCAAGTCGGACCACAGCAGAAAATATGGTCATTCCCGCTGATCGGCGGGCAGACCCCGTGGATCGCGGGCACTTGGTGACGATGCCGATCCACCACAGAGCGGAGGACTCAGAGAATGGCCGGCGCGATGCGCAAGATGGCGGTCTACCTCGGCCTCGTGGAGGACGATGGGTACGACGGCCGGGGCTTCGACCCCGACGACGACTTCGAACCCGAGCTGGAGCCCGAGCCCGAGCGCGAACGGCGTCACCAGCCCCCGCGGCAGATCGAGCGGGAGGAACCGGTGCGAGTGGTGCAGCCCCCCGCGCAGCGTGAACCGGTGTCCCATTCTGTCCCGGTACCCGCCGAGAGCGGACGTCCGGCCCGAATTGCCCCCGTGGCATCCATCACACCCGAACGTCCGAGCATGGAGAAGAACGCACCGGTGATCATGCCCAAGGTTGTGTCCGAGCGGGAGCCCTACCGCATCACGACGCTGCACCCCAGGACGTACAACGAGGCCCGTACCATCGGGGAACACTTCCGTGAGGGCACCCCTGTGATCATGAACCTCACGGAGATGGACGACACCGATGCGAAGCGACTTGTCGACTTTGCCGCCGGACTCGTCTTCGGGCTCCATGGCAGCATTGAGCGCGTGACGCAGAAGGTGTTCCTGTTGTCGCCTGCTAACGTCGATGTCACGGCGGAGGACAAGGCCCGGATCGCAGAGGGCGGATTCTTCAACCAGAGCTGAGAACTACGAGACCGGAACGGCCCGGCCGCGAGGCCGGACAAGCGAGAGCACGAGAGCCAGGGGAGAGGGAAGCGCGGGATGGGCGTCGCACTACAAGTGGTCTACATCGCTCTGATGTGCTTCCTCATCGTGCTGATCTTCCGATTGGTCATGGACTACGTCTTCCAGTTCGCCCGTTCATGGCAACCCGGTAAGGCGATGGTGGTCGTTCTCGAGGCCACCTACACTGTCACCGATCCACCGCTCAAGCTTCTGCGGCGGTTCATTCCGCCGCTGCGTCTCGGGGGCGTGGCACTCGACCTGTCCTTCTTCGTTCTGATGATCATCGTCTACATCCTGATCTCCATCGTGAGCAGCTTCGCGAGGTGAATGTGGACGATACGGTCTTGCCGACTGCCGACGACTACGTAGAGGTGAAGAAGAGATGCCGCTGACCCCCGAGGACGTGCGGAACAAGCAGTTCACGACCGTCCGCCTTCGAGAAGGCTATGACGAGGACGAGGTCGATGCCTTCCTCGACGAGGTCGAAGCCGAGCTGACCCGCCTGCTCCGCGAGAACGAGGACCTGCGCGCCAAGCTGGCCGCCGCGACGCGTGCCGCCGCGCAGAACCAGCAGCAGCAGGGCATGCGCAAGCCGCCGGAGCCGCAGGATCGTCCCGTCGGTCCCGGCGCCCCCGTGCCCGCCGCCATATCCGGACCGCCGGTCCAGCAGCAGCCCCCGCAGATGGGCCCGCCGCAGCTGCCGTCCGGTGCGCCGCAGCTCCCCGCCGGTCCCGGTGGCCACGGCCCCGGCCCGATGCAGGGCGGCCCGATGGGTCCCGGCCCCGGCCAGATGCAGGGCGGCCCCATGGGTCAGCCGATGGGCGGCCCCATGGGTCACCCGCAGCAGCAGATGCAGCAGCCGATGCAGCAGCAGGGCCCTGGTGGCGACAGCGCCGCGCGTGTCCTCTCGCTGGCCCAGCAGACGGCCGACCAGGCGATCGCGGAGGCCCGTTCCGAGGCCAACAAGATCGTCGGCGAGGCGCGCTCGCGCGCCGAGGGCCTGGAGCGGGACGCCCGCGCCAAGGCGGACGCGCTGGAGCGGGACGCGCAGGAGAAGCACCGCGTCGCGATGGGCTCGCTGGAGTCCGCCCGCGCCACGCTGGAGCGCAAGGTCGAGGACCTGCGCGGCTTCGAGCGCGAGTACCGCACGCGTCTGAAGTCCTACCTCGAGTCGCAGCTGCGTCAGCTGGACTCCCAGGCGGACGACTCGCTGGCCCCGCCGCGGACGCCGGCCACGGCTTCGCTGCCGCCGGCCCCGTCGATGGCCTCGGCGGGCGCGAGCGCCCCGTCGTACGGCGGCAACGGCACGATGGGCGGCGCGCCGTCCATGGGTGGCGCCCCGTCCTACGGCGGTCAGCAGCAGATGTCGCCCGCGATGACGCAGCCGATGGCTCCGGTCCGCCCGCAGGCGCCGCAGCCGATGCAGCAGGCGCCGGCGCCGATGCGCGGCTTCCTGATCGACGAGGACGACAACTGACGGCCGGCACTCGCGCGATGAGCGCGTAGCCGTCGGCAGGCTGAAGGCCGGGCCCCTGGGAAACCAGGGGCCCGGCCTTTTGCCGTGGACAGGTGCCGTGGACAGGTGCCGTGGGCGGGGGCCGGGGGCGTACGGCGTGGGCGGGCGCCCGGGGGTGCGGGTCGGGGCTGGGGAGCCCGCGGGCCGCCCCGGGGCTCTGCCCCGAGCCCCGGGGCGTGCCGCCGGGGGCTCCGCCTCGCGTCCCGGGGCGTGCCGCCGAGGGGCTCCGCCCCGCGTCTCGGCGCCGGGCTCCGCCCCGCGTCCCGGTGCCGGGCTCCGCCCCGCGTCTCGGCGCCGGGCTCCGCCCCGCGTCCCGGCGCCCGGGCGGCTCCGCTCGTGGGGAACGAAAAGGCCCGGCGCCCCGTGGGGGAGCCGGGCCTCTTTCGCGCCGGGGTCAGACCTTGCGGAGCCGGAACGTCAGGGACAGGCCCTCGTCCGTGAACGGGCTGCCGAAGGTGTCGTCCGCCTCGCCCGTCGCGTAGTCCGTCGCGAGGACCTCGTCCGCGATCAGGGTCGCATGCGCCGACAGGGCGTCCGTCGTCTCCGGGTCCGTCGACGTCCAGCGCAGGGCGATCCGGTCCGCCACGTCCAGGCCGCTGTTCTTGCGGGCCTCCTGGATCAGGCGGATCGCGTCACGCGCCAGGCCCGCCTTGCGGAGCTCCGGAGTGATCTCCAGGTCCAGCGCCACCGTCGCGCCCGCGTCCGAGGCGACCGACCAGCCCTCGCGCGGGGTCTCCGTGATGATGATCTCGTCCGGTCCGACCGTGATCGTCTCGCCGTTGACCTCCAGCGTCGCCTCGCCGCTCCGCAGCGCCAGCGACAGCGCCGCCGCGTCCGTCGCCGCGACCGCCTTCGCCACGTCCTGGACGCCCTTCCCGAAACGCTTGCCCAGCGCCCGGAAGTTCGCCTTCGCCGTCGTGTCGACCAGCGAACCGCCGACCTCGGAGAGGGACGCCACGGAGGTGACGTTCAGCTCCTCCGTGATCTGGGCCTGGAGCTCGGGGGAGAGCTCCGAGAAGCCCGTCGCGGCCACCAGCGCCCGCGACAGCGGCTGGCGGGTCTTCACGCCCGACTCCGCCCGCGTCGCCCGTCCCAGCTCCACCAGGCGGCGCACGAGCGTCATCTGCGCGGGGAGCGTCGGGTCGACCAGCGAGAGGTCCGGCTCCGGCCAGGTCGACAGGTGGACCGACTCGGGGGCGTCCGGCGTCACCGGCACCACCAGGTCCTGCCAGACCCGCTCCGTGATGAACGGGGTGAGCGGGGCCATGAGCCGGGTGACCGTCTCGATCACGTCGTGGAGGGTGCGCAGCGCCGCCGCGTCACCCTGCCAGAACCGCCGGCGCGAACGCCGCACGTACCAGTTCGACAGGTCGTCGACGAACGACGAGATCAGCTTGCCCGCCCGCTGGGTGTCGTACGACTCCAGCGCCTGGGTCACCTCGGACACCATCGTGTTCAGCTCGGACAGGAGCCACCGGTCCAGGACCGAGCGCTCCGCCGGCGCCGGGTCCGACGCGCTCGGCGCCCAGCCCGACGTGCGCGCGTACAGCGCCTGGAAGGCGACCGTGTTCCAGTAGGTGAGGAGGGTCTTCCGCACCACCTCCTGGATCGTGCCGTGGCCCACCCGGCGGGCCGCCCACGGCGAGCCGCCGGCCGCCATGAACCAGCGCACCGCGTCCGCGCCGTGCTGGTCCATCAGCGGGATCGGCTCCAGGGTGTTGCCCAGGTGCTTGGACATCTTGCGGCCGTCCTCGGCGAGGATGTGGCCGAGGCAGACCACGTTCTCGTACGAGGACTTGTCGAAGACGAGCGTGCCGACGGCCATCAGCGTGTAGAACCACCCGCGCGTCTGGTCGATGGCCTCCGAGATGAACTGCGCCGGGTAGCGCGACTCGAAGAGCTCCTTGTTCTTGTGCGGATAGCCCCACTGCGCGAACGGCATCGAGCCCGAGTCGTACCAGGCGTCGATGACCTCCGGCACGCGCGTCGCCGTCTTCGAGCAGCTCGGGCAGGGGAAGGTCACCGCGTCGATGTACGGGCGGTGCGGGTCGAGCTCCGACTGGTCCGTGCCCGTCAGCTCGGTCAGCTCGGCGCGCGAGCCCACGCACGTCAGGTGGTCGTCCTCGCAGCGCCACAGCGGCAGCGGCGTGCCCCAGTAGCGGCTGCGGGAGAGGGCCCAGTCGATGTTGTTGTTCAGCCAGTCGCCGAAGCGGCCGTGCTTGACCGAGTCCGGGAACCAGTTCGTCTTCTCGTTCTCCTGGAGAAGGCGGTCCTTCACGGCGGTCGTGCGGATGTACCAGGACGGCTGTGCGTAGTAGAGCAGCGCCGTGTGGCAGCGCCAGCAGTGCGGGTAGCTGTGCTCGTACGGGATGTGCTTGAAGAGCAGGCCGCGCGCGTCCAGGTCGGCGGTCAGCTGCTCGTCGGCCTTCTTGAAGAAGACGCCGCCGACCAGCGGCACGTCCTCCTCGAAGGTGCCGTCGGGGCGGACCGGGTTCACGACCGGCAGGCCGTAGGAGCGGCAGACCTTGAGGTCGTCCTCACCGAAGGCGGGGGACTGGTGGACCAGACCCGTACCGTCCTCGGTCGTCACGTACTCGGCGTTGACGACGTAGTGCGCCTCGCTCGGGAACTCCACCAGCTCGAAGGGGCGTTGGTACGTCCAGCGCTCCATCTCCGCGCCCGTGAAGGACTCGCCCGTGGTCACCCAGCCCTCGCCGAGCGCCTTCTCGACCAGCGGCGCGGCGACGACCAGCTTCTCCTCGCCGTCGGTCGCGACGACGTAGGTGACCTCGGGGTGGGCCGCGACGGCGGTGTTGGAGACCAGGGTCCAGGGGGTCGTCGTCCACACCAGGAGCGACGCCTGGCCCGCGAGCGGACCGGAGGTCAGCGGGAAGCGGACGAAGACGGAGGGGTCGACGACCGTCTCGTACCCCTGCGCCAGCTCGTGGTCCGAGAGGCCGGTGCCGCAGCGCGGGCACCAGGGGGCGACGCGGTGGTCCTGGACCAGCAGGCCCTTGTCGAAGATCTGCTTGAGCGACCACCAGACCGACTCGATGTACTCGGGGTCCATGGTCCGGTACGCGTCGTCGAGGTCGACCCAGTAGCCCATGCGCGTCGTCAGGTCGGCGAACGCGTCGGTGTGGCGGGTCACGGACTCGCGGCACTTGTCGTTGAACGCGGCGATGCCGTATTCCTCGATGTCCTTCTTGCCGGAGAAGCCGAGCTCCTTCTCGACGGCGAGCTCGACGGGGAGGCCGTGGCAGTCCCAGCCGGCCTTGCGGGCCACGTGGTAGCCGCGCATGGTCCGGAAGCGGGGGAAGACGTCCTTGAAGACGCGGGCCTCGATGTGGTGGGCGCCCGGCATGCCGTTGGCGGTGGGCGGACCCTCGTAGAACACCCACTCGGGGCGGCCCTCGGACTGCTCCAGGGTCTTGGCGAAGACCTTGCTCTCGCGCCAGAAATCGAGCACGGCGTGCTCGAGCGCGGGCAGGTCGACCTGGGCGGGCACCTGGCGGTACTGCGTCATCGATCTTCCTCCGGCGGACTGCTTCGTTTCCGTCCGGAGGGACGAGAGCGCCGTGCTGCGCGGCTCCCGCGGTACCACCCTCCTTGGCCCCGGGCACACGCCCGCGGCCCCCTCATTGGGGTCGCGATGCCGGGTCTAGTCGCCTGACGGCTTTCTTCCGGCGGCTCCGGGGTGATCCTTCACATCGGGCTGGCCCCCGGGCTCTCACCGTCCCCGGGTCGCTCATGGCTGCGTACGACGCTACTCGTCCCCATCCAAGCCTTTCGCTGTGCCCAGTGTACGGGGAGGGGAGCGGGTCGGCGGACCGCTTTTCCGGCGGCTCGCCGGGGCGTCCGGCGTGACCCGAATGGCCATACGGGTGCCGGCGGACTTCGGCCGGACCGGCGGAGCGGGTTCACCGGGCGGGGAGCTGGGCACAACGGAGGCAGGCAGGTCATGCCGGGGGCATGGGCGGGTGCGAAACGGCGGCGTGCCCCGTTGCCGCGGGCCCTGGGCCGATTTATCGTCCCAGCACGATTCGCGAGCAAGATCACAAAATGTGAAGGGGCCGCGACATGGTGGCGAAGAAGACCGCCGCGAAGAAGACCTCGACCGCCGGTGCGGGTGGGGCGGCCAAGGACGTCACCGGGAAGAAGACCGCGGTCACGAAGAAGGCGAACGCGGTGGCCCCGGCACGCAGGAGCACGGCGAAGAAGACGGCCGCGGCCGACGAGAAGGCCCCGGCGGGCGAGGCGGACGCGAAGAAGGCTCCGGCGGCCAAGAAGACCAGGGCCGCCGCGGCGGAGACGGCCACGAAGAAGGCCGCCGCGGCCAAGAGGTCCGCGACGGCCGAGACGGACACGTCCACGGCCGCCGGGAAGGCCGCGGCGAAGAAGGCCCCGGCGGCGAAGAAGGCCGCGGCCAAGAAGGCCGCGGTCACGAAGAAGGCCGCGTCCGCGGCGCAGGCGAAGCAGACAGGAGCCAGGACGGTGGCAGCGAAGAAGACCGCGGGTGGCGTCACGACGGCCGAGGACGAGGCCGCGGTCCCCCCGGCCCGTACCGGCGAGCTCGCGGTGCGCCCCGGGGAGGATCCCTGGACGCCCGAGGAGGTCGCGGAGGCCCGCGCCGAGCTGGAGAGCGAGGTGCTCAGGCTCCGGGCCGAGCTGCTCCACTCCAAGGAGGAGCTGACCGGACTGATGCGGGACTCCGGTGACGGCGCGGGCGACGACCAGGCCGACACCGGGACCAAGAACATCACCCGCGAGCACGAGCTCGCCCTGGCCGCCAACGCCCGCGAGATGCTCGAACAGTCCGAGCACGCCCTGGAGCGGCTGGACGCGGGCACCTACGGGCTCTGCGAGGTCTGCGGCAAGCCGATCGGCAAGGCGCGGATGCAGGCGTTCCCGCGGGCCACCCTCTGTGTCGAGGACAAGCAGAAGCAGGAACGTCGCGGCTGATTCGGTGCCCGGCTGCCCTGACGGTGCCGTGGGGGCGTGACGTACCCTCGTGCACAGTCAGGGCACCTAGGTTGAGGGACTCACGTGGCAGAGGCGGAGCGCATCATCGGTACGCCGGATTCAGACGCGGACGGCGCGGCGGACGGCGAGGCCGCGGCCCCCGCCGAGCGGCCCAGGGGCAAGCGCAAGATCGCCGCGCTCTTCGTGGTCGCCCTGCTCGCGTACCTGCTCGACCTCGGAAGCAAGCTGCTCGTGGTCGCCGAGCTGGAGGGCCGCGAGCCGATCCGGGTCGTCGGGGACCTGCTGACGTTCCACGTGATCCGGAACCCGGGCGCGGCCTTCGGCATGGGCGAGGCCTTCACGATCATCTTCACGTTCATCGCGGCGACGGTGATCGTCGTGATCGCCCGGCTCGCGCGCAAGCTCTACAGCACCTGGTGGGCCATCGCCCTCGGTCTGCTGCTCGGCGGTGCGCTGGGCAATCTGACCGACCGCATCTTCCGCTCGCCCGGAGTCTTCGAGGGCGCGGTCGTCGACTTCATCGCCCCGGCGCACTTCGCCGTCTTCAACCTCGCGGACTCGGCGATCGTCTGCGGCGGCTTCCTGATCGTGATCCTGTCCTTCCGGGGCCTGGACCCCGACGGCACCGTCCACAAGGACTGACAAGGCATACTCGACGGGTGAGTACGAGTCCCGAGATCCGCACCCTGCCCGTTCCCGATGGTCTGGAGGGCGAGCGCGTCGACGCCGCCATCGCCCGGATGTTCGGGTTCTCCCGCACGAAGGCGGCCGAGCTGGCCGCCTCCGGGAAGGTACAGGTCGACGGCGCCGTCGTCGGCAAGTCCGAGCGGGTCAGCGGCGGTGCCTGGCTGGAGGTCGAGATGCCCGGCGCCCCGGCGCCCGTGCAGATCGTGGCCGAGCCCGTCGAGGGCATGGAGATCATCCACGACGACGACGACATCGTCGTGATCATGAAGCCGATCGGTGTGGCCGCCCACCCGAGCCCGGGCTGGACCGGCACGACCGTCATCGGCGGCCTCGCCGCGGCCGGCTACCGCATCTCCACCTCCGGTGCCGCCGAGCGCCAGGGCATCGTGCACCGGCTCGACGTCGGCACCTCGGGCCTCATGGTCGTCGCCAAGTCGGAGCGGGCGTACACGCTGCTCAAGGCGCAGTTCAAGGAGCGGGTCGTCGACAAGCGCTACCACGCGCTGGTCCAGGGCCACCCGGACCCGATGAGCGGCACCATCGACGCGCCGATCGGCCGCCACCCCCAGCACGACTACAAGTGGGCCGTGACCGCCGAGGGCAAGCCGTCGGTGACGCACTACGACCTGATCGAGGCGTACCGCGCGGCCTCGCTGCTCGACATCAAGCTGGAGACCGGCCGCACCCACCAGATCCGGGTGCACATGTCGGCCCACCGCCACCCCTGCGTCGGCGACCTCACCTACGGCGCCGACCCGACGATGGCGAAGCGGCTCGGTCTGACGAGGCAGTGGCTCCACGCCGTACGGCTGGGCTTCGAGCACCCGTCGGACGGGCGCTGGGTCGAGTTCGCGAGCACCTACCCGGCGGACCTCCAGAACGCGCTGGACCGGATCGCGGCGGAGAGCGCGTGACCGCGGGGTTCTCGGTCCGGGAGGTGCGCGGCCCCGAGGACCGCGAGGCGTGCTTCGTGGTGCGGCGGGAGGTCTTCGTGGTCGAGCAGCGGGTGCCGCAGGAGATCGAGTACGACCGGTACGACGAGACCGCCGTGCACGTCCTCGCCGTCCGCGAGGACGGGCTGCCGCTGGGCACCGGACGGCTGATCCACGGTGAGGACGCGGTCGGCAAGACCGGCGCCGACACGTCCGTCGGCTCGCTGGGGCGGCTCGCGGTCACCAAGGCCGCGCGCGGTCTCGGGGTCGGCGTGGCGCTCGTCCACGCGATCGAGGACGCCGCCCGTGCCCGCGGGCTGTCCGCCGTGGACCTCCACGCCCAGACCCAGGCGCTGGGCTTCTACGAGCGGCTCGGCTACGAGGCGTACGGCCCCGAGTTCCAGGACGCGGGCATCCCGCACCGCTCGATGCGGCGGGCGCTCTAGGCCGATCCCGTCGGGGGGCCGCGCACGCGCGCACCCCCGAGGCGCGTTCCCGTACCGGTGCACGGAGGCGTGGACCGGCCCGCGCCCCTGAGCGGCGTCGTGCGGCGGGTTTGGGGGGATTCGTTCCTGCGCGTGGCAGGGTTGAGGCCCGATCATCGACCGTGCCGTCCGGCCGGGAGGGCTCACCGTGGACCAATTGGCCCTGTTGTTCCTGCTGTTGCTCGGCGCGCTGCTCACCGTGCCGCTCGGGGACCGGCTCGGGCTGCCGGCTCCCGTGCTGATGACCCTCGTCGGGATCGTGCTGGCCTTCCTGCCCTTCGTGCCCAACGTCGAGATCCCGCCCGAGTACATCCTGCCGCTCGTCCTGCCGCCGCTCCTCTACGCCTCCGTGCAGCGCACCTCCTGGCGGCAGTTCGCGGCCAACCGCCGGCCCATCTTCCTGCTCGCCGTCGCCCTGGTCTTCGTCACCACGGCCGCCGTCGCCGCCACGGCGAACGCGCTCGTCCCCGGGCTTCCCCTCGCCGCCGCCGTCGCGCTCGGGGCCCTCGTCGCCCCGCCCGACCCGGTCGCGGCGACCGCCGTCGCCGGTTCGCTCGGGCTGCCGCGCCGGCTGGTGTCGATCCTGGAGGGCGAGGGGCTCTTCAACGACGTCACCGCGATCGTGCTCTACCACGTGGCCATCGGCGCGGCCGTCGGCGGCTCCTTCTCCTGGCAGGGCGCGGGCGCCGAACTCGTCCTGTCGGCCGTCGTGGCCATCGCCGTCGGACTCGTCCTCGGCTGGCTCAGCAACCAGCTGATGGGCCTGCTCGGCGAGCCCACCCTGCAGACCGGGCTCACCCTCCTCGTCCCGTTCGTCGCCTACGTCCTCGCCGAGGAGCTGCACGGCTCCGGTGTGCTGGCCGTCCTCGTCGTCGCCCTCTACCTGGCCGAGCACGCGCTCGACGCCGACGACGTCATGGGCCGGCTCGCCGGACAGACCTTCTGGCAGATCGTCGACACCCTGGTCACGGGCATCGCCTTCGGCCTCATCGGGCTCGAACTGCAGCACGTCTTCGGCACCAGCGACGGCCGTCTGGCGGAGATGCTCGGCTGGGGCGCGGCGGTGACCGGTGTCGTCATCGGCGTACGGCTGCTGTGGCTGATGCCCGCCACCTGGCTGGCCAAGCGGCTGCACACGCGCCGCGACTACGACGAGGAGATCCCCATGAGCTGGCGGGAGACCGTCGTCATGTGGTGGTCCGGGATGCGGGGGGTGGCCTCGGTGGCGCTGGCGCTCGCCATCCCGCTGCGTACGGACGACGGCGCGCCGTTTCCCGGCCGGGACGAGATCGTGTTCATCGCCTTCTGCGTGATCATGACCACGCTGGTCCTCCAGGGACTCACCCTGCCCTGGCTGGTCAAGCGGCTCGGGGTGGAGGCCGACACGGACGCCGAGCGGGCCCTGGAGCGCGAGCTCGCGCTCCGTGCGGCGAAGGCGGCCAAGCGCCGGCTGAAGGAGATCGAGGACGTGGAGGAGCTGCCCGAGGAGGTCCAGGAGCGGCTGCTGCGCGGGGCGTTCGACATCGGGGCGCGGATCAGTCCGGACATGCTGGACGAGGAGCGGCGGGCGGCGTTCGCCGAGCGGGCCGGGCGCCTCAAGGCCGTGCAGCGCATCCAGCGGGAGATGATGTCGGCCGCCCGCCACGAGGTGCTCTCGGCGCGGAACGAGCCGGGCACCGATCCCGAGGTGGTCGACCGGGTGCTGCGCCAGCTGGACGTGCGCAGCATGAGGTGACGCGGCCGGCTGGCAGGATGGACGGCATGGACATCATGCTTTTCCACTCGACCTACGGTCTGCGTCCGGCGGTGGAGGCCGCGGCCGAACGGCTGCGGGCCGCCGGGCACCTGGTGCACGTGCCCGACCTCTTCGAGGGCCGGACCGCCGAGACCGTGGAAGAGGGGATGGCGATCAAGGAGGAGATCGGCAAGGACGAGCTGCTGCGGCGGGCGATCCTCGCCGCGGCTCCGTACTCCGAGCGCGGACTCCTCTACGCGGGCTTCTCGTTCGGCGCCTCGGTCGCGCAGACCCTCGCGCTGGGCGACGACAAGGCGCGCGGGCTGCTGCTGCTCCACGGCACCTCGGACATCGCCGAGAGCGCGACCGCCGACGACCTGCCCGTACAGCTGCACATCGCCGACCCGGACCCCTTCGAGTCGCACGACTGGCTGACGTCCTGGTATCTGCGGATGGGCAAGGCGGGGGCGGACGTGGAGGTCTACCGCTACCCCGGGGCCGGTCACCTGTACACCGACCCCGAACTGCCCGACTGGGACGAGCCCGCCGCCGAGCGGACCTGGGCGGTCGCGCTGGCGTTCCTGGAGAGTCTGTAGGACATGCGGAAGGGCACGGCGGGGGCTCTCCCGCCGTGCCCTTCCGTCCCGCTGTGTGTCAGCCGGCGCGGTACGCGGACCACATGTCGTTCATCCGCGTGACCTGGCCGGAGGTGAACTGGTACATGCAGGCGTCGTACGTGTAGTCCATGAAGTTGTGGATCGGGTCCACACCCGTCTTGGACGCGCAGCTGTCACGGCCGGTCGGGCACTCGTAGGCCGGGCTCTTCTCGGCCGGGGTGTCGCTGACGTAGTCGCCGTTTCCGTTGCAGCCGCCCTGGAAGGTGTGGTAAAGCCCCAGCCAGTGGCCGACCTCGTGGGTCGCGGTGTCACCCTCGTTGTAGTTGGCGGCGGAGCCGCCCGGCAGCGAGGAGTCGAGGACGACGACACCGTCCATCGACGGGCTGGAGTTGTACGAGGACGGGAAGGTCGCCCAGCCGAGCAGGCCGCCGCTGAGCTTGGCCGTGTAGAAGTTCAGCGCGCCGGCGCCGCCCTTGCGCAGCGTCTGCTTCATCTGCTTCTCGGCCGTGGAGCCGGACGCCAGGTTGTACCAGGTGGCGTTGTCCGTGTAGTCGGTCGAGGCGAGCGTGAACTGGAAGTTGGTGTTCACGTTGCCGGTGCCCTGGCCGCCGTAGGCCGCGTTGAGGACGGCCATCTGGTTGTTGATGGCGGTGGCGCTCAGCTTGCCCGTGGTGCCGCTGTGGATGACGTGGAAGTAGACGGGGATGTTCACCACGGCGGCGGTGGAGTTCATGCCGCTCGCGCGGACCGATTCCAGTCTCTTCTTCAGGTCCGCGTCCATGGCCTTGGCCTGGGCGGCGGAGATCTCGTTGGGCTCGTGGCCGTGGTCGTCGGCGCCGCGGGCCTTGCGGGCGCCGGAGAGGGCCTCGGTGCCCTCCGCGCACTCCTCGGCGGAGGGAGCGGCGGCCGTCGTGGTGGCGGCCGGGGCGGCCGACGGAGCGGAGAGGGGGGCCAGGGCCAGGGTTCCGGCCATGACCGCAGTGCCGAGTACACGACGTGACATACGCGGCGATATACGAACAAGAGCACGCACTGGTGACTCCTCGCGGGGGGTTCGTGGAGAGGTAGTTCCTCGCCACCGCGGGGAGATTACGGGTCCATGTCAGAAGCTGTTGAGCATTGATCAAGCCCATTCATTCGTGGGGCAATTCGGGGCATCGGGAAGAAAAACTTTCGTCCGTTCCGGAGTTTGAGACATCGACGTAACGAACGAGGGGCCAGAGGCGGGTGGTGTGTCCGGATTCGGTCGTCCGAAATCACCACCCGCCGTAGCGGTGTGATCTTCCGTTAACAGACGGGATCATGGCTGAAAATCGACCATGCCGTCAGGCCCGTGAGAGGCCGGGCGGGCTCAGCGCACCGGCTGGTACACCCGCTCGACGCGTTGTGTCCCGTTCTGCGTCCGGTACGAGCGCGACCAGGCGGCCGTCGCGTCCGCCTTCGCCTTGTCGGAGACCGTGTAGTAGTCCATCTGCGACCGCTCGGCGGTCACGTCGAGCACGCCGTAGCCGTGGTGGTCCATGTCCACCCACTTCACATGGCGGTTGGCGGCCTTGACCGCCCCGGCCGCCACGACCGAGAGCGTGCCCGGCGCCACATGGAGGATGTCGTCCAGGTTGTCCGAGCTCACCGAGGTGACCACGAACTCGGTGGCCGCCGACTGCGACAGCGGGTACGTCGCGGCCTTCACGGGCACGTCGTTGGCCCAGGCCATGTGGATGTCGCCGGTCAGGAAGACGGTGTTGCGGATGGACCGCTGGGTCAGATGGGACAGCAGCTCCCTGCGGTCGTCCGTGTAGCCGTCCCACTGGTCGACGTTGACCGCGAGCCCCTCCTTCGGCAGTCCGAGCAACTCCGCCAGCGGGGAGAGCAGATGGGCCGGCAGAGCGCCGAAGGCGACCGGCGAGATCATCACCGAGGTGCCGACCAGCTTCCAGGTCGCGTCGGAGCCGGCGAGGCCGGACTTCAGCCAGTCCAGCTGGGCCCGGCCGGTGAGCGTGCGCTCCGGGTCGTCGACGGCCCCCTTGCCCACGCCCGCCTGCTGCGAGCGGAAGGAGCGCAGGTCGAGCAGGTGCAGATCGGCCAGCTTGCCGAAGCGCAACCGCCGGTAGACCGTGCCCTCGGTCGAGGCGCGGACCGGCATCCACTCGAAGTACGCCTGCTTGGCCGCGGCGATCCGGGCCGCCCAGTCGCCCTCCGCGCCGGGCGTGTGGTTCTCCGCCCCGCCCGACCAGGCGTCGTTGGCGACCTCGTGGTCGTCCCAGATCGCGATCATCGGATGCGCGGCATGCAGCGCCTGCAGATCGGAGTCCGTCTTGTACGTGCCGTGCCGGGTGCGGTAGTCGGACAGCGAGACGATCTCGTGCTTGGGCTCGTGCTGCCGGACGACGTACTTCGCGTCGGGGTAGTCGCCGGTGCCGTACTCGTAGATGTAGTCGCCGAGATGGAGGATCGCGTCCAGGTCCGCGCGGCCCGCGAGGTGGCGGTACGCGGAGAAGTAGCCGGACTCCCAGTTGGAGCAGGAGACGACTCCGAAGCGGACGCCGGGCGTGGCGGCGTCGGTGGCGGGGGTGGTGCGGGTGCGGCCGACGGGGGAGACGGTGTCGCCCGCCGTGAAGCGGTACCAATGAGCGGTCGCCGGGCGAAGGCCCCGGACGTCCACTTTGACCGTGTGGTCGGAGGCGGCGGTGGCATCGGCGGTGCCACGGGCCACGATCCGGGTGAAGGCCCGGTCCTCGGCCACCTCCCAGCCGACCGCGACGGCGGGGCCTCTGCCGGAGCCGGGGACGGCGTCGGGGGTGGGTGTCACACGGGTCCAGAGCAGGACGCCGTCGGGAAGCGGGTCGCCGGAGGCGACTCCGTGCAGGAACGCGGGTGCCTCGGAGTCCGCGAACGCGGGGGAGGCGGCGCCCACCAGCGCCGGCGCGGCGACCGCCGTGACGGCGGCGGCCTTCACGACCGCACGGCGGGTGGGGGCAGGGGGTATGTGTCGACTGGTCACGGGCAGTCAGATTACTGAGCGGTACGGCGAACAGGCGGGCGAATCGCGGAAAGTTCGCCCACGTGTCGCCCGGCGGTCGTGATCGCCCGCCGTCGCCCGTGCGGGGCGGGTCCGCGGGGGTCCCGCGGGGGTCGTTCTCCCGCGGACCCGAGTGCCGGTCAGCCCTTGAGCGCCGGGGTCAGTGCGGCGTTGAACTGCTCCACCGTCATCGGCGGGTTCTCGCTGCCCTCGGCGGTCAGCGTCTTGCCGTCCATCTTCAGCGTCGGCGTGCCCTTCACGCCGCTGGCGTCGAACGCCGCCGACATCTTCATCGCCCAGGCGTCGAAGGTGCCGTCCTCCACGTTCTTCTTGAACTCCGCGTTGCCCTTCAGCGCCGGGACCGAGTCCGCGACCTCCAGGAGGTAGGAGTCCTTCGCGAACTTGTCCTGGCTCTCCTCCGGGTGGAACTGGGCGGAGTAGAGGGCGGACTTGTACGACATGAACGCCTCGGGGCCGACGTTCAGCGCCGCGCCCAGGGCCGAGAGGGCGTTCTTCGAGCCCTCGCCCTGGTCGACGTTGTCGATGAAGGTGGCGCCGACGTACTTGACCTTGTACTTCCCGGCCTCGACGTCCTTCTCGACCGTCGGGCCGACCTGCTGCTCGAAGGTCGCGCAGACCGGGCAGCGCGAGTCCTCGTAGAGCTCCAGGGTCTTCTTCGCGGATGCCTTGCCGACGACGACCGTCGTGCCGTCGGTGCCCTCGGTGTTCTTGGGCGCGGTGACGGCCGCCTCCTTCGCCGCCTCCCAGTGGGACGGCTTGTTGGCCTGGACGACGGCGTAGCCGATGCCGCCGGCGACCGCCAGGGCGGCGACCGCCGACACGGCGACGATCACCTGGCGGCGGGCCTTGTCCTTCTTGGCCTGGCGCTCGCGCTCGACGCGCATCCGCTCGCGGGCGGCGGCCTTGTTGCTCTGGCTGTTGCGTGCACTCATGGTCGTGATCTTTCGTGAAACGTGGAAGGGGGGATTGCGGTGCTCAGGCGAGGGCGAAACCCGAGCACGGCGGTCCCCGCCGTCCGACGGAGTGCACGAGGAGGCGGGTACGGGACCGGCGCGGCAGGTCCGGGCGGCGCCCGCCGGGCCCGTCGGCGGCGCGCGGGACGCCGAGGAGGGCGGCGACCAGCCGCAGCGGGCGGAACGCGAAGGCCGCCACGGCGCCGACCAGCCGGGTCAGGGCCCGCTCGCCGTGCCGCAGCCAGGCGGCCGCGAACAGCCCGACCGACACATGGGTGGCGAGCAGCAGCCACGGCAGGGCCGGGTCGGGAGAGTTCAGGAGGGCGGCCGCGGTCCCGCTCTCGGGGGCGGCGACCCCCGGCAGCGGGGCGCCCACGGCGCCGCCGCAGAGGACGTCCACGCCCACCGCGCGCAGCGAACCGGCGACGGGTCCGCCCGCCTGGCCGTAACAGACCGTCTGGCCCGCGGTGAAGACCGTGTCGGCCGCCAGCTCCAGCGGCACCAGCAACCCGGCGATCGGGCCGAAGCCGCGCTCGCGGCCGGCCAGCGCGTACGCCACGGCGAACACGCCGGCCGAGAGCAGGCCCACGGTCAGCAGCGGCAGGGGCACCTGGGACAGCAGCACGTGGGAGCCGGCGGACAGCGTCACGACCAGTGCCGTGAAGAGCGCCGCCCGCAGCCCCCTGAGCCGCGTCCCTGATATGTCCATAGCGCTGGAGAGTGTGCCATGCCTTCCGGTAAGAGCCCCTTAAGGGCGAGCTCTGCGACGGCCTACAGGCCGGGGATCCGGCCGTTGCGGAACAGGTCCACGAAGATCTGGTGGTCCGCACGCGCGCGTGCCCCGTAGCGGTGCGCGAAGTCCACCAGCAGCTCGGCGAAGCCCTCCTCGTCGGCGGCGATCGCCGCGTCGATGGCCCGCTCGGTCGAGAACGGCACCAGCGAGTGGCCGCTGGAGTCGTCCGCCGCCGCGTGCATCGTCGCCGTCGCCCGGCCGAGGTCGGCCACCGTCGCCGCGATCTCCTCCGGGTCGTCGATGTCCGACCAGTCCAGGTCCACCGCGTACGGCGAGACCTCCGCGACCAGCTGCCCGGAGCCGTCCAGCTCCGTCCAGCCCAGCCACGGGTCCGCGTGCGCCTGGAGGGCCCGCTGCGAGATGACCGTGCGGTGCCCCTCGTGCTGGAAGTACCCGCGCACCGCCGCGTCCGTCACATGGCGCGACACGGCCGGGGTCTGCGCCTGCTTCATGTAGATCACGACGTCGTTCTCCAGGGCGTCGCTGTTGCCCTCCAGGAGGATGTTGTGCGAGGGCAGGCCGGCCGAACCGATGCCGATCCCGCGCCGGCCCACGACGTCCTTGACCCGGTACGAATCGGGGCGCGCGAGCGAGGACTCCGGCAGCGTCTCCAGATAGCCGTCGAAGGCAGCCAGGACCTTGTAGCGCGTCGCCGCGTCCAGCTCGACGGAGCCGCCGCCGGGGGAGAACCTGCGCTCGAAGTCACGGATCTCGGTCATCGAGTCGAGCAGCCCGAAGCGGGTCAGCGAGCGGGCCACGCGCAGGGCGTCCAGGAGCGGGCCCTCGGCCGTGTCCAGGGTGAAGGGCGGCAGCTCGTCGTCCTTGGCGCCGGTGGCCAGGGCGTGGATGCGCTCCCGGTAGGCCGCGGCGTAGATCCGGACCAGCTCCGTGATCTGCTCGTCACTCAGCGCCTTCGTGTAGCCGATCAGCGCGAGGGAGGCGGCGAGCCGCTTCAGGTCCCAGGTGAAGGGGCCGACGTACGCCTCGTCGAAGTCGTTGACGTTGAAGATCAGCCGGCCGTTGGCATCCATGTACGTGCCGAAGTTCTCGGCGTGCAGGTCGCCGTGGATCCAGACCCGTCCGGTCCGCTCGTCCAGGTACGGCCCCGTCCGCCCCTCCTGCTCCAGGTCGGCGTAGAAGAGACAGGCCGTGCCCCGATAGAAGGCGAAGGCGGAGCCGGCCATCTTCCGGAACTTGACGCGGAAGGCGGCGGGGTCGGCGGCGAGGAGCTCTCCGAAGGCGGTGTCGAAGACGGTGAGGATCTGCTCACCGCGCTCGGCGGCGGTGGGCTGGGGGACCGACATCGAGGGTGCCTCCTGGTGCAAGACTGTTCATGACAATTAGGACAGGTGTTCCGTGTTCTCCAACGCGCGACGGTACTCCCGAGTGCCCCGCGACTGTCAGTCCGCCGACGTAGACTTCCACGCTGTCCCCCCAGACTGCCCGCAGCCTGTCGACTCCCGTTTTCCGGAGGCCTCCCGCCGTGACCAAGCCGCCCTTCACGCACCTCCACGTCCACACCCAGTACTCGCTGCTGGACGGTGCCGCGCGGCTGAAGGACATGTTCAACGCGTGCAACGAGATGGGCATGACCCATATCGCCATGTCCGACCACGGCAACCTGCACGGGGCGTACGACTTCTTCCACTCGGCGAAGAAGGCCGGGGTGACGCCCATCATCGGCATCGAGGCGTACGTCGCCCCCGAGTCCCGGCGGAACAAGCGGAAGATCCAGTGGGGGCAGCCGCACCAGAAGCGGGACGACGTCTCCGGTTCCGGCGGTTACACCCACAAGACGATCTGGGCGGCGAACGCCACCGGACTCCACAACCTCTTCAAGCTCTCCTCCGACGCCTACGCCGAGGGCTGGCTGCAGAAGTGGCCCCGGATGGACAAGGAGACGATCTCCCAGTGGTCGGAGGGGCTCATCGCCTCCACCGGCTGCCCCTCCGGAGAGCTCCAGACCAGGCTCCGCCTCGGCCAGTTCGACGAGGCCCTGAAGTCCGCCTCCGAGTACCAGGACATCTTCGGCAAGGACCGGTACTTCCTGGAGCTCATGGACCACGGCATCGAGATCGAGCGCCGGGTCCGCGACGGACTCCTGGAGATCGGCAAGAAGCTCGGCATCCCGCCGCTGGTCACCAACGACTCGCACTACACCTACGCGCACGAGTCGACCGCGCACGACGCCCTGCTCTGCATCCAGACCGGCAAGAACCTCTCCGACCCGGACCGCTTCCGCTTCGACGGCACCGGCTACTACCTCAAGACCACGGACGAGATGTACGCCATCGACTCCTCGGACGCCTGGCAGGAGGGCTGCCGCAACACCCTCCTGGTCGCGGAGCAGATCAACACCGACGGCATGTTCGTCGAGAAGAACCTCATGCCGAAGTTCGAGATCCCGGAGGGGTTCACCGAGGTCACCTGGTTCCGCGAGGAGACCATGCGGGGCATGCACCGCCGGTTCCCCGGCGGCATCCCCGAGGACCGCCTGAAGCAGGTCGAGTACGAGATGGACACGATCATCTCGATGGGCTTCCCCGGCTACTTCCTCGTGGTCGCCGACTTCATCATGTGGGCGAAGGCGCAGGGCATCGCGGTGGGTCCCGGCCGAGGCTCCGCCGCCGGTTCGATCGTCGCGTACGCCATGGGCATCACCGACCTCGACCCGATCCCGCACGGACTGATCTTCGAGCGCTTCCTCAACCCCGAGCGCATCTCGATGCCCGACGTCGACATCGACTTCGACGAGCGTCGGCGCGTCGAGGTGATCCGGTACGTGACCGAGAAGTACGGCTCCGACAAGGTCGCCATGATCGGCACCTACGGCAAGATCAAGGCGAAGAACGCCATCAAGGACTCCGCGCGCGTCCTCGGCTACCCCTACGCCATGGGCGACCGGCTCACCAAGGCCATGCCCGCCGACGTCCTCGGCAAGGGCATCGACCTCAACGGCATCACCGACCCCTCGCACCCGCGCTACAGCGAGGCCGGCGAGATCCGCGCGATGTACGAGAACGAGCCCGACGTCAAGAAGGTCATCGACACCGCCCGGGGCGTCGAGGGCCTGGTCCGGCAGATGGGCGTGCACGCGGCCGGCGTGATCATGTCCAGCGAGCCCATCGTCGAGCACGCCCCGATCTGGGTGCGGCACACCGACGGCGTGACGATCACGCAGTGGGACTACCCGCAGTGCGAGTCGCTCGGCCTGATCAAGATGGACTTCCTGGGCCTCAGGAACCTCACGATCATGGACGACGCCGTCAAGATGGTGAAGACCAACAAGGGTATCGACCTCGACCTGCTGGCCCTGCCGCTGGACGACCCCAAGACGTACGAACTGCTCTGCCGGGGTGACACGCTCGGCGTCTTCCAGTTCGACGGCGGCCCCATGCGTTCGCTGCTGCGGCTGATGAAGCCCGACAACTTCGAGGACATCTCCGCCGTCTCGGCCCTGTACCGGCCGGGCCCGATGGGCATGAACTCGCACACGAACTACGCCCTGCGCAAGAACAAGCAGCAGGAGATCACGCCGATCCACCCGGAGCTGGAGGAGCCGCTCCGGGAGGTCCTGGACGTCACCTACGGTCTGATCGTCTACCAGGAGCAGGTGCAGAAGGCCGCCCAGATCATCGCCGGGTACTCCCTCGGCGAGGCCGACATCCTCCGCCGCGTGATGGGCAAGAAGAAGCCCGAGGAGCTCGCGAAGAACTTCACGATCTTCCAGGAGGGTGCGCGCAAGCGCGACTACAGCGACGAGGCCATCCAGGCCCTCTGGGACGTCCTGGTGCCGTTCGCCGGCTACGCCTTCAACAAGGCGCACTCCGCCGCGTACGGCCTGGTCTCGTACTGGACCGCCTACCTCAAGGCGAACTACCCGGCCGAGTACATGGCCGGTCTGCTGACCTCGGTCAAGGATGACAAGGACAAGTCCGCGGTCTATCTGAACGAGTGCCGCCGCATGGGCATCAAGGTCCTCCCGCCGAACGTCAACGAGTCCGAGTCGAACTTCGCCGCCCAGGGCGACGACGTGATCCTCTTCGGTCTCTCCGCCGTCCGCAACGTCGGCACCAACGTCGTCGAGTCGATCATCAAGTCGCGCAAGGCGAAGGGGAAGTACTCGACCTTCCCCGACTTCCTCGACAAGGTCGAGGCCGTCGTCTGCAACAAGCGGACCATCGAGTCGCTGATCAAGGCCGGCGCCTTCGACGAGATGGGCCACACCCGCAAGAGCCTGGTCGCCCACCACGAGCCGATGATCGACAACGTGGTGGCGGTCAAGCGCAAGGAGGCCGAGGGACAGTTCGACCTCTTCGGCGGCATGGGCGACGAGGCGAGCGACGAGCCCGGCTTCGGCCTGGACGTGGAGTTCTCCGACGTCGAGTGGGAGAAGTCCTACCTGCTCGCCCAGGAGCGCGAGATGCTCGGCCTCTACGTCTCCGACCACCCGCTCTTCGGCATCGAGCACGTCCTGACCGACAAGACGGACGCGGCGATCTCCCAGCTCACCGGCGGCGAGCACGCGGACGGCGCGGTCGTCACCATCGGCGGCATCATCTCCGGCCTCCAGCGCAAGATGACCAAGCAGGGCAACGCCTGGGCCATCGCCACCGTCGAGGACCTCGCCGGCTCCATCGAGTGCATGTTCTTCCCGGCCACCTACCAGCTGGTCTCCACCCAGCTCGTCGAGGACACGGTCGTCTTCGTCAAGGGCCGGCTCGACAAGCGCGAGGACGTGCCCCGGCTGGTCGCCATGGAGCTGATGGTCCCGGACCTGTCGAACGCCGGCACCAACGCGCCCGTCATCCTGACCATCCCCACCGTCAAGGTCACCCCGCCGATGATCAGCCGCCTCGGCGAGATCCTGGGGCACCACAAGGGCAACACCGAGGTGCGGATCAAGCTCCAGGGCCCCCGCAAGACGACCGTCCTGCGGCTCGACCGGCACCGGGTCCACCCCGACCCCGCCCTCTTCGGCGATCTGAAGGTGCTGCTCGGCCCGTCCTGCCTGGCCGGATAGCGGCAGGCAGACCCCCGCGCGGAAGCCGGGGCCCACACGCGCGGAAGGGGCGCGCCCGTCGTCACGGGTGCGCCCCTTCCGGGGTTACGCGCGATCAGTTGTGACCGAAGCGCTTCTGCCGGCCCTTGCGGGCCATGTCGCCGGGAGTCACCTGCGAGGCGCGCTGCTCGGCCTGCGACTCCATCGCCGACTGCTGCGCCTGCTGGGCGCCGCGCTCCGCCTGCGAGGACTGCTGACTACGGTTCTGCTTCCGATTCTTGGCCATGGTGATGCCTCCTCAAAGGGATCTCGGGGCCAGGGCCGCTGTCAGCCTCACATATGGGGTGAACCGCCGCATTTTGGATCATTACCGTCGGTGAGCGGGCCGCGGAGTGACATTCGCCACGCCGATGATCCAGTTCCGGCCGTCAACCTCCTCACGGTCGGGCAGACTCTGGGGAAATCCGAAGCAACTTCCGATCCCGAGGTTCCCGAAAGAAGGTGGAACACGTGGACCGCTGCGTCGTTCTCGTGGACGCCGGCTATCTGCTGGGCGCCGCCGCGAGTCTCCTCGCCGGGGAACCGGCCCGCTCCCGGATCACCGTCGACCACGCCGCGCTCATCCAGGGGCTGCGCGAACGGGCCGAGGCCGACACCGAACAGCCGCTGCTGCGCATCTACTGGTTCGACGGAGCCCCGGACCGGGTGCCCCAGCCGGAACACCGCAGGCTGCGCGTGATGCCCCGGGTCACCGTCCGGCTCGGCGCCCTGACCCGCAGCGACGGCCGCTGGGCCCAGAAGGGCGTCGACGCCGCCATGCACGCCGAGCTCACCGAACTGGCCAGGAACCGCGCCTGCTCCGACGTGGTCCTCGTGACCGGGGACGGCGATCTGCTGCCCGGCCTGATGTCCGCCAAGGAACACGGCGTCGCCGTCCACCTCTGGGCGGTGCAGGCCGCCGACGGCGACTACAACCAGTCGGAGGACCTCGTCGCCGAGGCCGACGAACGCCGGGTCCTCGACCGTGCCTGGATCACCCGGGCCGTCCGCGCCAAGGACCTCACCGGCATCTGCGCGCCCCCGCCGGCCCCGCGCCCCGAGATCGCCGCGATCCTCTCCGCCCCGCTGCCCGAATCGGCGCTGGCCGCCTCCGCCGAGCGGGCCGCCGAGGCGGCGGCCGCGGCAGCCGCCTCCGTACACAACGGCGCGGCGGACCCGGAGGCACCCGCGTCCGCCGAGAACGGAACGGCGACGGGAGTGTCCGCACCGTCCCCCGGCAAGGTCGTCCCCACCCCCAAGGACCTCGCGGGACTGCGCGGCCCCGGTGCGCAGGCCGCCCCTCCGGCCGCCAACGCCACCCTGCGCTGGTCCTCCGACAGGGGCTGGATCGAACGCCCCGGCAGCGCGCTCGGCGAGCCGCCCGAGACCGCGTCCCTGCCCACCCTCGCCCAGCTCACCAGCGCCGAGCAGCGCTGGGCCGACCGCGAGGAGGACATCACCACCGTCGGCGGCGACCCCTTCGAGGTCGGCCAGGTCTTCGCCCGGCGCTGGATGGAGCGTCTCCCCGAGCAGAGCCACGTCCAGAAGCTGTCCGTGATGTACCCCCGCATCCCGCACCGCATCGACGGCGAACTGCTCAGGTACGCGGCGAGGTTCGGCCTGCTCGCCCACAAGGACGACCAGATCGACGAGCACGACCGTTACGCGATCCGGGCCGGCTTCTGGCGCGAGATCGACGTCCGGGCCGCCTCGGAACGCGCCCCCGCGGGGGAGTAGGCCGAAGGACCCCGTAGGCTCTTCCTCCGTGAGTACGGTGTGCGTGGTGCGGGATCTGGTCAAGACGTACCCCGCCGCGCGCGCCCGGCGGGGCACTCCCGCGACCCCGGAGATCCGCGCGACGGACGGGATCAGCCTCGATGTGCGCGGCGGCGAGATCTTCGGCCTGCTCGGCCCGAACGGAGCCGGCAAGTCCACCCTCGTGCGCCAGCTGACCGGACTGATGCGCCCCGACTCCGGCACGGTCGAACTGCTCGGCCACGACCTCGTACGCCACCCGGAGCGCGCGGCGCGCCTGCTCGCCTACCTCGGGCAGGAGTCCACCGCGCTCGACGAGCTGACGGTCGCGCTCGCCGCGGAGACCACCGGGCGGCTGCGCGGGCTGACCGCACGGGACGCGCGGGCCGCGACGGACGCCGTCCTGGAGGAGCTCGGCCTCACCGAGCTCGCCGGACGGCCGCTGAAGAAGCTCTCCGGCGGACAGCGGCGGCTCGCCTGCGTCGCCGCCGCCCTGGTCGGCGAGCGGCCGGTGCTCGTCCTCGACGAACCCACCACCGGGATGGACCCGGTCGCCCGGCGCGCCGTCTGGTCCGCCGTCGACCGGCGGCGCGCCGAGCACGGCACCACCGTGCTGCTCGTCACCCACAACGTGATCGAGGCCGAGACCGTCCTGGACCGGGTCGCCGTCCTGGAGCGGGGCCGGGTCATCGCCTGCGACACCCCCGGCGGGCTCAAGGAGCGCGTCGCGGGCGAGGTCCGGGTCGACCTGGTGTGGCGGGAGCGGGCTCCGCTGGAGGTCCCCGAGGTCGCCGCGCTGCGCGAGTTCGCACAGGAGTCGGGACGGCGCTGGACCCTCCGGCTGGCCCCCGACGAGGCGCGGACGGCGGTCGCCGCGGTGACGGGCGGAGCGGCGTTCGCCGCCCTGGACGACTTCACGCTGGCCACGCCGAGCCTGGAGGACGTGTATCTGGCGCTGGGCGGCGAGAGCCGAGGAGCCACAGGACTGGTGAAGGCATGAGGAGCTGTACGGAGTGAGCATCGTGCCCGCCGAGGTCGCCCCGGCCCTGGTCCCCGACGCACCGGCCACCGGGACGGCCGCGCCGCTGGCGCCGAGCGCCCGGCTGCTGCCGGCCCTCGCCGCCGTGTACCGCGCGCAGCTCTCGCGCGCCCGGGTCTCCCGCATCCCGCTGCTCTTCGTGGCGACGTTCCAGTCCGTCGGGATCATGGTCCTGATGCGGGGGGTCGTCGACGGCGGCGCGGAGGCGCGGGCCGTGGTGGCCGGCTCCTCGGTCCTCGTGGTCGCCTTCGTCGCGCTCAATCTGCTCGCCCAGTACTTCGGACAGCTGAGGGCCACCGGGGGACTCGACCACTACGCGACGCTGCCGGTGCCGCCCGCGGCGGTGGTGCTGGGGGCGGCCGGGGCGTACGCGTCCTTCACCGTGCCGGGCACCGTCGTCACCGCGGTCATCGGCTCACTGCTCTTCGGGCTGCCGCTCGGGCACCTGTGGATCCTCGCGGCGGTCGTGCCGCTGGCCGGGGCGGCGCTCGCCGGGCTCGGCGCGGCGCTCGGGCTGCTCGCGCCGCGGCAGGAACTCGCCACGCTGCTCGGGCAGCTCGGCATGTCGGCGGCCCTGCTGCTCGGCGTGCTTCCGGCCGAGCGGCTCCCGGAGCCGATCGGCTGGGCGCGGGACCTGCTGCCGTCGACGTACGGGGTGGAGGCGCTGGCCCGCACCTTCGATCCGCGCCCGGACTGGGCGGCGGTGGGGCTCGACCTCGCGGTGTGCGGGGCCGTGGGGGTCGTGTCGCTGGCCGTGGCGACGTGGGCGTACCGGCGGGCGGCGGTCCGCTGAGGCGGGTCCTTCCCGTACCTGGCACGATGGCGGGGTGACCGCACCACTGACACCGCCTCACCAGCCTCCGAACGACGCCGTGCCGCCGGACGGGTGGCCCGCGCCCTATCCCCCGCTGCCGGGCGACGACGGCGCGCCGAGCGCGGTGACGGAGCTGAGGCAGGCGGCCGTGGTCGCCGCGGTCTCCGCGGTCGCCGGGGCGGCGCTGGGGCTGCTGTGGCTGTGGCTGGCGCCGCGGGTCTCGCTGATCTCGGACGGCAAGGCGGTCTTCCTCCGGCACAGCGAGGGGGAGTCGGCGATCGGTGCGGACGGAACGTTCGTGCTGCTCGCGCTCGCGTTCGGGGCGGTGGCCGCGGGCCTGGTCTTCCTGATCCACCGGCACGGTGGCGTGGCCCTGGTCATGGGCCTCGCGGTGGGCGGTGTGCTGGGATCGCTCCTCGGCTGGGGCGTCGGCACGCTGCTGGGCCCGACGCACGACGTGGTGGCCCACGCGAAGGAGGTGGGGCCGAACGTGGTGTTCGACGCGCCGCTGAAGCTGGAGATGTGGGCCGGGGCGATGCTGGCGTGGCCGATCGCCGCGATGATCGTGCACCTGGCCCTGACGGCCCTGTTCGGCCCGAGGGACCCGGAGTGGCCGCAGGAGGACGACGCACCGGACGGTGCCGCGCGGTCCTGACCGCCGTCGGGAGCCACGGCGGCGCCTTCGTGCCGCCGTGGGCCGCTCGGGGTCAGCCGCGGCCGATGGGCGCCAGGACGGCCGCGGTCAGGGTGGCCAGGGAGGCGGGCGCCAGTTCGACTTCCAGGCCCCGGCGGCCCGCCGAGATGCAGATCGTCTCGTGGGTCGTGGCCGACGCGTCGAGGACCGTGCGGAGGCGCTTGCGCTGCCCCAGGGGGCTGATCCCACCGCGGACGTAGCCCGTCGTCCGCTCGGCGGCCGCCGGGTCCGCCATCGTCGCGCGCTTGCCGCCGACCGCCGAGGCCAGGGCCTTCAGGTCCAGCTGGCCGGCGACCGGGACGACCGCCACCGTCAGTTCGCCGTCGACGTCCGCGACGAGCGTCTTGAAGACCCGGTCGGGGGAGACGCCCAACGCCTCCGCCGCCTCCTCGCCGTACGACGGGGACGCCGGGTCGTGGTCGTAGGAGTGGAGCGTGAACGGGGTCCCGGACGCTGTCAGGGCCACCGTCGCAGGCGTGCCGCCGGCCTGCTTCTTCTGCTTCTTCGCCACGTCGAATTCCTCGTCAGTTCGGGCTCGTCGGCGCCCGCGTCAGGTCCACCGCCGGCAGCGACGGCAGATGCCGCAGCACCGCCGTCTCACTGCGCAGCAGGGTCAGTTCCTCCCGCAGTCGGGTCGCCGTGTCCGGCGCCTGCAGCAGTCGCTGCTTCGCCGGCGTGTCGAGCACCGCCGCCGCCGCGACCAGGTACGACACCACCGAGGGATCGTCCGGCAGGTCGCCGGTCGTCAGTGACCGCTCCCGCGCCCCCGCGAGCCGCTTCTGGTACGTGCGGAACGCCCGCAGCACGCCCTCCGCCAGCGTGCCGGCCTCGTCGCCCTGCTCCTCCGGGATCTCCTCGATCTCGGCCATGAGGAACGGGCCGCTCGCGTCCACCGACAACAGCTTCACCCGGGTGGTGCCCGTGGCCATCACCTCGAAGCTGCCGTCCGAGCGCTCGCGGATCGTCGCCGCGTCGGCGATGCAGCCGACCCGGTGGAACGCCTGGATGGGGTCCGGGCCGAAGCCCGCGGCGGGTCCCTTCTCCCGCTGCCCCGTCGGGTCCGGCATCCCCGGCTCCGTCGGAGCGACCTCGCGGCCGTCGCGGATGGCGACCACGGCGAAGCGGCGGGGCTCCGACTCGTCGGTCTTGAGCAGATCGCGCATCATGGCGCGATAACGCTCCTCGAACACGTTCAGGGGCAGCACGAGGCCCGGGAACAGCACCGCGTTGAGCGGGAAGAGTGGCAGGCTGGCGGTGGTCACAGCGGTCAAGCGTAATGGCCGTCGGGCGCGCCTCGACCGGCCCGTCCACGTCCGGTTCCGCGCAGCGGGATCGTACCGGCCACCGAGACCCGCACGGCGTCCCGTGCCTCCAGGAAACCACCGAGCGGATCGTCCCCGACGAGCGCCCACGGAAACGACGTGGCGTACGGCCCGATCCGGCGGAACTCCTCCAGCGCCTCGGCCTGGCGCCCCCGCCTGAGCAGCACGTACACCAGCAGGTTCCGGATCTCCGCGAGCCAGGGATCGCCCACCGTGTACTCCGCCGACAGCGCGACGCCCCGGTCCGCCGCCGCGTCGATCCGGTCCCGCTGCACGGGGCCGGCGCCGGCCAGCAGCTGGGCGAAGGCGGCGTTGACCGGGAGGGCCCGGGCCAGCGAGCCGGGCGGCGCGTCCTCGGCGGCCTGCTCGGCGAAGTCGAAGCACTCGCGGTGCGAGCCGTACCACTCGGCCGACAGATACCGCAGCGCGGCGACATGGCAGCCGTAGTGGTGCGCGGAGCGGCGCACGGCCTGTTCCCACAGCGACTCGAACACCGCGTTGCCCGCGTGCGTGCCCCGCGCGTGGTCCAGGGCCAGCCGCCACGGCACCGGGTCGCCGGGCGAGGCCGCCGCGGCCGCGTCGATCAGCGGCCCGAGCTCGCGCAGCCGCTCGGAGCGGGCCGGCGAGCCCCAGGCCCTGCGGACCGCGAGCTCCGCCTTGACGAGCAGCGCGTCCGGGTCGCGGGGCGACACGCCCAGCCAGTGGACCAGCCACTCGTCGCGGCTGTACGCGAAGGTCGCGAGCCGCGCCACGTACCGGTCCCGCTTCTCCCACTCGGCGGCGTCCCGGGTGGTCGCGAGCAGCTTGGCGGCGGGCTCGGGGTCGGCGAGTGCCGCCGCCACCAGCGCCGGCGCGAGCCGGTCGTCCGGCGCGTCGAGCAGCACGGCGTCGTCCGGCGGCAGCGCGGCGGTGAGCCGTGGGCTGTGCCGGAGCGTCCGGGCGGTGCCGATCAGGGCGCGGAGCAATGACATGGTGCGGACCATTGAAAACCGCAGGTGAGGACGGCGCCAGTGGGGGACTGTGAAGCTTTGGTAGCGGCGGGAAAGTTGTCCTGCACGAGGTCAAGACAGGGTAAAGAAAGGGGTGAGGGGCGACAGAATCCGCCCCTCACGTCACAACCGTCACCCTCGCCGCAGCAACCTCGATGCCCCCGCCGCCACCGTCGTCGCCAGCACCCAGCCCAGGAGGATGAGGACCGTCGCGGCCCACTGCCAGAAGCCCTCCAGCCGCCAGTAGCCGTCCTGTCCCAGGTTGATCACCGGCAGCAGCAGGTCCAGCGCGTAGAGCGTGGCGCTCCAGTTGGGCGACTCCTCCGGCTTCAGCGGCATCGGGTCGTAGCGGGAGAAGGCGAACGCCCCCGCCGCCCACAGCACCGCCATCCACAGGGCGGCCCGACCCGGCCGGTAGCCGTACGCCACGGTCCAGTCCTGGAGGTACCCCCAGAGCTTCCCGGCCACCGGCAGCGTCTCCCGGCGCCGTCGCTGCTTGGCCAGCAGCACCTCCCGCGCGTCCGCGTCCTCCCCGCTGTTGCGGAGCACCGTCGCCAGGCGCTCGTACGGCTCGGGGGCGTACTCCGGGGTGGCCGCCGCCACCCATTCGAGCCGCCGCGCCAGTGGGAAGTGCCCGTACGGCACGAGGTTCTCGTAGACGAAGCCGTTCATCGACAGGCCGCCGGGCCCCGGCCAGCTCGTGGAGAGGTCGATCAGCGTCACGACCTTCGCGCCGTTCAGCACCACCCGCCCCTCCTCCGGCGGCTCCCCGTTGAACCGCAGCTCGGGGGTGACGATCCGGCGCAACGACACCTCCTCGCGCCGTGCCCCGTCCAGCGCGAACCGCGCGTAGTGCAGGTCCACCGCGTCGCCGAAGCGGCCGTCGTCCAGCCGCACCCCGCCGTGGCACTCGACCGGCTTGCGCCGCGCCCCCTGCATCGGCGTGTAGCCGACGCCGTACGGGGGAGTGGCCGTGGCGTTCCCCGAGCCCTCGTACACCCAGGCGGCGTTCAGATAGAGCGAGCGCTCCACGGTCAGCTGGGGCGCGTTCAGCGCGCGGCGCTGTTGCGCCCCGCGCAGCACGCTGCCGCGCAGGCTCAGCGACACGCCGATCTTCGCCCCGCGCAGGCTCAGCTCGCCGTACGTCTCGATCAGCTCGGCCTGGAGGTCCTGCGCCACCGCCAGGCCGTCCGCCGTGATCGCCCGGCCGCGCCGGTCCGGCCACACCCGGATCTGGTTGATCAGCAGATCCGTGCCGATCTGCGCGTCCGTGAGGCGGATGCCGCGCTCCACCCGACAGCGCGGCAGATGCAGGTCGCCCTGGGTGTGCAGCCGCGCCGCCTCCAGCCGGGGTATCGCGCACTCCACCATCCGCACCGTCCCGAAGTGGGCCTCCGGCAGCACGATCTCCTGCTCGAACCGGCAGCGGTTCAGCTCCACGTACGGGCGTATCTCCCCGCCGGCGAGATTGAGCACGCCCGTGATTCGCACACCGCGCAGCTTGAGAGCCGCGACACGCCCGGACCGCGGCGGCGGCCCGTCGAGCAGCAGCAGAGCCACCACATCGGCGCGCACACTGCGCGTGTCGCCCCACACGTGCGGGCCGAAGGGATCGTCCCGTGCCGCGTCCCCCTCGCTCAGATCACAGCTCCTGCCGATCCGGAAAGCCCGCCACATGACCCGCTCCGGGCCTGTCAGACCGTCCGGCATTCCGTCCTCGTGCGGCTCGGTCACTGCCGCCCCCTCGCTTTCCACGAACCCGCTTCCCTGGATTCGTACAGCCGTTCTTCCCGCTGAGTGACGGACTGAACGCTAACGGTCAGCTGTGGCGACAAGACGCCAATGTGGCTCGTATCAGCCAGTGATACGGACGTCCGGCGCTTGTGGGGCGTCTGCGAGAATTGACCCGTGATCTCTCGTATCGACCTGCGCGGCGACGCCCTCCCCGAGGGTGGCGCACTGCGCGACCTGCTGCCCCGTGCCGAGTTCGACGTGGAAGCCGCCCTGGAGAAGGTGCGGCCCATCTGCGAGGACGTCCATCATCGTGGCGACGCGGCGCTGGTCGAGTACGCGGAGAAGTTCGACGGTGTGAGGCTGGAGCACGTCCGCGTGCCGGCCGAGGCGCTCGCCGAGGCACTGGAGCAGCTCGATCCGGCCGTCCGCGCGGCCCTCGAGGAGTCCATCCGGCGCACCAGGATCGTCCACCGCGCCCAGCGCCGTACGACGCACACCACCCAGGTCGTGCCCGGCGGTACCGTCACCGAGAAGTGGATCCCGGTCCAGCGTGTCGGCCTCTACGCGCCCGGCGGACGCTCGGTCTACCCCTCCTCCGTGATCATGAACATCGTCCCGGCGCAGGAGGCGGGCGTCGAGTCCGTCGCGCTCGCGTCCCCGCCGCAGAAGGAGTTCGGGGGGCTGCCGCACCCGACGATCCTCGCCGCCTGCGCCCTGCTCGGCGTCGACGAGGTGTACGCCGCCGGCGGCGCCCAGGCCGTCGCGATGTTCGCCTACGGCACCGAGTCCTGCGCCCCCGCCAACATGGTCACCGGCCCCGGCAACATCTGGGTCGCCGCGGCCAAGCGGTACTTCACCGGCCGCATCGGCATCGACGCCGAGGCCGGCCCGACGGAGATCGCGATCCTCGCGGACTCCACCGCCGACCCGGTGCACGTCGCCGCCGACCTGATCAGCCAGGCCGAGCACGACCCGATGGCCGCCGCCGTCCTCGTCACCGACTCCGAGGAGCTGGCCGAGGCCACCGAGGCCGAGCTGAAGACCCAGGTCGCCGCCACCAAGCACGTCGACGACCGGATCGTCCCGGCCCTGGCCGGAAAGCAGTCCGCGATCGTCCTCGTCAGTGACCTGGAGGACGGCCTCAAGGTCGTCGACGCGTACGGGGCCGAGCACCTGGAGATCCAGACCGCCGACGCCGCCGCCCGCGCCGACCGTGTCCGCAACGCGGGCGCGATCTTCGTCGGCCCGTGGGCACCGGTCTCCCTGGGCGACTACTGCGCCGGCTCCAACCACGTGCTGCCCACCGGCGGGTGCGCCTGCCACTCCTCGGGCCTGTCCGTGCAGTCCTTCCTGCGCGGCGTCCACATCGTGGACTACACCCGGGACGCTCTCGCCGAGGTCACCCACCACGTGGTCACCCTGGCCGAGGCCGAGGACCTGCCCGCGCACGGTGCCGCGCTCAAGGCCCGGTTCGGTGGGAAGGTGCCTGAGAGCAAGTGACCGCGAACGACACCATCCGGATCGACGACCTCCCGATCCGCGACGAGCTGAAGGGCAAGACGCCCTACGGCGCGCCCCAGCTCGACGTGCCCGTCCAGCTGAACACCAACGAGAACCCGTACCCGCTGCCCGAGCCCCTGGTGGCCCGGATCGCGGAGCGGGTCGCCGAGGCCGCCCGCGGCCTCAACCGCTACCCGGACCGGGACGCGATCGAGCTGCGCACCGAGCTCGCCCGCTACCTCACCCGTACCGGCAAGCACCCGATCGCCGTCGAGAACGTGTGGGCCGCCAACGGCTCCAACGAGGTCCTCCAGCAGCTGCTGCAGACCTTCGGCGGCCCGGGTCGCACGGCCATCGGTTTCGAGCCCTCGTACTCGATGCACGCGCTGATCGCGCGCGGCACCGGCACCGGCTGGATCTCCGGCCCGCGCGACGAGGACTTCACCATCGACGTCGCCGCGGCCGAGAAGGCGATCGCCGAGAACCGCCCGGACGTCGTCTTCATCACCTCGCCCAACAACCCCACGGGCACCGCGGTCGAGGCCGAGACCGTCCTCGCGCTGTACGAGGCGGCCCAGGCCGCCAAGCCGTCCCTCGTCGTCGTCGACGAGGCGTACGTCGAGTTCAGCCACCGGGACTCCCTCCTGCCGCTGATCGAGGGCCGGCCCCACCTGGTCGTCTCCCGCACCATGTCCAAGGCGTTCGGCGCGGCCGGTCTGCGCCTGGGCTACCTCGCCGCGCACCCCGCCGTGGTCGACGCCGTCCAGCTCGTACGGCTGCCGTACCACCTCTCGGCCGTCACCCAGGCCACCGCGCTCGCGGCCCTGGAGCACACCGATACGCTGCTCGGGTACGTCGAGCAGCTCAAGACCGAGCGGGACCGCCTGGTCACCGAGTTGCGGGCGATCGGGTACGAGGTCACCGAGTCCGACGCCAACTTCGTCCAGTTCGGCCGCTTCGAGGGAGCCGAGGGCTCCCACACGGCCTGGCGGAAGATCCTCGACCGGGGCGTCCTGGTCCGGGACAACGGCGTACCGGGCCGGCTGCGGGTCACCGCCGGCACCCCCGAAGAGAATGACGCGTTCCTCGATGCGGTTCGCGCACTGAAGAAGGAGCAGAGCTCATGAGCCGCGTGGGCAGAGTCGAACGCACCACCAAGGAGACCTCCGTCGTCGTCGAGATAGACCTCGACGGCACCGGAAAGGTCGACGTCGCCACCGGCGTCGGCTTCTACGACCACATGCTCGACCAGCTCGGCCGCCACGGTCTGTTCGACCTCACCGTCAAGACCGACGGCGACCTGCACATCGACTCGCACCACACCATCGAGGACACCGCCCTCGCCCTCGGCGCCGCCTTCAAGCAGGCGCTCGGCGACAAGGTCGGCATCTACCGCTTCGGCAACTGCACCGTCCCGCTGGACGAGTCGCTCGCCCAGGTGACCGTCGATCTGTCCGGCCGCCCCTACCTGGTGCACACCGAGCCCGAGAACATGGCGCCGATGATCGGCTCCTACGACACGACGATGACCCGTCACATCTTCGAGTCCTTCGTCGCGCAGGCCCAGATCGCGCTGCACATCCACGTGCCGTACGGGCGCAACGCCCACCACATCGTGGAGTGCCAGTTCAAGGCACTGGCCAGGGCCCTGCGCTACGCCTCCGAGCGCGATCCGCGCGCGGCCGGCATCCTGCCTTCCACGAAGGGCGCGCTCTAACCCCATGACCGGCCTCTCCACCGTCCTCATCGTCGTCGGGCTCTTCCTCGCCGGCGGTGTGTACTCCTTCTCCAAGCAGAAGCTGCCGAAGGGCGTGATCGTCGTCCTCGCCATCGCCTCCGCGATGTGCCTGGCCGCCGGCGTCCTTCGGATTCAGGGAATCTGGGAATGAGCGGCATGAGCACTGCGCGTACCCCCAAGAAGGTCGTCGTCTTCGACTACGGCTTCGGCAACGTCCGCTCCGCCGAGCGGGCGCTCGCCCGAGTCGGCGCCGAGGTCGAGATCACCCGCGACTACGACACGGCCATGAACGCCGACGGACTCCTCGTCCCGGGCGTCGGAGCCTTCTCCGCCTGCATGAAGGGCCTCAAGGCCGCGCGCGGCGAGTGGATCATCGACCGCCGGCTCTCCGGCGGCCGACCCGTGATGGGCATCTGCGTCGGCATGCAGATCCTCTTCGCCCGTGGCATCGAGCACGGCGTGGAGACCGACGGTCTCGACGAGTGGCCCGGTACGGTCGAGCCGCTGAAGGCCCCGGTCGTGCCCCACATGGGCTGGAACACCGTCGACGCGCCCGAGGACAGCGAGCTGTTCGCCGGCCTCGACGCCGACGCCCGGTTCTACTTCGTGCACTCCTACGCGGTGCGCGAGTGGAGCCTGGAGGTCGGCAACCCCAACATGCGTGCCCCCAAGGTCACCTGGGCGACCCACGGCGAGCCGTTCGTCGCGGCCGTCGAGAACGGCGCCCTCTGGGCCACCCAGTTCCACCCCGAGAAGTCCGGCGACGCCGGAGCACAGCTGCTCACCAACTGGATCGAGACCCTCTGATCATGGCTCAGAAGCTTGAACTCCTCCCCGCCGTCGACGTCCGCGACGGCCAGGCCGTCCGCCTCGTGCACGGCGAGTCCGGTACGGAGACCTCTTACGGCTCCCCGCTCGAGGCCGCCCTCGCCTGGCAGCGCTCCGGCGCCGAGTGGCTGCACCTGGTCGACCTCGACGCCGCCTTCGGCACCGGCGACAACCGTGAGCTGATCGCCGAGGTCGCCAAGGCCATGGACATCAAGGTCGAGCTCTCCGGGGGCATCCGCGACGACGCCTCGCTCGCCGCCGCCCTCGCCACCGGCTGCACCCGCGTCAACCTGGGCACCGCCGCCCTGGAGACCCCCGAGTGGGTCGCCAAGGTCATCGCGGAGCACGGCGACAAGATCGCCGTCGGCCTCGACGTCCGCGGCACCACGCTCCGCGGCCGCGGCTGGACGCGTGACGGCGGCGACCTGTACGAGACGCTCGCGCGCCTCGACTCCGAGGGCTGCGCCCGCTACGTCGTCACCGACATCGCCAAGGACGGCACGCTCCAGGGCCCGAACCTGGAGCTCCTGAAGAACGTCTGCGCCGCGACGGACAAGCCCGTCGTCGCCTCGGGCGGAGTGTCGTCGCTGGACGACCTGCGCGCGCTGTCCGGGCTCGTCCCGCTGGGCGTCGAGGGCGCGATCGTCGGCAAGGCGCTGTACGCCGAGGCGTTCACCCTGGAAGAGGCCCTGGAGGCGGTGGCTTCCGTATGACCGACGCCGTCCGCAAGGTGGTGACCGGCGCTCCCTGGGAGGAGCAGTTCGGCTACTCCCGCGCGGTGGAGCTGCCGAACGGCCTGGTCCTCGTCTCCGGCTGTACGTCGGTCATCGGCGGCCAGATCGCCGGCGGCGGCCCGTACGAGCAGACGATCAACTCCTTCAACGTGGCCTTCGACGCGCTCAAGAAGCTCGGCCTTGGCCCGGAGGACGTCGTACGGACCCGGATGTACATCACGCACGCCCGGGACGTGGACGAGGTCGGCCGTGCCCACAAGGAGCTGTTCGACGCGGTCCGCCCCGCGGCTTCGATGATCATCGTCTCCGGCTTCGTCGACCCGAGCCTGGTCGTCGAGGTCGAGGTCGAGGCGTACAGGAGTGGTGCGGAATGAGCCTCGCCGTACGAGTGATCCCCTGCCTGGACGTGGACAACGGCCGGGTCGTCAAGGGCGTCAACTTCCAGAACCTGCGCGACGCGGGCGACCCCGTCGAGATGGCGAAGCTGTACGACGCCGAGGGCGCCGACGAGCTGACCTTCCTCGACATCACCGCCTCCTCCGGCAACCGCGAGACGACCTACGACGTGGTGCGCCGCACCGCCGAGCAGGTCTTCATCCCGCTGACCGTCGGCGGCGGGGTGCGCACGGCGGAGGACGTCGACAGGCTGCTGCGCGCCGGAGCCGACAAGGTGGGCGTGAACACCGCCGCCATCGCCCGGCCCGAGCTGATCCGCGAGATCGCGGAGCGCTTCGGCCGCCAGGTGCTCGTGCTCTCGGTCGACGCCCGGCGCACGGACTCCGGTTCCTTCGAGGTGACGACGCACGGCGGCCGCAAGGGCACCGGCATCGACGCCGTCGAGTGGGCGCACCGGGCCGCCGAGCTGGGCGCGGGCGAGATCCTGCTCAACTCGATGGACGCGGACGGCACGAAGGACGGCTACGACACCGAGATGATCGCGGCGGTGCGCACGCACGTGACCGTGCCGGTGATCGCCTCCGGCGGAGCGGGCAAGCTGTCCGACTTCCCGCCGGCGATCGAGGCGGGCGCGGACGCGGTGCTCGCGGCCTCGGTCTTCCACTTCGGCGACCTGCGGATCTCCGAGGTCAAGGGCGCCCTGCGGGAGGCCGGCCACCAGGTCCGCTGAACCCCGCGCCAGGAAGGCCCCCGGAAGGGGGCCTTTCTCTTCGCCAGATAGGCAGGATTATTTGTGCAATTTCCATTGCGCAAGAATTCTTTCGCATCTAGGGTCCTGGGCATGACCTCGCAGGAGAACCGCCGGATCACCGATCTCGGCACCCTCAAGGCCATCTCGCACCCGCTGCGGATGCGCCTCTACCGCGCCCTCTTCGTGGCCCGCACCGCGACGGCGTCCCAGCTCGCCGACCAGGTCGACGAGGCGGTCTCCCTCGTCAGCTACCACCTGCGCAAGCTGGCCGAGCACGGCCTCATCGAGGAGGCCGAGGGCCACTCCGCCGACGCCCGCGAACGCTGGTGGCAGCCCAGCTCCTACGGCGTCAGCATCCGCGACGAGGACGTCCGGGGCACCCCCGAGCTGGTCGCCGCGAGCGACGCCCTCGGCCGCACGATCAACGAACAGCGGACCGAGCTCCACCGCCGCTTCCTCGACGAGCGGCTGACCTGGTCCGACGAGTGGCGCTCCGCCTCCATCAGCTCCGAGTGGCTGCCCCGCCTGACCGCCGCCGAGCTCGCCGGGCTCGCCGAGGAGCTCGACGCGGTCCTGCGGAAGTACGACGCCCGGGCCCGCGCCGCCGAGGAGGCCGGCGACACCGAGGGCCGCGAGAACGTCGCCGTCCACCTCCACGGCTTCCCCTACCGCTCATGACCGCCCTCACCGAGGCCGCGGCCCGCCCCTCCCGCCCCGCGCACCGTGACCCGAACGTCCTGGGCTGGCTCGGCGCCTACACCGCCTCCACCCTCGGCGACAGCGTCTACCACCTCGCCCTGTCCTGGGCCGCCGTGCGCGGCGGCACCCCCGCGGAGGCCGGGCTCGTCATGGCCGTCAGCGCCGTACCGCGCGCCCTCCTCATGCTCGGCGGGGGAGTGATCGCCGACCGCTTCGGACCACGCCGGGTCGTCGTCCTCTCCGACACCGTCCGCTGCCTCGTCGTCTTCGGCGTGGCCGCGCTCCTCCTCCTGACCAGCCCGGCCCTCTGGGTGCTGGCCGCCGTCGCCCTCGTCTTCGGCGCCGTCGACGCCCTCTTCCTGCCCGCCGTCGGCGCCCTGCCGCCCCGCATAGCCCCGCGCGACCAGCTCGCCCGCGTCCAGGGGATGCGGGGACTCGCCTACCGTGCCGGGCTCGTCCTCGGCGCCCCGCTCGGCGGCCTCGCCGTGGCGCTCGGCGGGCCGGCCGCCGCGTTCGGAGCGGCCGGACTCCTCTTCGCGTTCTCCCTGCCGCTGCTGCTGAGGCTCCGGATCACCCCGCTGCCCGGCGACGAGTCCTCCCGCGACGGCACCGCGCTCCGCGACCTCGCCGACGGACTGCGCTACATCCGCCGCCACCGGGTCCTCGGCCCGCTGATGATCGTCGTCGCGCTCAGCGACCTCGGCTTCGTCGGCCCCCTCAACGTCGGCCTCGCGCTCCTCGCCGACGAGCGCGGCTGGGGCGCCGCCGGCATCGGCTGGGTCCTCGCCGGATTCGGCACGGGAGCGGGCGCCGCCTCCCTCGTACTGACCGTACGGGGCCGGATACCGCGCGCCGGGGCCGTCATGGCCTGGACGATCACCCTCGGAGCGGGCTCGATCGGCGCGCTCGCGTACGTGCCGCAGCTGCCCGTCGCCGTGGCCGTGTCCGTCTCGGTCGGCCTGCTCGCCGGACTCAGCGGCGCGCTGTGCGGCGCACTCGTCCAGACGGAGTGCGACCCCGCCTACCTCGGGCGCGTCACGGCCGTGTCCAGCTTCTTCAGCCTCGGCGTCGCCCCGCTCAGCTTCCCGCTCACCGGCGCGGCGGTGGGCCTGTGGGGACTCCTCCCGGTGTACACCGCCAGCGCCGCGATCTGCGCGGTCGGCGGCGTCTACGGCCTCTCGGTACGGGCCCTGCGCCGCGCCGAACTGCCGAGAGCGACGGGCCGGGACTGAGGCGACCGACCGGGGACCGCGCGTGTCAGGCGTCGCGGGGCGGGCGGGACGTTCGACGCACCTAGATCCCCAGCTGCTTCGCCTCGTGCAGCCGGTCGATCGCGTCCTGCTCCCCGTCCAGCTCCACCTTCGCCACGTCCTGGCGTCCGAAGACGAACATCGTCAGTTCGCCCGGCTCGCCGGAGACCGTCACCACCGGCGTGCCGCGGTGCGCCACCGCCGTCTGTCCGTTCGGCCGGCGCAGCACCAGCCCCACCGGGGCCTTCCGGCCCAGCAGCCGGGCGCCCTTCTCCAGCCGGGTCCAGAGCGCGTCCGAGAAGACCGGGTCGAGCTCGCGCGGCGACCAGTCCGGCTGGGCGCGCCGGACGTCCTCCGCGTGGACGTAGAACTCGACGACGTTCGCCCCCTCGTCCACCTGCTTGATGGTGAACGGCGACATCCGCGGGGGACCCGTACGGATGAGCTGGATCAGCTCCTCGTACGGCTTCTCCGCGAACTCCGCCTGCACCCGGTCCAGCCGATCCTTCAGCACCGGTACGAGCGTCCCCGCGGCCGCGTCCGGGCGACGCTCCCGCACCACCACGTGGGCCGCCAGGTCCCGGGTCCGCCAGCCCTCGCAGAGCGTCGCGGCGTCGGGCCCGGCCGCCTCCAACAGATCGGCGAGCAGAAGGCGTTCACGCTTGGCATGGGTCGACATGCTCGCCAGCGTACGACCGGGGCCGCCGGTCCGCCCAGTGGACGTACGCCGGACCCACCCGCCGGCCACGGCACAATGGCCGCATGAGCAGCAATCTCGACCCGGCCATCGCCGCCCGCCTCAAGCGCAGCCCGGACGGACTCGTCCCGGCCATCGCCCAGCAGTACGACACCGGCGAGGTGCTCATGCTCGGCTGGATGGACGACGAGGCACTCCACCGCACCCTCACCACCGGCCGCTGCACCTACTGGTCGCGCAGCCGCCAGGAGTACTGGGTCAAGGGCGACACCTCCGGCCACGTCCAGCACGTCAAGTCCGTCGCCCTCGACTGCGACGCCGACACCGTGCTCGTCAAGGTCGACCAGGTCGGCGCCGCCTGCCACACCGGCGCGCGCACCTGCTTCGACGCCGACGTGCTCCCGCTCTCCCAGTAAGGTCAGCCGCCATGGACCTCGAGACCTTCCGCAAGCTGGCGGCCGACCGCCGCGTGATCCCTGTCAGCCGCCGGCTCCTCGCGGACGGGGACACCCCGGTCGGGCTCTACCGCAAGCTCGCCGCCGAACGCCCCGGCACCTTCCTCCTCGAGTCCGCGGAGAACGGCCGATCCTGGTCGCGCTACTCCTTCATCGGCGTCCGCAGCGACGCCACCCTCACCGTCCTGGACGGCCAGGCGCACTGGCTCGGCACCCCGCCCGTCGGCGTCCCCACCGACGGCGACCCGCTCCAGGCGCTGCGCGCCACCGTCGAGGCGCTGCACACCCCGCGCGACCTCGCGTCCGGGATGCCGCCCTTCACCGGCGGCATGGTCGGCTACCTCGGGTACGACATCGTCCGCCGCCTGGAGCGCATCGGCGACGCCACCCGGGACGACCTGCGGCTCCCCGAGCTGACGATGCTGCTCACCAGCGACCTCGCCGTCCTCGACCACTGGGACGGCACGGTCCTGCTGATCGCCAACGCGATCAACCACAACGACCTGGAGACCGGCGTCGACGAGGCGTACGCCGACGCCGTCGCCCGGCTCGACACGATGGAGGCCGACCTGGCCCGCCCGGTGGCCAATCCGCCCGCCGCGCTGCCCGCCTCCGAGCTGCCGGAGTTCTCCGCCCTCTGGGGCGGCCAGGCGTACCAGGAGGCCGTCGAGGACATCAAGGAGCGGATCCGGGCGGGCGAGGCGTTCCAGGTGGTCCCCTCGCAGCGCTTCGAGACCCCGTGCCGGGCGTCCGCGCTCGATGTCTACCGAGTGCTGCGGGCCACCAACCCGTCGCCGTACATGTACCTCTTCCGCTTCGAGAACGGCTTCGACGTCGTCGGCTCGTCCCCCGAGGCGCTGGTCAAGGTCGAGGACGGGCACGCGATGCTCCACCCCATCGCCGGCACCCGGCACCGCGGCGCCACCCCGCAGGAGGACCACGACCTCGCCGAGGAACTGCTCGCCGACCCCAAGGAGCGGGCCGAGCACCTGATGCTCGTCGACCTCGGCCGCAACGACCTCGGCCGGGTCTGCGAGCCGGGCTCGGTCGAGGTCGTCGACTTCATGTCGATCGAGCGGTACTCGCACGTCATGCACATCGTGTCGACGGTGACCGGGCGTGTCGCGGAGGGGAAGACCGCGTTCGACGTCCTCACCGCCTGCTTCCCGGCCGGCACGCTCTCGGGCGCGCCGAAGCCGCGCGCCATGCAGATCATCGAGCAGCTGGAACCCTCCCGGCGCGGGCTCTACGGCGGGTGTGTCGGCTACCTCGACTTCGCGGGCGACTCCGACACGGCCATCGCCATCCGTACCGCCCTGCTGCGTGACGGCACGGCGTACGTGCAGGCCGGAGCGGGTGTCGTCGCCGACTCCGATCCCGTCGGCGAGGACAACGAGTGCCGGAACAAGGCGGCCGCGGTCCTCCGCGCCGTCCACACGGCCAACCGGATGAACGGCGCGTGACGGCGTAAGGGATAGTGGGGTACGTGAGTGCTGTTCCCGTACCCCAGCCCCGAGCCGCACGCGTGGGCGGCTCGGCCGCCTCGTCCGGCGGCCGCCGCAGCCTGGCCGCGGCCCTTCTGCTCGGCGCCCTCGGTGCCACCGTCGTGCTGCTGTCCACGGGCCAGATCTGGGCCGAGGGCACGGCGTCGGTGGGCGGCGGCACCGTGCCCGTGGAGGCCGACGGCGGCACCGTCACCGGTGTGCCGACGGCCCTCGCCATAGTCGGTCTGGCCGCGCTCGTCGCCGTCTTCGCCGTCCGCCGCGCCGGGCGCACCCTGGTCGCCGGCCTGCTCGCGCTCAGCGGCGCGGGCGCGGCGCTCGCCGCGTTCCTCGGCGCGTCCGACGCCGACGCCCTCGACACGGAGGCCGCGCGCGTCACCGGCGACACGGCCGCCTCGGTGGCCGGCCTGACGCACACCGCCTGGCCGTACGTCACCGCCGCCGGAGCGCTGCTCATCCTCGCCGCGGGGCTGCTCGCCCTGCGGTACGGCAAGAGCTGGCCCGCGATGGGCGGACGCTACGAGCGCTCCGGCGCGCCGCGTACCGCGCGCAGGGCGCCCGGGACCGGGGCCGCGGCGGAAGCGGCGTCCGACCGGCCCGAGGACCTGTGGAAGGCCCTCGACCGCGGCGAGGACCCGACGCGCGAGGACTGAGTCCGGGGAAGCGGCGCGACGCGTGATCGTCGGGCCACCCCCGATTCATCCCCGAGCCCCGGTGTGCGGGACAATGTGGCGGGGGCGCCCCCGGACGACGTCCGGGGGAGAGCGTCCTCGCACCCGAGACCTCACCCCGAGCCACCACCGAGCAACAGCAACGAGGAGCAACTCATGGCGGGCAGCGCCCACGGACACACCCCGGCCGCCTGGACCGGTGTCATCATCTCCTTCATCGGCTTCTGCATCGCCGGAGTCTTCATGGTGGCGGCCAACCAGGCCGGCTTCTGGGCCGGCATGGGGGTCGTCCTCCTCGGCGGTGTCGTCGGCCTCGGCATGAGGGCCGCGGGCCTCGGCATGCCGAAGGAGTCGGAGGCCGTGGCCGCCGCCCGAGCCGCGGCGACCGCGAAGCTGCGCGCCTGAGACGCGCGACGCCCGACGGACGCGAAGGCGCAGCACGGCGATGCCCGGGGGGGGCGGGGGGCGGGGGGGGGGGCCAAAACCCCCGGGCCCCCCAGCCCCCGCCGCCCCGCGGGCCCCCCAGAACCCCCCCGGGCC
>NZ_JBEZNW010000019.1:0-135760 GCF_040653355.1 Streptomyces sp. NPDC047971 | reverse complement strand
TTTTTTTTTTTTTTAATGTTTTACACAGTTGTCATCTACCTATCTGGCGTGGTCCGAACGAACCACCAAACCCGCCGCGCCGGCGCGCCGCGCCCCGCGGCCCCCGGGGCCCGCGGCCGTCCGTACCGGCGGTAGACGCCGGTACGGGGGCTTTCACGGGGTGATCGGCGCGCGGTACGCGGCGAGGAAGGCGCGGACGCCGGTGGTCGCGTAGAGGTCGAGATCGGCTTCCGTGTGCTGGGCGCTCCCGCGGAACATGGCCTGGTTCACGGGGATCCACAGCAGGAGCCCCGCGACATGGTGAGCGGCCGGCCCCGGATCGTCGGTGCGCAGCACGCCCTGGTCGGTGAGGCGCCGGAAGGTGGCGGCCAGGGTGACCAGGACCCGCTCGAAGCCCTGTTCGTACCAGGCGGCGCCGAGGGCCGGGAAGGCGTCGGCGTTCGCGATGATCAGCCGACGCAGCCGGATGACCTCGGTCTGGGTGAGGCGCCGTGAGGAACCCCCCCGACCACGTGAGTCAGGGAAGGAGGAGCAGGCCCGTCACAGCCGCGGCGCAGGTCGTGACACCCGCGAGCATCACGCACACCATGAAGCGGAGGTGATGCTCAGTCCCGGCGCGCTCATGGCGCACCGCGGCCATCGTCCCCATCCAGACGTTCTCGGACGGGTGCGCCGTCCGCACCAGCGGGTAGGTCTCGCCCACGACGTGCAGGGGGTTGCGCCCGCTCCATGAGGTGTGGGTGGCCCGGGAACCGTCCGCGGCCGGGTACGCGTAGACGACGGTCAGGTAGGTCTTGCGAGGAGCCACCGAGACCAGGGTCGCCGGGACCTCGACGCCGGTCCTCTCCAGCTCCCTCATGTTGCGGAGTTCGGCCCTCGGGCCGCCGACGACGAACAGGCCGAGGACGGCCACCGCCAGGCCCACGAAGACGAACAGGACGAGTACCAGGGTGACTGCGTTCACAGCGCAGACCGTATGCCAGTGCGGTACGCGGCGGGAATCCCGTACCTTACGATCGCCCGCATGCCGATCACCTTCCCGTCCGTACCCGTCCTCCGGGGCGCCCAGGGAGCCGAACTCCGTTCCGAACCGGCCGGGTTGCTGCTGCGCGGCCCCCGTGGAGAGGTCCGCATCCCGCTCGCCGCCGTCGCGCGCGTGCACGCGGACGGGCGGGCGGTCGCCATCGAGCTGACGGCGCCCGCCGGGACCGAGCCGACTCGGTACCGGATCGAGGGGGTGCCCCGCGCCTCGGCGACCGTGTTCGGCGAAGCGGTGAACGGCTTGCTGCCCGAACGTCCCGCCGACGAGGACCCGGTGGACGGCTCGACGCTCGTGACGGTCACGCGCGAGGCGGCGGAGGACGCCGAGCGGGAGGCACGGGAGGAACGGGAAGCGCGGGCACTCCGGGAGCGCGAAGCCGAGGAGGACGCGGAGCCGAGAACACCGGCGGCTCTCGCCGTCACCGCGGTGATGGTCGCGCTCGGCCTCGGACTCGTCGCCCTGACCGCGGGCGTGGTCATCGCCGGGGACCACGTGTCCCGCGCACTCGCGGTGCTGCTGCTGGGCGCCACCACACTGCTGACGGTCCGGCTGACGATCGGCGCGGCGGCGGTCCCGTGGAACAAGTGGTACCTGCCCCGCCATGGCGTCACGGTCGAGACGGTGCCCACCCTCATCCGCGGCCAGGTCCGCTACGGCTACACCGCGACCGACGGAAAGGTCCGCCGAGCGCCCCACGACGCGCAGGCGACGCCGTACGACATCGCCTACCACCTCAAGCACCCCGCCCGCGCGGTCGTGTGCGGGGGCCTGGACGCGCACTTCTGGAAGCGGCTGTGCTGGTCGGCCGTTTCGGCGGCCGTGACGGCCCTCCTCGGCTGGGCCACCCTCGCGCTCGCCCTCCCCGCCTTCGCCTAGCGCCCGGAAGCGGGGCAGGCCCGGCCCGCCACCCTTCCGCGCCCAGGCCCGAAAGGCCGCGGGAGGAAAGGACGTTCAGATCTCCGGCGGCGCCGACACCGTACGGCAGTTCACACCGCCTCTGGCGGCACGTCGTGGCACCTGGTCGCACCGGAGGGCGCATCCGGCGGTGGGCGGCGCGTCGCCCTCCCTGCCGATGGAGCCGTTGTGGGTACAGGGGATCGTTTCTGCGATGTCTGTTCGGGCGCGGCGGGAGAAATGGCCCGAAAAGCTGTGAAAACGTCACGTCCGTTCCCGGGCCTCAGACGGTGCCGCCGGCGCCGTGGTGCCCGCCTTCGGAAGGGACGGAATGTGATGCGCAAGCGCAGGATCTCGCTGCTGGCCGCGGTCTGTGCGGCGGTTCCGATCGTGCTGGCCGGTGCCTCCCCGGCGTCGGCCGACTCTCTGGTCAATCAGGACCTCGTGAACAAGATGCATGGCAGTCGGCTCGCGTTGGGATCGGACAGTACGGCGGAGGGCGCGGAGGTCATCGCGCTCCGTGGTACGAGGTGGGACAGCTACATCACGGAGGCGTGGGACTGGGAAGGCACCTTCGACAGCACCAACAAGCTGTGGACGGCGACCCTGCGCAACCGCGCCTCGAACCGGTGCCTGGAGCCCGAGTCGTCCAACCCGGCACGCGGGAACCGCGTCGTGGTGCGTGCCTGCGACGGCTCTGACCAGCAGAAGTGGAGTCTGCGCCTGGAGACCGGCGGAGGCAACGCGGAGCGGTGGTGGGTCTGGCGGCCGTTGAAGAACGTCAACGTCGCCATGGCCTTGCAGAACACCAACAACGACCAGTGGGACACGGTGCGCCTGGACTACTCCTACCCGAGTGACGACCGCCTGTGGCAGCTCGGACCCAACAACCAGGCGTGGTGGTAGTCGGACCCGCACCGCCGCGCGGAAAAGCAGCAGGCCCAGGTCGCTGACCTGGGCCGGCGCGCCCGCGGGGGTGACGGGCGCGAGCTGTTTCGCGCTTGGGGTCAGTGGAGGTTCTTCCAGAAGGCGTAGTTGTGGTCCTTGGTGAACCGGGCGCGCTTCCAGGGTCCTGAGGTCAGCGACTGCACGTAGCCGCCGCTGCTGAAGCTCGGCCAGCCCGTCTTCCCGGACTCGGCGAAGTCGACCCAGGTGTGCGTCATCCGCTTGCCGAGTCGCTGCTGGTGCTCCGTGAGCTTCTCGTACACGGGCAGCTTGAGGTCGAAGAGGTAGAGCAGCTCGGTCATGTGCGAGGCGCGGAGCTCGAAGCTGAGCTCGGGGTCGCCCGACCATGCGGGCGTGTCGCGCTCGCTGAACTCGAACATCCTGGTCGGTGTCCACCGCGACAGCAGCCGCGCGGTGTCCAGCGTCGGGACCGACCATGCCTGGTCGGTCCGTACGGCGGCCAGGGCCTCGCCGGCCGAGCCGAAGCGGCTCAGCGGGTAGCGTGCCAGGATCGCGTCGGCCCGCTCCCCGAACTCCTCACGGATCGCGGGCTCGTATGCCCCGGGCGGCATGGGGCTGCCCCCGAGTTCCTGGCCGAGGATCCGGCCGCGCTCCTCGTCGTGGTTGACCCCGATGAGGACCGGGACGCGGTTGAACCTGCCCGTGCGCAGAGCCTCGGCCGGGGTCAGCGGCATGAGGTCGGTACCGGCGATCGGGCGGGGCTCGTTCCAGGTCCCGTAGGCCTTCATGAGCGTGCCGGGATCGGTCCGCCGCAGGCAGGACCCCGTGTCCTCGTGCTCGGTGCACGCCCCCAGCTTCCGGAGGTTCTCGATGGTGGCCCGGGCCTCTGCCTCCGCTTCCTCCCGGGTGCGGGAGCCGCCGGTGGCGCAGGGTGCGCTCTGCAGGATGGCGCGGTCGAAGAGGCCGGCCGACTTCGGCGAGGCGAGGTGGCCGCAGACGCTGTACCCGCCGCCCGACTCGCCCATGATCGTCACGTTGGCCGGATCGCCGCCGAAGGCACCGGCGTTGGCGCGCACCCAGCGCAGGGCTGCCTGCTGGTCCTCCAGGCCGAGGCCGCCGGAGGTGCCCAGCGCCGGTTCGGACAGGAAGCCCATGACACCGAGCCGGTAGTTGACCGACACGACGACGGCGCCCTCGGCGGCCAGCCGCTCCGGGCCGTAGATGTCACCGCTGCCGAACATCAGGCTGCCGCCGTGGATCCACACGATCACCGGCTTCTTGCCGGCCTGCCCCACGGGGGTGGTGACGTTCAGGTAGAGGCAGTCCTCCGTATCACTGGGTATCCCGATGGGCAGGCCCTTCGGCTGGGGGCACGGGGATCCCGGTGCGGTCGCCTCTCGCACCCCTGCCCAAGGTGTGGCGGGCCGCGGCGAGGCCCAGCGAAGGCTGCCGATGGGCGGGGTGGCGTAAGGGATGCCCTGGAAGCTGCGCAGTCCGCTGTCGTCGATGGTCCCGCGCACGGCCCCGCCGGTGGTGGCGACGACCGTGCCGGCGTCGCTGCCGCCCCGTGCCGCTTGTGCGGGGGAGGCCAGGGCGAGGCCCATCCCCAGTGTGGCCAGCGTCAGCGTGGCGGCCGCGAGCGTCCTGGAAACGATCTTGGTGCGTCTCATGCCCCGAACGCTACGACAGATTCAAACGATCGTGCAAGACGTGGGTATAACTCGATCGTATGAGACGGTCGTGCAACGGCTGCGGTAGGCTCCCGGCATGGGAAACCGTGAAGCCCTGCTCGTCAGCGCCAAGGCCTGCCTGCGGGAAAAGGGCTACGACCGCACCTCGGTGCGTGACATCGCCACCGCGGCCGGCGTGAGCACGGCAGCCGTCGGCTACCACTACGGCTCACGGGAAGCGCTGCTCAATCAGGCCCTGTTCGAGATCCTCGACGAGTGGGGCGACGCGATGGGCCGGGTGCTGGTCCCCGACGCGGACGGCTCCACGCGGGCGCACTTCGAGCGCGTCTGGGAGGGGCTGATCGAGGACTTCGGGGCCCACCCCGACCTGTGGCTCGCCTCGGTGGAGCTGTTCATGCAGGCCCAGCGTCAGTCCGGCCTGCGCCCCGCCCTGGCCGGGGGCATCGCGCAGGGGCGGCGCGGCATGGCGGCCATCCTCGACGGCGTCCGTGAGGAGGAGGTGGCGGAGACCTCCGTCCGCACCCTCGGGACCGTGCAACTGGCGCTCATGTCCGGTCTGATGTTCCAGTGTCTCGGCGACCCCTCCAGCGCCCCCACCGCGTCCGAGGTTCTCGCCGGCATCCAGGCCCTGGCCGAGGTCGCGCGCTGACTCTGCGCGCAGAGGCGATCCAGCCGGTGCCGGCCCCGTCACTGGTGTCGACCTGGTGGACCCGGCCCAGGGCAGGGGTGGCGCCGACGGCGTCGAGCGCGTCGTAAGACGCTCTGGAGTCGGCGATCACAGCCCCCGGGGGCGCGAGGTACTCGACCTGATCGCGAAGGGCCGTACCCACGCCAGTCCGGCCTCGCACCTGTTCACCAGCGAGGCGGCCGTGAACAAGCACATCGGCAACATCTTCGCCAAGCTGGACCTGCCGGCGGACACCAAGGGCCACCGGCGGGTGCTGGCGGTCCTCGCGTTCCCGAGAGGTCCGGACAACAACGAAGCCCCAGGTCTCTGACCTGGGGCTTCGCAGAAGAGCGGATGACGGGAATCGAACCCGCGCCATAAGCGTGGGAATCACCGCTGCTTTGGCCGTCCGTATGGCCTCTGACCTGCGGACTAGCCCCATCGTCGGGCCTGCCGGGATGCTCTGCTCGCACCCGTGGTGACCGCTGTTCACCGCCTTGGAGGGCACGGATGGGGCACGTACCGGCTCCCGTCCGGCGGCCCGGTGCGGCTGGACGGGTGTAGTTCGGCACCTGCCTCCGGCGCTGTCCGCCGGGAGCGCCGCGCCGCCGGATTACATGGGCCTGCGCCTCGGCGCGGGGCGTGCCGGTGCCCAACGCGGTCCCGGACCCGACGACTGGAAGAGCACCATGGCACAGCGCTACCTTCGCAACCGCACGGGCCGCAGACCACTACGTCGTGGGCTCGCCACCGCCGTGCTCGCGGTCGGCATGCTGATGGCTTCGACTGCACCCGGGTACGGCACCGGCGCCACCACGCCTGTGCCCGGCCCCCAGTTCACGCCGTTGACGGCGGCGGTGATGACCGAACCGGCTCCGTTCGTTGCCACGGACGGCAGGACGCACCTCTCGTACGAACTGCTCACCACGAACGCGCTGCCCAGCAGCTCACGGGTGCGGCTGGACCGTGTCGAGGTCCGGGACGCCCGCACACACCGGGTGGTGGGTTCGCTGAGCGGGCAGGCGCTGGCCGATGCCGCCAACCCGGTGGGCGACCCCCTGCCGGGTGCGGACGGGTACACGCCGGCGCCGCCGGGGCCGACGCCGACCGTGATCCCGGGCTCCCAGCAGTGGGTCGTCTGGATCGACCTGGCCCTCGACCGCGGCCAGCGGGCGCCCCGGGTACTTGAGCACCACCTCTCCGGCGCCGTCCTCACCGCCTCGGGCTCCTCCCCGTTCGAGGAGACGGTCCAGATCACCCCGACCGACCGCACCGCGCCGCTGAACCTGGACGCGCCGGTCCGCCCCGGCACCTGGTACTCCAGCGAGTCGTGCTGCGGCAACACCCACCACCGCCGCGGCCTCGGCCCGATCAACGGTCGCTTCTACGTGCCGCAGCGCTTCGCGATCGACTGGTACCGGGTCGGCGAGCAGGGACAGACCTGGGAGGGCGACCCCGCGCGGCTCACCAGCTACCTGAGCTACCGGCAGCCCGTCGTGGCGGCGGCCGGTGGCCGAGTGGTGGAGGTCCAGGACGGGATCCCGGACAACACGCCGCCCGTCACGCCGCCGGTCCCCCCGATCGAGGAGACCGTCGGCAACCACGTCACCGTGGAGGTCGCGCCCGGCCGCTACCTCCTCTATGCGCACCTGAAGCCCGGCTCGCTCAGAGTCCGGGAGGGCGACCACGTCGAACCCGGCCGGGTCCTCGGGCTGATCGGCAACAGCGGCAACTCCACCACGCCGCACCTGCACTTCCAGGTGATGACCACGCCCGAGTTCTTCCCGACCGACAGCCCCCCGTTCACCTTCCGGAAGTTCCGCGTCGTCGGACACGTCGAACCCCGGATCTGGGACGACAACCTGGGCCTGCAGCCCTCCGGCGTCCTTCCGATCACGCCCTCGCCGTACGACGGACCCCACCGTGCGCGCTACCCGCTCGACCGCGAGGTCCTGGAGTTCTGACCACCCCTCGGCCGACCCCACCGCTACGCGATGCCTGAAGAGGCATGGACGACGACGAAGGCCCTGGTCAGAGACCAGGGCCTTCGTTCAAGAGCGGATGACGGGAATCGAACCCGCGCTATAAGCTTGGGAAGCTCATGTTCTACCATTAAACTACATCCGCATCGCGGTTCGAAGATCGGTACCGCAGACTCGGACACTGTACCCCATCCCGAAGTCGAGGCGTACCTCCCCGTGACGGAGCGCCGCCTGGAGTGGTGTCCCGTTGATCCCCTAATGTGGCTGTCTCGTCCACCACTTGTCGGGGAAGGGACTTGATGGGTTCGATGGAGCGCACCGTCGTTCGTTGTGCCGAGGGGCATGTGTTCAGTACCGCTTCGTTCCCGCTGCAGCAGCTCGGCGCCGGGCGGATCGGGCCGGGGCGGCTCATCCGGTGTCCGCGGTGTGCGAGGCTGCGGCACGCGGTGCCCGTGGAGCTCGAGCGGCGCTGAATGTCCGAGGGACGGGCGCGGAGTCTTCCCGATTGGGGCAGGTCCGCGCCCTCTGCGTATCGTGGGGGCGTGCTTCTCTCAGACAAGGACATCCGGGCCGAGATCGATGCCGGACGGGTGCGGATCGACCCGTACGACGAATCCATGGTGCAGCCCTCGAGCATCGACGTGAGGCTTGACCGCTTCTTCCGGGTGTTCGAGAACCACCGCTACCCCCACATCGACCCCGCGGTCGAGCAGCTCGACCTGACCCGTGAGGTCGAGCCGGAGGGGGACGAGGCGTTCATCCTCCACCCCGGCGAGTTCGTGCTCGCGTCGACCTACGAGGTCATCACCCTGCCGGACGACATCGCGTCCAGGCTGGAGGGCAAGAGCTCGCTCGGCCGGCTGGGGCTGGTCACCCACTCCACCGCCGGGTTCATCGACCCCGGCTTCTCCGGGCACGTGACCCTGGAGCTCTCGAACCTCGCCACCCTGCCGATCAAGCTGTGGCCGGGGATGAAGATCGGGCAGCTGTGCATGTTCCGGCTGAGCTCGCCCGCCGAGTTCCCCTACGGCAGCGAGCGGTACGGCTCGCGCTACCAGGGGCAGCGGGGGCCGACGGCCTCCCGCTCGTATCAGAACTTCCATCGGACCCAGGTGTGACAGCAATGAGTGACGTACGGGAGAACCTCACCTACGAGGGCTTCGGCCGCGCCATCCGCGAGCTCGCCCAGACCATCGCCGACGACGGCTACGAGCCCGACATCGTGCTCTCCATCGCCCGCGGCGGCGTCTTCGTCGCCGGCGGTCTGGCCTACGCCCTGGACTGCAAGAACATCCACCTCGTGAACGTGGAGTTCTACACCGGCGTGGGCACCACCCTGGAGATGCCGGTCATGCTGGCGCCCGTCCCCGACGCGATCGACTTCAGCGACAAGAAGGTGCTGATCACCGACGACGTCGCCGACACCGGGAAGACCCTCAAGCTCGTCCACGACTTCTGCGTGGACCACGTCGCCGAGGTCCGCTCCGCCGTCATCTACGAGAAGTCCCACTCCCTCGTGAAGTGCGAGTACGTGTGGAAGAAGACCGACGAGTGGATCAACTTCCCCTGGTCCGTCGAGCCGCCCGTCGTGAAGCGCGAGGGCCAGGTCCTCGACGCCTGAGGGCACCCGCCGGGGCGGCCACGGCCGCCCCGGCCCTCAGGCGCTGCGCAGCTGCTCGGCCAGGGACACGAGCCAGGCGCCGGGGGCGTACGGAGCCGGCGGGTCGACCTCCATTCCGAGTTCCTCCAGGGCGAGGGCGTAGTCCGACTCGTCCAGCGGGAGGGTGAGCAGGTCGTGGAGTTCACCCGTCAGCTGGGCGATCAGCCCGCTGTCCGTCGTGGCCAGGTAGTCCCGGAGCGCGGCGTCGTGGTCCTCGAACTCGTCCGGCATGTCCTGCGAGAACCAGCCGCCCAGGAGTTGGGCCAGCTCGGGGAAGCGGGCATGCCACTCCCACCGCGTCTGTGGCGTGGCCGGCGGCGGGGCCTGACCCGTCTCGACGCTCTCCTTCAGCCGGTCCGCGAGGCTCACCAGCCATGACTGGATCTCCGCGTCGGGCAGACCGACGTCCGGTACGGGGTAGAACTCGCCGAGCCGCAGCCGGAGCCGTCCCGGGGGGTTGTCGGCGTACTCGCGCAGCTGCTGCTCGGCGACCGGGATCGCCCAGGGGCGGGTACGCCAGGTGTGCCGCAGATACGCGGACAGCGGCTCCCGTTCATCAGCGCCACGGCCCAGGTGGGCGCGGATGACATGGTCCAGCTCGCCGTACTTTCGGTCGTGCTCGCGCGGGGTGAGGGGCAAGGGACACAGCCTCTAGAGGTAGATCGGGAAGGTGGCGTGCACGGTGAAGCCGTGCGGGTTGTCGGTGCTGCGCCGGAGGATCACCCGGGCGGCCCGCACGTCGATCGGCTCACGGCCGGCGAGCATCATCGCCTGGCGCAGCACCCGCCCGACCGGCTCGGGCCGGGAGGGCCACGCGGCCTCGATGGTGAGACGCTGCCGGGTCGACTGGGCGAGCCAGCGGTGGATGGCCTGCTCGTTGGAGGTCACGACCTGCTGAGTCGCCCACTGGGCGGTCTCCCGGTCGGGATAGCTGGCGGAAACGTTCGGGCTGGGCACGGAACTGACCTCAGTGCTCTTCGTCGATATGGGCGTGAATGGCCCGGAGAATGGCCTGCAGGACCGGTCGTGAGGCCCAGGGGGCCGTCTCGGCGAGTCCGCCGACGGGATCGGAGGGAGCGGACGGGGCGGGGAAGAGGAGGAGCGCCTCCTGGATCTCCGCCGCGAGCGCGGCCAGCGCGGAGCGGCAGCCGGAGGGGTGCTCGGAGGCGACTCCCTCCCGTACTCCCTCGTCGAAGTCCTCGTACTCGCCCGAATCCACCCACCACCAGAACTGGCGGATCCTGCCGAACTTGAGCTCGGCCTCCCAGGCCGCCATCGGGAGCCGGGCGAAGTCCGGGGTCGGCTCCCGGTCCTGGAGGCGGACCAGCCGGGACAGGTACCGGAGGTATTCGGGTGCGGGCATGTCCTCCGCGGCCTCGGCCAGCTGCTCGGCGAACCCGGCTGACAGCGTCGCCGGATCCACGTCCGTCACCTCGTCGGAGGCGAGGTCGAGCAGCGCGGCGACGGTGGCCGGAGGCATGGCCCAGGCGGCCTGCGGGGTGTCGCCGATCGTCCGGCAGAACCGGGCCACTTCGTCCTCGAGCACCCTGGAGCCGTCGCGACGGCAGGCGACGGCCAGCTCCAGGAGCCTGGAGATCGCGCCGTTGTTGAACACGGCTCCGGTGTATGTGGTCACGCCGTGCATGCTAGGGGCCCTCCGGCATGGAGGTCAGAACGATGAACGGGGGGTCGATGTGGTTGCCGACGTACTTGAGTGTCACCTTGACGCTGTGCACGTCCTTCGCCTGGGCCTGGAAGCCGTCGACGTCGTAGTCGTCCCGGCTGAGTGAGCGTCCGGTGACCTCGTTGAACGTCAGGCTGTAACTGGGCTTCGAGTTGGGGTTGTACGTGGCGGGGTTCTCCTGCCTCGCGATCCACTTCTCGATGCGGTCCGCGTGGTTGATGTCGTCCAGGACGTCCTGGGTGAGGCGCTGGGCGGAGGCGTGGTCGTTGAAGGTGGAGATGGCCCGCGGGGCCACGACCCCGTCGGGGCGGATGGTCTGCTGGTCCCGCAGGCGCTGTGCCAGCTGTTCGTCCGTCTTTCCCACGTGCTTGTCGACCGGGTGGCTTCCCTCGATCCCCTCCTGGCTCGCCAGGTCGATGGGGAAGAAGTGGTTCTTCGGGTCCTCGCCGGGGACGCGGTAGGTGTGCTCCGGTTTGAACTCGTGGAGCGCCCGGGCGCCGAAGGACTGCGCGCGGGCGTCCTCGGCGTGGAAGCTGGGGGCGCTCATGAACGCCTCGTCCAGGGCGGGCATCAGGGCGTCGAACTGCCGGGTGAGGCCGTCCACCGTGTTCTCGTAGCGGTTGACGATGGCGTTCATGGCGCTGGTGTCGATGTTCAGGGGGATGTTGAGGCCGACCGAGGCCAGTCCCTTGCCGATGCCCTTGACGAGGCCCTTGACGTCCTTGAAGTCGATGCCGTCCTTCAGGTCCACGTCGGCGACGGCCTTCTTGACCGCGTCCAGGTACTCGTCGTAGACCTTCGCGTTCAGTTCGACCGCGGCCTCGGCGAACTCCCGCAGCAGGTCGCTGATCTTCCTGCTGGTGTCGGACAGCACGGCGAAGACCGGGTTGGTGGCGCCGGTCGACGCGCTCGCCGTGTCGTGCTTCCACTCGTAGCCGGCCGTGCTCTTGCCCCAGGCGGTCGTGCCCCACAGCGAGCTGAGGAACGTCCGCATGGCGTCGTGCCACTCGCTGTTGGCCTGGTTGGTGATGGGGGCCATGTGGCCGCTCATGTTGCCGACGGTGATGGAGAGCGACCGGTTCGCGTGGCCCCAGGCCCCTGAGAGGGAGTTCAGATGGTGCTGGTCGGGGAACGGGTAGACGTCCGGGACCCGGCCCATGCGGTAGGCGCGCTTGATGGCGAACCGGATGGCATCCATGATCGGATCCGGTACCCACTCCAGGATGCGGACCCAGATGCGGTCGCCGCCGTCGTCGTCGCCCCACTTCAGGTCGATGATGCGCGGATAGACGGGTGCCTTGTCGATCACCTGCGGCGGAGGCTGGGTGTGGGCCTGCGTGTTGCCGGTCGGGTCGGAGGCGGCGTTCGCCTTGACGTAGTTGTTGGCCGTGGTGGTGAATCCGACGGCCGCGCCGCCGATGCTCACCACACTCCTCGCCCAGACCTCGAGGAAGCGGTTGCCGACCTTCATGTACGCGGCGGAGAACGCCTGCGCCGCCGTTCCGTAGCCGCCGGCGTCCTGGTACTCCCCGAGCTCCTGGAGGAGGGTGGTCGCCGCCTTGTTCAGGTCCGTCTGTTCCTTCGCGAACTGTCCGGACACCGTGAACAGGTGCGACGGCCTGACGTCGATGGTGCCGCTCTGCGGCGAAGGGGAGGGAGGAGGGGTGCCCATCAGCCGGCCCCCCATCCACGCAGCACGGCGCGGTGGGCCTCGGCGTAGTTCGCATGCCCGGTGGTCACGACCTCGTGCAGCCACGCCTGGGCGGCCTGGAGGTCCTGCATCTGCTTGTCCCACTGGTCGAGTTCCTCGACGAAGGCCTCGCGGGCCTCGCCCCGCCAGGCGAGGACGACCTTCTCCGTGCGTCCGTACAGCGTGTCCAAACGCTGGTTCAGCTGCCGGAGTATGTCTTCCAGTTCGCTCGCGGCCTCGCGCAGCGTGGTGAAGCTGACGCCTATGTGGTCGTCGGCCATTCTCGTCCCCGTGTGTGAGTCGACGTCAGACGTCGAGTATGCGGCTGGTGGGCGTGGGTGCGGTGGTTCCCTGGGACAGCGCTTCCGCCTCGCGGGCGACGTCGACCTGCGACGACGCCGTACGCATCCGGCGAAGGTTCTCCAGTTCCTGCTGGGTGAACCCGTCGCGGCTCATCCGCAGCGCCTCCTCCAGGACTTCGAGGATCTCCCGGATGCGGACCGCGTCCTCGGCCACGCCCCGGTGCAGCGCCCGGTACCCCCGGGCCGCGTCGCCCTTCCAGCCGGCTTCGATGCGGTCGACGACCGCATCCATCCGTCGGACCTGGCCGTTCAGGTGACGCTGCATCGCGTCCAGGTCCCCGACGAGTCTGGTCAGATCGTCGTCCGAGACGTCGAGATCGGTGTTCTCCACCGTGCCGCCTTCCCCCGAAGGTTCTTCAACTCTCTTGTCGAGAGGTCCAGTCGACCCTAACAACAGGGAATCCGTGTCAGGCGCCCCGGAACGGCGTGGCGGACGTGACCCCCGTTACGGCCGGGGTGTACGGGAAGGGCCCCCGACGAACGTCGGGGGCCCTTCCTTCCGCGTCCTCGCGGGTGACTACAGCGTGCCCAGCTTGATCAGCGACAGCAGGGCCACCAGTTGGATCGCGGACGCACCCAGGGCCTTCGGCCAGGGCAGGTCGTGGGAGCGGCTGATCATCGTCGTGAAGAGGGCGCCCGCCGCCAGCCAGGTGACCCAGCCGATGACCTGCACCAGGCCGTTCTCGCCGCCCAGGAACAGGGCGAAGACCAGGCGGGGGGCGTCCGTGATCGACATGATCAGCATCGACAGGCCCACCGTCGGCTGCCACCTGCCGTCGCCGCCCAGCTGACGGGCCAGGGTGTGGGTGACCGCGCCCAGGATCAGGCCGGCCACCACGAAGCCGACGCCGGTCATCAGGACGTACGGGATCGCCGTCGACAGGGTCGCGTTGATCGCCTCGTCGCGCGCCTTGTCGAAGCCGAAGATCGCGAGCAGGCCGTAGAGGAAGGTGACCGTCAGCGCCGGGCCCCACACCGCGTGGTCCCGCATCTGCAGGAACGTCGGCGCCGGGCGCAGCACGATGCCGCTCAGCAGCGCCTTCCAGGGCAGCCGCGGGCCGGTGGGCGCGGGGGCGCTGCCGGCCCGGTACTCCGCGCCGGCGCCGTACGGGTCCTCGTTCACGCTGAACATCTGCGTGTGCCCCGGCGTGTTCGCCGCGTAGTGCTGCTGCTGTTGCTGCTGCGCTCCGTACGGGTCGCCGAAGTACTCCGGCTCCCCGTCGTACCCGCCGCCCTGCGGGGCCTGGCGGCCCCACTGCTGCTGCGGGTGGGGCGGCGGGGCCGCGTTGTACCCGTACGGCGCCTGCTGCGGTTGTTGTTGCGGGGGGCGGTTGTCCCGTCCGCGTCCGTTCCTGAATCCAGCCACACCTTGAACGTACCCGTTTCCGCTGTCGGGGCGCTCCTTTGCCACTGAGCTGTGACATCCCCTAGGGGGTCCCCCGAGGGGCCCCCGGGGGGCCGTACGACGAAGAGGGCCGCCCCGCGACGTCGCGGGACGGCCCTCTCGTGCGTGGGCGGCTATTCGGCGGAGACGGTCTCCGTCACGGCCTCCGGCTCAGGCTTCGTCTTCACCGAGTCGAGCAGCAGCTGGGCCACGTCCACGACCTGGACGGACTCCTTCGCCTTGCCCTCGTTCTTCTTGCCGTTCACGGAGTCCGTGAGCATGACGAGGCAGAACGGGCAGGCCGTCGACACGATGTCCGGGTTCAGCGAGAGGGCCTCGTCGACGCGCTCGTTGTTGATGCGCTTGCCGATCCGCTCCTCCATCCACATCCGCGCGCCACCGGCGCCACAGCAGAAGCCGCGCTCCTTGTGGCGGTGCATCTCCTGCTGACGCAGGCCCGGGACCTTGTCCATGATCTCGCGCGGGGGCGTGTAGACCTTGTTGTGGCGGCCCAGGTAGCAGGGGTCGTGGTACGTGATCAGACCCTCGACCGGCGTCACCGGGATCAGCTTGCCCTCGTCGATGAGGTGCTGGAGCAGCTGCGTGTGGTGGATGACCTCGAACTCGCCGCCCAGCTGCGGGTACTCGTTCGCGATCGTGTTGAAGCAGTGCGGGCAGGTCGCGACGATCTTCTTCGCCGACTTCGGCTTCTTCGTCGACTCGTCCTCGTCGTCCTCGCCGAACGCCATGTTCAGCATCGCGACGTTCTCCTGGCCGAGCTGCTGGAACAGCGGCTCGTTGCCCAGGCGGCGGGGCGAGTCACCGGTGCACTTCTCCTCGCCGCCCATGATCGCGAACTTGACGCCCGCCATGTGCAGCAGCTCGGCGAAGGCCTTGGTGGTCTTCTTGGCCCGGTCCTCCAGGGCGCCGGCGCAGCCGACCCAGTACAGGTAGTCGACCTCGGTGAGGTCCTCGACGTCCTTGCCGACGATCGGGACCTCGAAGTCGACCTCCTTGGTCCACTCGACGCGCTGCTTCTTGGCCAGACCCCAGGGGTTGCCCTTCTTCTCCAGGTTCTTGAGCATCGTGCCGGCCTCCGAGGGGAAGGCGGACTCGATCATCACCTGGTAGCGGCGCATGTCGACGATGTGGTCGATGTGCTCGATGTCGACCGGGCACTGCTCGACGCAGGCGCCGCAGGTGGTGCAGGACCACAGGACGTCCGGGTCGATGACGCCGTTCTCCTCGGCGGTGCCGATCAGCGGGCGCTCGGCCTCCGCGAGGGCGGCGGCGGGAACGTCCTTCAGCTGCTCCTCGGTCGCCTGCTCGTTGCCCTCCATGTCCTTGCCGCCGCCGGCCAGCAGGTACGGCGCCTTGGCGTGCGCGTGGTCGCGCAGCGACATGATCAGGAGCTTGGGGGAGAGCGGCTTGCCCGTGTTCCAGGCGGGGCACTGCGACTGGCAGCGGCCGCACTCGGTGCAGGTGGAGAAGTCGAGGATGCCCTTCCAGGAGAACTGCTCGACCTGGGAGACACCGAAGACGGCGTCCTCGGCCGGGTCCTCCCAGTCGATCTCCTTGCCGGCCGTCGTCATCGGCTGCAGCCCGCCCAGCGCGGTGGAGCCGTCGGCGTTCCGCTTGAACCAGATGTTCGGGAAGCCGAGGAAGCGGTGCCAGGCGACGCCCATGTTGGTGTTGAGCGAGACCGTGATCATCCAGGTGAAGGACGTGACGATCTTGAGCGCCGCGAAGAAGTAGGTGAGGTTCTGGATCGTGCTGAGGTCCAGACCGTCGAGCAGCGCGATCAGCGGGTACGAGGCGAAGAAACCCGGCTCCCAGCCGGTCACGTGGTGCTGGACGCCCTCCAGGGCGCGCAGCGTCATGATGCAGAGGCCGACGATGAGGATGACGGCCTCGACGAAGTACGCCTGGCCCGTCTTGGAGCCCGCGAAGCGGGACTTGCGGCCCGCGCCGCCCGGCCGGTTCAGCTGCCGGATCACGATCAGGGTCACGATGCCGAGGACGGTCATCAGGCCGAGGAACTCGGTGAAGATCTCGTACGGCAGCCAGTCGCCGATGATCGGGATCAGCCAGTCGGCCTGGAAGAGCTGGCCGAAGGCGTTGACGATCGTCAGCAGCAGGGAGAAGAAGCCCACCGCCACGAACCAGTGCGCCACGCCGACGACGCCCCAGCGGTTCATGCGCGTGTGGCCGAGGAACTCCTTGACCAGCGTGATGGTGCGCTGTGTGGGGTCGCCGGTGCGCGTGCCCGCGGGTACGGGCTGGCCGAGCATCACGAAGCGGTAGATCTGCGCGATGGCGCGGCCGAACAGCGCGACGGCCACCACCGTGATGGCGATCGACACGATGATCGCGGCGAGTTGCATGAGGGGCTCCTCGGGCGGGCCTGCGAGGCGGAGCGCCCGCACTCTCCAGTGTGGCGAGTGTGGCGCTACTAAGCGGTAACTTATTCAGTCCGTGCTGAGATTACCCCGTCACGGCCCCGCTCAGTAGCGGCGCCTGCGGTGATCTGTGTCGCTCAGGCAAGCCTTGCCGCGCGACGCCTCCGGACTGCTGGAAGCGTACGCGCCAGGATCGCGAGGTCCATCCCCAGCCAGTGATGGTCCACATAGTGGAGGTCGAGCAGCTCGCGCTCCTCCCACGGCAGCTCCGAGCGTCCGCTGATCTGCCAGAGCCCGGTCATCCCGGGCCGCACCGTGAGCCGGCGGCGCGCCTCGCCCACGCACTCGCGGTGTCCGGGCGTGAGCGGGCACGGGCCGACGAGGGACATCTCGCCCCGTACGACATGGAGCAGCAGGGGCATTCCGGCCAGTGCGCTCTTCGTGCGGAACGTGACCATCGTGAAGGCGCGGCCGCCCCGGCCCGCGACGGTCCGGCGGCGGGTCACCCCGCCCGCGCCGGCCGTCGCGAGTGCGAGCGAGAGGGCGACGGCCGCGATCAGTGGGGACAGGACGGCCAGCAGGGTGAGTCCGCCGATCAGGTCGAGTGCGCGCTTGGCCGTCATTCCCCACACCCTTTCGAGTGACATTCATGGGATATTCGTGGGATATGCCCGCTATGCCCGTCAGGGGCACCCCGGACTCTCTCACGCGGAGGGGCGTCCGGGCGGGGAATGACGCGCCAACCGCGCCGCTTTGAGCGGCCTCCAGAGTGAAGAGTTGAGTCGCCCCCGCTCAGGTCTGTTGACGTGCCGAGTGCCGTCATGCATCCTTGAGTCAGTTCCACTCAAGTCAGTCAGCTGGAGGAATTGAAATGGCACGTGCGGTCGGCATCGACCTGGGCACGACTAACTCCGTCGTCAGCGTTCTCGAAGGCGGCGAGCCCACCGTCATCACCAACGCCGAGGGCGCCAGGACCACGCCGTCCGTCGTCGCCTTCGCGAAGAACGGCGAGGTGCTCGTCGGCGAGGTCGCCAAGCGCCAGGCGGTCACCAACGTCGACAGGACCATCCGGTCGGTCAAGCGCCACATGGGCACCGACTGGAAGATCGAGATCGACGGCAAGAACTTCAACCCGCAGCAGATGAGCGCCTTCATCCTGCAGAAGCTGAAGCGCGACGCCGAGGCGTACCTGGGCGAGAAGGTCGTCGACGCGGTCATCACCGTCCCGGCGTACTTCAACGACTCCGAGCGTCAGGCCACCAAGGAGGCCGGTGAGATCGCGGGCCTCAACGTCCTGCGCATCGTCAACGAGCCGACCGCGGCCGCCCTGGCCTACGGCCTGGACAAGGACGACCAGACGATCCTCGTCTTCGACCTCGGTGGCGGCACCTTCGACGTGTCGCTCCTGGAGATCGGTGACGGCGTCGTCGAGGTGAAGGCCACCAACGGTGACAACCACCTCGGTGGTGACGACTGGGACCAGCGCGTCGTCGACTACCTGGTGAAGCAGTTCGCCAACGGCCACGGCGTCGACCTGGCCAAGGACAAGATGGCTCTCCAGCGTCTCCGCGAGGCCGCGGAGAAGGCGAAGATCGAGCTGTCGTCCTCCACCGAGACGTCGATCAACCTGCCGTACATCACGGCCTCCGCCGAGGGTCCGCTGCACCTGGAGGAGAAGCTCACCCGGGCTCAGTTCCAGCAGCTGACCGCCGACCTGCTGGAGCGCTGCAAGACGCCGTTCCACAACGTCATCAAGGACGCGGGCATCAACCTGTCCGAGATCGACCACGTCGTTCTCGTCGGTGGCTCCACCCGTATGCCGGCCGTCGCCGAGCTCGTCAAGGAGCTGACCGGTGGCCAGGAGGCCAACAAGGGCGTGAACCCGGACGAGGTCGTCGCCATCGGCGCCGCCCTGCAGGCCGGTGTGCTCAAGGGTGAGGTCAAGGACGTCCTGCTCCTCGACGTGACCCCGCTGTCGCTTGGTATCGAGACCAAGGGCGGCATCATGACCAAGCTCATCGAGCGCAACACCACGATCCCGACCAAGCGGTCCGAGATCTTCACGACGGCCGAGGACAACCAGCCGTCGGTGCAGATCCAGGTCTACCAGGGTGAGCGCGAGATCGCGGCGTACAACAAGAAGCTCGGCATGTTCGAGCTGACCGGTCTGCCGCCGGCGCCGCGTGGCGTCCCGCAGATCGAGGTGGCGTTCGACATCGACGCCAACGGCATCATGCACGTGACCGCGAAGGACCTGGGCACGGGCAAGGAGCAGAAGATGACCGTCACCGGCGGCTCCTCGCTGCCGAAGGACGAGGTCGACCGGATGCGCCAGGAGGCCGAGCAGTACGCGGACGAGGACCACCGTCGCCGCGAGGCCGCCGAGTCCCGCAACCAGGGCGAGCAGCTCGTCTACCAGACGGAGAAGTTCCTCAAGGACAACGAGGACAAGGTCCCCGGTGAGGTCAAGACCGAGGTCGAGGCCGCCGTCACCGAGCTGAAGGAGAAGCTCAAGGGTGACGACACCGCGGAGATCCGCACCGCCACGGAGAAGGTCGCGGCCGTCTCCCAGAAGCTCGGTCAGGCCATGTACGCCGACGCGCAGGCCGCCCAGGCCGCCGGTGGCGACGCCCCGCAGGGCGAGGCCAAGGCCGACGACGACGTGGTCGACGCCGAGATCGTCGACGACGAGAAGCCGAAGGGCGGCGCTGCCTGATGACGGAGGAGACCCCGGGCTTCGACGAGCAGCCCGACGTCCCCTCCGGCGCCACCCCTGACGACGCCGCCGATGCCGCCGAGGCCCCCTCCACGGAGGAGGGCCCGGCGGCCCCGGCCGGGGACGCAAGCAGCAAGAGCTCGGCCGAGACCGCAGGTCTCACCGCCCAGCTGGACCAGGTCCGCAGCGCGCTCAACGAGCGCACCGGGGACCTCCAGCGGCTCCAGGCCGAGTACCAGAACTACCGCCGTCGGGTGGAGCGGGACCGGGTCACCGTCAAGGAGATCGCGGTCGCGGGCCTTCTGACGGAGCTTCTGCCCGTGCTCGACGACATCGGTCGGGCCCGGGACCACGGCGAGCTCGTGGGCGGCTTCAAGTCGGTGGCGGAGTCGCTGGAGACGGTGGCCGCCAAGATGGGGCTGCAGCAGTTCGGCAAGGAGGGCGAGCCCTTCGACCCGACGATCCACGAGGCCCTGATGCACTCGTACGCGCCGGACGTCACCGAGACGACCTGCGTGGCGATCCTGCAGCCGGGGTACCGGATCGGCGAGCGGACCATCCGGCCCGCGCGCGTGGCGGTGGCCGAGCCCCAGCCCGGGGCGACGCCGGCCGTGAAGGAAGAGAAGTCGGCAGACGAGGAGAGCGGTGGCCCCGAGGAGGGTGTGTGACGCGACTCCGCGTGGATGAGGGAGCGGCGTCCGGCGCGTGCAGCTGCAAGGCGGAGGAAGGAGCCCACGCGGAGCGTCGGCGACTGACGACAACGCAGCAGATGCGCGTGCCGGGCGTCGCGAGCCCACGCGGAGTCGGATCGCACGCCCTGCGGGCTAGCGCGAAGATCGTCCGAGAGGAGGGACGTCGATGAGCACGAAGGACTTCGTCGAGAAGGACTACTACAAGGTTCTCGGCGTCCCCAAGGACGCCACCGACGCCGAGATCAAGAAGGCGTACCGGAAGCTCGCCCGCGAGAACCACCCGGACGCCAACAAGGGCGACACCAAGGCGGAGGAGCGCTTCAAGGAGATCTCCGAGGCGAACGACGTCCTCGGCGACCCCAAGAAGCGCAAGGAGTACGACGACGCCCGCGCGCTCTTCGGCAACGGAGGCTTCCGTGCCGGAGGACCGGGCGGCGGCAACTTCAACTTCGACCTGGGCGACCTCTTCGGCGGCGCCCAGGGAGCCGGCGGCCCGGGCGGCGCCGGCGGCTTCGGCGGCGGTCTCGGCGACGTCTTCGGCGGACTGTTCAACCGGGGCGCGGGCGGCGGCGCGGGTGCGCGTACGCAGCCGCGCCGCGGTCAGGACATCGAGTCCGAGGTGACGCTCAGCTTCACCGAGGCCGTGGACGGCGCCACGGTGCCGCTGCGGATGTCCTCCCAGGCTCCCTGCAAGGCGTGTTCGGGCACCGGCGACAAGAACGGCACGCCTCGTGTGTGCCCGACCTGTGTCGGCACCGGGCAGGTCTCGCGCGGCGGCAGCGGTTCGTTCTCGCTCACCGATCCGTGCGTGGACTGCAAGGGGCGCGGCCTGATCGCCGAGACCCCCTGCGAGGTCTGCAAGGGCAGCGGGCGGGCCAAGTCCTCCCGCACCATGCAGGTCCGCATCCCCGCCGGGGTCTCCGACGGGCAGCGGATCCGGCTGCGGGGCAAGGGCGCGCCGGGCGAGCGCGGCGGACAGAGCGGCGATCTGTACGTCGTCGTCCACGTCGACGCCCACCCGGTCTTCGGCCGCAAGGACGACAACCTGACCGTCACCGTGCCCGTCACGTTCGACGAGGCGGCGCTCGGGGGCGAGATCAAGGTGCCGACCCTGGGCGGTCCGGCGGTCACGCTGAAGCTGCCCGCCGGCACCCCCAACGGCCGTACCATGCGTGCCCGCGGCAAGGGCGCGGTCCGCAAGGACGGTACGCGCGGCGATCTGCTGGTGACGGTGGAGGTCGCGGTGCCGAAGGAGCTCGACGACAAGGCCCGCGAGGCCCTTGAGACCTACCGTCAGGCGACGGCGGGCGAGGACCCCAGGGCAGAGTTGTTCCAGGCCGCGAAGGGAGCTTGACCCGATGGACAGCCGACCGGGACGCAGCCGCAATCCGTACGAACTGACCGACGAGACGCCGGTGTACGTCATCTCGGTGGCGGCCCAGCTCTCGGGCCTGCACCCGCAGACTCTCCGGCAGTACGACCGCCTCGGGCTGGTCTCGCCCGACCGCACGGCGGGCCGGGGCCGGCGCTACTCGGCCCGTGACATCGAACTGCTCCGTGCGGTGCAGGCGTTGTCGCAGGACGAGGGCATCAACCTGGCGGGCATCAAGCGCATCATCGAGCTGGAGAACCAGGTCGCGGCGCTCCAGCAGCGGGTCGCCGAGCTGTCGGCGGCCGTCGAGGGCGCGGCGTCGGCGATGCGTCAGCGTGAGGCGCAGGTGCACGCCTCGTACCGGCGGGACCTGGTGCCGTACACCGATGTGCAGCAGGCGAGCGCGCTGGTGGTGTGGCGCCCCAAGCGGCCCGGCGGCGAGTAGTTCTCACGACGACGCGTAGGCCCCCTCCCCGCGGGAGGGGGCCTACGCGTGCGCCGGTTACGGGATGAGTTCGCTGACGACGTCCCCGAGCGTCTCCCACCAGGGCGCGGCGCCGGTGCCGAAGGCGGCGGCGAGGGCGATGCCGACGGCCCGGTCCAGGGGCTCGGGCTCCGTGCCGGCGGCCCATTCGTCGTCGACGCGCCCGTCGCCCGAGGAGTCCAGGGTGCCGAGCGGGCGTCCGTTCCTGAGCAGTCGGCTGTCGACGTAGCCGCAGGGCACGAGCCGGTAGCGGGTGTCGCCGACACGGACGTCGACCCGGTACGAGCGCCGCAGCAGCCGTCCTCGCGAGGGCCGGATGGTGGCGGGCTCGCCGTCGACGGTGAGGGTGAGCAGGTCGCGCTTGCGGGTCCCGATGGGGATGTGCGGGTCGGGGGTGGTCCCCGGGGCCCGGACGAGCTCCACGGTCGGCAGCCCGGCGGCGGAGACCCGCAGGGTGCCGGCCCGGTCGTCCAGGTCGATCTGTACGTACATGGTGGTCAATTGTCCTGGTTCAGGATTCCGGACTGGGCGATGAGGAAGCCGAGTTGGGCTCGGCTGCCGCTGCCGAGGGCGGCGGCGAGCTTGGCGATGTGGGCGCGACAGGTGCGGACGTTCATGCCGAGCCGGCGGGCGATGGCCTCGTCGACGTGGCCTTCGACGAGCAGTTTGGCGATGGACCGCTGGATGCCGCTGATGCCGTCGTGGGTCTGCGCGTAGGGCACCTGCTCGCCGAAGGGGGTGGCCCGGGCCCAGGACTGCTCGAAGACGGTCGCCAGGTACTCGACCAGGCCCGGATGGCGCAGCTCCAGGGCGACTTGGCGGTCCTGGCGGGCGGGTATCAGGGCGACCGAGCGGTCGATGATGATGAGCCGCTCGATGGACTCCTCCAGGGTCCGGACCTGGAGCCGGTCCATGCCGGCCTGTTCCAGGTAGACCTGCATGCCGTGGCTGTGGCGTGCCGTGTGCTGGTAGAGGGTGCGGACGCGGACGCCGCGTTCGAGGAGCGGCTGGATGCGGTGGAGCGCGGTGTTGAGGGTGTGCTCGCTGCGTCCGCCGCCGGGCTGGATGGTGAGCAGTTCCTGTGAGCACTCGGCGGTGGCGCGGCCGAGGACGGCGTCGATGCGGTTGATGCCTTCGAGGACGGTGATCGCGTGGGTCGTCGAGGGGTCCTGGGCGCTGATGGCCATGAACGGCTCGAAAACGCTGGATAGTCCGAGAGCCAGGCTGCGGCGCTCCTGGATTTCCCGCTCCAGGGGGTGGACGAGCCGGGCCAGCGCCGCCGAGGGTGGGACCGGTCGCAGCCACGCGGGGTCGTCGGCGTCGGGGTGGAGAAGTGCCAGGTCCATGAGGCAGGGCGCCGCTTCTGCCTCGCTCCTGGTTATTCGCCCGGTACGCAACGCACTGGCGTACAAGTCCGATCCGGCTGCACAGAGATCGACGTGACCGTGGGGATGTGTCGCGTCTGGTTCGTTATGCGGCATTTGAACACCCCCCAGGATCCTGTATTTCAGGAACATGATGCATTGCCCTGGTGGTGGAAGCGCAAAGACTGAGCCATCGTCTTGTACGCGGGGGAGAGGAAACCATCAAGTGAGGTCGAAGCCGCTCATGTCCAGAAAACTGCTTCGCTCGGTACTTGCTTCCGTCTTCATAGGGGCGGCGGCAGTAGGAGCGCTGGCCACCAGCGACCCGGTATGGGACAGCGCTCCTGTCAGTGTTGTCGCCGCTCCCGCTGACCCGGTGTGGGATGTCGCCCCCGCCGGTGATCCTGTGTGGGACGTCTCTCCGGCGGGTGTGACCGACCCGGTGTGGGACGTGTCCCCGGCAGCCCAGGCCGATCCGGTGTGGGACTCCTCCCCGGCGGGCGCGGACGCATGACCGTGCCGCCGGACGACCGGGTCTTCCGGCGAGAGATGGCTTCGGCCTATCGATCCGGGTGGCATTTCATCGACCTCGTCACGGCCATCCCCCACCGTGGCGATTCGTTGATGGTCACCCTCTTCGGAGAACCGATCGTCGTCGCTCGTGAGCAGGACGAGGACGTTCGCGCCTACCGGTGTCTGCGCCGGCCCCGCGGAGCCCCGCAGCCCGTTCGCTGTGCCATCCGGTACGGCATGATTTTCGTCAATCTCGACCAGCGGGACCACCAGCTGGTCGAGCCCGAGACCATCACCGCCACCCCCCGCAGTGCCTGAGCGGTTCCCCCGTCGTTGTAGATCGCTCAGGTGCTTCCCCCACACAGCGGCGCCATCGCGGACCTGAAACGCGATGGCGCCGCTGTGCTGTCCGGGTACGTCGGACGAAGCCCCCCGGGCCGTCTCCTCCGGACCCGCCGTGCCCGCCCTACGCCCGGCCCATGGCCCGCGTCAGCGCGATCTCGATGACCACCCGGTCCGGGTTCGGGGCCGGCGTCCGGCCGTAGCGCGCCGCGTAGCGCTCCACCGCGTCCGCGACGACGGCCGCGTCCGTGCGGATGTGCGCCACGCCCTCCAGCGTCGCCCAGCGCCCCTTGTCCACCTGGCAGACCGCGACGCGCGCGCCCTCGGGACCCGCCGCCAGGACGTTGGCGACCTTGTGGCTGTGCTTGTTGGTGATCACCCGGGCGATGCCGTTCTCGCCGCCCGCGGGGTCGTACGTCACGCCCACCGCCACGACGTGCGGGGTGCCGTCCGGGCGCGGGGTGGTCAGGGTGCTCATGTGGTACTCGCGCCAGAAGCTGAGGTACGAGTCGTCCGGGTTCCGCGGGTCAGTCGCCATGCCCGGAACCTACCCGCGGGACGGTCATGGACGACACCTTGAGCGGAATAGACTCAACTTTGTGTACGCTGGATGAGTCATGGACGTGTACCGCGCACACCGAGGAGGAGAAAGCGCACGTGGACGCCGAACTGACCAACAGGAGCCGGGACGCGATCAACGCGGCCACCAGCCGCGCCGTGGCCGGGGGGCACCCCGATCTGACCCCCGCGCATCTGCTCCTCGCCCTGCTCGCCGGCCAGGACAACGAGAACATCACCGACCTGCTCGCGGCCGTCGAGGCCGACCAGGCCGCGGTACGGTCCGGGGCGGAGCGGCTGCTCGCCGCCCAGCCCAGCGTGACCGGCTCCACCGTCGCGCCGCCGCAGCCCGACCGGGAGCTGCTCGCCGTCATCGCCGAGGCCGCCGAGGTGGCCAAGGAGCTCGGGGACGAGTACCTCTCCACCGAGCACCTGCTCGTCGGGATCGCGGCGAGGGGCGGACGCGCGGGCGAGCTCCTCGACAGGCAGGGAGCGGGCGCGAAGAGGCTGCTGGACGCGTTCGAGAGGGCAAGGGGAGGACGCCGGGTGACCACACCCGACCCGGAGGGTCAGTACAAGGCGCTGGAGAGGTTCGGCACGGACTTCACGGCCGCCGCGCGGGAGGGGAAGCTCGACCCCGTCATCGGGCGCGATCAGGAGATCCGGCGGGTCGTCCAGGTGCTCTCCCGCCGCACCAAGAACAACCCGGTCCTCATCGGCGAGCCCGGCGTCGGCAAAACCGCCGTCGTCGAGGGGCTGGCGCAGCGGATCGTGAAGGGCGACGTCCCCGAGTCGCTCCGCGACAAGCGCCTGGTCTCGCTCGACCTCGGCGCGATGGTCGCGGGCGCCAAGTACCGCGGGGAGTTCGAGGAGCGGCTGAAGACCGTCCTCTCCGAGATCAAGGCCAGCGACGGCCAGATCATCACCTTCATCGACGAGCTGCACACCGTCGTCGGCGCGGGCGCCGGCGGCGACTCCGCCATGGACGCCGGCAACATGCTCAAGCCGATGCTGGCCCGCGGCGAGCTGCGCATGGTCGGCGCGACCACCCTCGACGAGTACCGCGAGCGGATCGAGAAGGACCCCGCCCTGGAGCGCCGCTTCCAGCAGGTCCTGGTCGCGGAGCCGAGCGTCGAGGACACCATCGCGATCCTGCGCGGACTCAAGGGCCGGTACGAGGCCCACCACAAGGTCCAGATCGCCGACTCCGCGCTCGTGGCCGCCGCCTCCCTCTCCGACCGCTACATCACCTCCCGCTTCCTCCCCGACAAGGCCATCGACCTGGTCGACGAGGCCGCCTCCCGGCTCCGGATGGAGATCGACTCCTCGCCCGTCGAGATCGACGAGCTCCAGCGCTCCGTGGACCGGCTGCGCATGGAGGAGCTCGCGCTGAAGAACGAGACCGACGACGCCAGCAGGCAGCGCCTGGAGAAGCTCCGCCGCGACCTCGCCGACCGCGAGGAGGAGCTGCGCGGCCTGACCGCCCGCTGGGAGAAGGAGAAGCAGTCCCTCAACCGTGTCGGCGAGCTCAAGGAACGGCTCGACGAGCTCCGCGGCCGCGCCGAGCGGGCCCAGCGCGACGGTGACTTCGACACCGCCTCCCAGCTGCTCTACGGCGAGATCCCGACGCTCGAGCGCGAGCTGGAGGAGGCGTCCGAGGCCGAGCAGGAGGTCACCAAGGGCACGATGGTCAAGGAGGAGGTCGGCCCCGACGACATCGCGGACGTGGTCGGCGCCTGGACCGGCATCCCCGCCGGCCGCCTCCTGGAGGGCGAGACCCAGAAGCTGCTGCGGATGGAGGACGAGCTCGGCAGGCGGCTGATCGGCCAGACCGAGGCCGTCCGGGCCGTCTCCGACGCCGTCCGCCGCACCCGCGCGGGGATCGCCGACCCCGACCGTCCCACCGGCTCCTTCCTCTTCCTCGGTCCGACCGGTGTCGGCAAGACCGAGCTGGCGAAGGCGCTCGCGGACTTCCTCTTCGACGACGAGCGGGCCATGGTCCGCATCGACATGTCGGAGTACTCCGAGAAGCACTCCGTCGCCCGGCTCGTCGGCGCGCCCCCCGGCTACGTCGGTTACGAGGAGGGCGGCCAGCTCACGGAGGCGGTGCGCCGCCGCCCGTACAGCGTCGTGCTGCTCGACGAGGTGGAGAAGGCCCACCCCGAGGTCTTCGACATCCTGCTGCAGGTCCTCGACGACGGACGGCTCACCGACGGCCAGGGCCGCACGGTCGACTTCCGCAACACCATCCTGATCCTGACGTCCAACCTGGGCAGCCAGTACCTGGTCGACCCCCTGATCGGCGAGGAGGAGAAGAAGCGGCGGGTCCTGGAGGTGGTGAGGGGCTCCTTCAAGCCGGAGTTCCTCAACCGGCTCGACGACCTGGTGGTCTTCTCCGCCCTCGACGAGTCCGAGCTCGGGCGGATCGCGCGGCTCCAGATCGACCGGCTCGCCAAGCGGCTCGCCGAGCGCCGGCTGACGCTGGAGGTCACCCCGGAGGCGCTGGCCTGGCTGGCCGAGGAGGGCAACGATCCGGCGTACGGCGCCCGGCCGCTGCGCCGCCTCATCCAGACGGCGATCGGGGACCGGCTGGCGCGGGAGATCCTCGCGGGCGAGGTCCGCGACGGCGACACGGTCCGCGTGGACCGCTTCGAGGACGGCCTGATCGTCGGCGCGGTGCAGTAGCAGGGCCGGGTCGGCGGCCGCGGGACCCGGGGTGTGCGAGGGCGGCCCCGCCCTCGCACACCACCGCGCGCGCCGTGGGCACGGGCCGTGATCGCGCCGCTTCGGTTTGTCCCCCATAGGCACCAGTTCTTGTCAGCCCGCAGCGGATCGCGGCAGGCGGGGCTTGCGCCGTACCGCCCGGCATGGGGGAGGATGGCGGCAACCGTACGAAGGGATATTCACGGTGAGCATCGACCCGTCCTCGATTCCGAATTTCGGGGGACAGCCCCAGCCTCAGGCGGCAGGACCGGCGGGCCCCGTCGTCCCCGACCAGGACCTGGTCAAGCAGCTCCTGGACCAGATGGAGCTGAAGTACGTCGTCGACGACGAGGGTGACCTCGCGGCGCCGTGGGAGGAGTTCCGGACGTACTTCATGTTCCGCGGCGAGGAGGACCAGCGTGTCTTCTCGGTGCGGACGTTCTACGACCGCCCGCACTCCGCGGACGACCGCGCCAAGGTTCTCGACGCGATCGACGACTGGAACCGCCGCACCCTGTGGCCCAAGGTGTACACGCACCTGCACGAGGAGGAGGACGGCTCCGCCACCCTCCGTCTCATCGGTGAGGCCCAGATGCTGATCGGCACCGGCGTCGCGCTGGAGCACTTCGTGTCCTCCACCGTCAGCTGGGTGCGCGCCTCCATCGAGTTCGACAAGTGGCTCGTGGAGCAGTTCGGCCTGGAGTCCCCCGAGGACAAGGAGACCGGGGGCGAGTAGCCCTCGGCCTCCCGCGGGGCCGTGTACGCCGCCGACGGCGCGTGCACCCCGTAGCCGACGAGAGCCCGGCCAGGGCCGCGACCCTCACGATCGCGGCCCCGGCCGGGCTCTTCGTGTCCCGTGCCGCGCCCCGGCGGGGTGCGCTCAGAGCCGCTTGAGCCGCGAGACCGCCTCTTCCAGGACATCGAGCCTCTTGCAGAAGGCGAAGCGCACGAACGGCGCTCCCTCGTCCTGGTGGTCGTAGAAGACCGCGTTGGGAATGGCGACCACGCCCGCCCGCTCCGGCAGGGCGCGGCAGAAGGCGAAGCCGTCGGACTCGCCCAGGGGGCGGATGTCGGTGGTGACGAAGTAGGTGCCGGCCGGCCGGTAGACCTGGAAACCCGCCTGGGCGAGGCCGTCGCTCAGCAGGTCGCGCTTGGCCTGCAGATCGGCGCGCAGGTCGTCGAAGTAGGCGTCGGGCAGGTGCAGCGCCTCGGCGATCGCGTACTGGAACGGGCCCGAGGAGACGTAGGTCAGGAACTGCTTCGCGGAGCGGACGGCGGTGGTCAGCGCGGGGGAAGCGGTGATCCAGCCGACCTTCCAGCCGGTGAACGAGTAGGTCTTGCCCGCCGAGCCGATGGTGATCGTGCGCTCGCGCATCCCCGGCAGGCTCGCGATCGGCACGTGCTCGGCGTCGTCGAAGACCAGGTGCTCGTACACCTCGTCGGTGACGACGAGCAGGTCGCCCGCGACGGCGAGCTCGGCGACGGCGGTGAGTTCCGCGCGGGTCAGGACGGTGCCGGTGGGGTTGTGCGGGGTGTTGAGGAGGATGAGCCGCGTCCGGTCGGTGACGGCGTTCCGCAGCTCGTCCAGGTCGAGGTGGTACGCGCCCTCGTGCGGGCGGAGCGTGACCGGTACGCGCGTGGCCCCCGCCATGGCGATGCAGGCGGCGTACGAGTCGTAGTACGGCTCCAGGGCGATCACCTCGTCGCCCGGTTCGAGGAGGGCGAGGAGCGAGGCGGCGATCGCCTCCGTCGCGCCGGCGGTGACGAGGACCTCCGTGTCGGGGTCGTACGCGAGGCCGTAGCGCTTCAGCTGGTGCTCGGCGACGGCCGTGCGCAGCTCGGGGACGCCGGGCCCCGGCGGGTACTGGTTGCCGCGTCCGTCGCGCAGGGCCCGGACCGCCGCCTCCCGGATCTGCTCCGGGCCGTCGGTGTCGGGGAAGCCCTGCCCGAGGTTGATCGCCCCCGTCCGGACGGCCAGCGCGGACATCTCGGCGAAGATCGTCGTCCCGAACTCGGCGAGCCGGCGGTTGAGCAGCGGTCGTGTCATGCCCGCCATCCTGCGGTGAAGCTCTGGACTTCCTCAAGTGCGCTTTGGACCGGAGCGGTGGAGGGCATCCCCCTGTCACACAAGACCTACGGGGGTGTCACACATGGAATTTCTGATCACCACGCTGATCGCCTTGTTCGTGATCGGGGTCATCGCGGCAGTCGTCAAGGGCTCACGGAGCGGCGGCGGGCGGCGCGGCGGCGGCTGGTCGAGCGGCGGCGGTTCGTCCTGCGGCGGAGGCTCGTCCTGCGGCGGCGGGGGCGGCTGCGGGGGCGGTGGCGGCGGCGACTGACACGGGGCAGTCGCCTCCCGCGATCACCCAGGTGCCCGGCCGGTTCAACATCCGCCGGGCACCTCTGTGTTGGAGCCGCCGTCGATTCTGATTGAACAAGTGAACTGTTGGGTCCCCGAAGGGGATGGAAACCGCTGCAAGTTGGGTAAAAACGCTGCGAGTCGATCGACGTCCATGATTCCCTCGCTGTTGAAAAGAGACAGCCCTCGGACCGTGTGTGCCCGAGCCGGCGCTCCTCCACTCTCGTTCGAACCCTTCTCCGGGGCGTCCCGGCCCACCCGTCGAACCGTGTCTGCGGAGCCGACCCATGCTCACGACCCTGAAGACCTCCTACACCGACACCCGCGCGGCCGATCTGGCCTGGGCGCTCGGGCGCGAGCCGCTGCCCGCCCTCGCCGTTCTCGACCTCGAACTGACCGGCGCAAAGCTGCAGTTGCGGCTTCTCGGCGCCTCCCATCAGGTGCTTCTGGAGGAAGAGGAGCACAGCTGCTCGGAGACCGTCGCCTGCATGCCCGGCAGCAGTACGCCGCTGCCGCTGGGCGTCTCCAAGCGCTTCGGCACGTGGGAGTACGAATTCGCGGCGCGTGTCGAAACGTTGTCCCACGGCTCCTTCGCGGGCCGCGCGCAGGAGTTGCTCGCGCTTGTCGCCGACCATCCCAACGGCCTCGCGGGGACGTTCCCCGGCTCCCCGCACGCCTTCACGGCGATGCTGGCGCAGCGCCACGAGGGCCAGGTGCGCTGGCGCACCTGGCATGCCTACCCGCAGGAAGGGCAGTTGGTCGTCACCAGGACGCGGATCGGCGTTCGTATGCCCGCGTCGCTGTAACGCGCCCCTTCGGAGCCTCATGTGCACTCGTGTGGGTGACAGGCGGCGACAGAAGCACGACGTAGCGTTACGAACATGATCGATCCGCCCGTGACCCTGCCACCCAAGAGGGTGACGCGGGCGCCCGTGCGGCCGAGCCCGGTGCGGTATCCGGTCCTGGTCGTGGTCTTCGTCTGTGCCGCGTGCGGACTCGTCTACGAGCTGGAACTGGTCGCGCTCGCCGCGTACTTGATCGGCGACTCGGTCACCCAGGCATCCGTCGTGCTGTCGCTGATGGTCTTCGCGATGGGCGTCGGTTCGCTGCTCGCCAAGCGGCTGCGCTGCCGCGCCGCCGTCGCCTTCGGCCTGGTCGAGGGCGGACTCGCGCTGGTCGGTGGCTGTTCCGCCCTCGTGCTGTACGCGGCGTTCGCGTGGATCGGCGAGGCCCGGTACGTCCTGGTCGGGTTCTCGCTCGCCATCGGCGTGCTCATCGGGGCGGAGATTCCGCTCCTGATGTCGCTGATCCAGAAGGCGGAGTCGGCGCGCGCCCCCGGCGCACGGGGGAAGGAGTGCGCCCGGGACCCCGCCGGGACGGTCGCCGAGCTGTTCGCCGCCGACTACGTGGGGGCGCTCGTCGGCGGCCTCGCCTTCCCGTTCCTGCTGCTGCCCTGGCTCGGGCAGCTCACCGGCGCGCTCGTGACCGGCGCGGTGAACGCGGTGGCGGGCGGCGGCCTGGTGCTCTGGCTCTTCCGGCGTGATCTCAGCCCCGGGTCCCGGGCGCTGCTGATCGCCGCGAACGTGACGGTCCTCGCCGTCCTCGCCACCGCCACCGTCCTCGTCGACGACTTCGAGCGGGCCGCCCGCCGCGCGGTGTACGGCGACAGCGTGCGGGTCGCCGTCCACACCGACCTCCAGGAGGTGGTGGTGACGGGCGGGCCCGGAGGCCCGCCGGACCTCTTCGTGGACGGGCGGCTGCGGGCCGGCGGCCGGGACGAGCGCCGCTACCACGAAGCGCTGGTGCACCCGGCGATGACCGGGCGCCACGCGCGCGTGCTGATCATCGGGGGTGGGGACGGACTCGCCGCCCGCGAGGTGCTGCGCCACCCCGGCGTCCGCTCCGTCACCGTCGTCGAGCGCGACCCCGGAGTCGTGCGCCTCGCCCGGACCAACCCCGAGCTGACCGCCCTCAACGGCCATGCGTACCGCGACCCGCGGGTGCGGGTGGCGGTCGCCGACGCCTTCCACTGGCTGCGGGGGGCGACGGAGGGCGGGCGGTACGACGTGATCGTCTCCGACCTGCCCGACCCGGGGATCTCCACGGGCGCCAAGTGGTACTCGCAGGAGTTCTACGGGCTGGCCTCCCGGGTACTGGCCGACGGCGGACGGCTCGTCGTCCACGCGGGCTCGGCCTCGGCCCGCCCCCGTACCTTCTGGACGGTCGACGCCACCCTGCGCGCGGCGGGCCTCGCGACCCGGCCGTACAGCGCGCGGGGCAGGGGCGCGCGGGTCGGCGCGGGACCCGACCGGGCCGAGCGGGCGGACCGTTTCACCGGCACCGGCACCGGCACCGGCACCGGCACCGGCACCGGCACCGGCACCGGCACCGGGACCGCGGACTGGGGATACCTCCTGGCCGTCGCCGACACCTACCCGCCCGATCTGGGCCTCGCCCCCGACGCGCCCCGGCTGCGGTCCCTCACGGCCGACGACCTCGCGGCCGGGGCACGGGCCGCGGAGGCCACCCGCGACCCGCGCGGAGCCGGCCCGCCGCCGTCGACGCTGGTGCACCCGCGCTACGGCGGGTGAGCGTCGCCGCGAGTGCTGCCGGGGCAAACAGGCGACGCCGACGCCCGGTCTGAGTAGGCTCGGTTTCCATGGAGCATGAGGTGTTCGTTCCGGTACCGGCCGACGTCCTGCGCGAGACGCTCACGGACCCCGCCCGGGTGGCGCGCTGCGTCCCCGGCCTCCAGCAGGACGCGGAAGCGGGGGCGGACCCGCTGTCGGGTCGGCTGAGAATCCGCGCGGGCGGCAACACGATCACCTACCGCGGCGCGCTGCGCCTGGTCGCACGGGACGGTGTCGTCGCCGTCGAGGGCAAGGGCACCGAGGTCCGCGGCAAGGGCTCGGTGACGTTCTCCCTCGCGATCGCGCTCACCCCGGTGGCGGACGGGACGACGCTGACCTTCACCGGCGACGCCGAGCGGACCGGGCGGCTCGCGGAGCTCTCCGAGGAGGCGCGGGAGTCGGCGGCCCAGCGGCTGATCGAGAAGTTCGCCGCCGGCCTGGCCGCCGTCGCGGAGCTCGCCGCCGACGAGGTGGACGAAGCGGTCGAGGACGAGGCGGACAGCGACAGCGACGGGGTCGATGACGGCGTCGAGGAGCCCCACCGCGCGAGCGTCCACGACACACCCCTCCCGCCGCCGTCGCTCGACCCCTTCGTGGACGGTGACTTCGAGGACGCGCCGGTCGAGTACCCCGCCGAGCCGCCCGCCGCCGAGGCCGCCCACGCCCGGCGCACCATGATCGGGCGGTCCGCCGAGGAGGTCGACCACGCCCCGCCGCGCGGACGGTACGCGCCGGTCCCCGCGCCCGAGTCGGCCAGTGCGGGCGCCACCCTGCGCTGGATCGCCCCCGCGGCCGCGCTCGCGCTCGCCTCGGCGGTCGTCGTCGGCCGGGCCCTGCGCCGCCGGCGCTGATCCCGTCTACTGTCGGAGTCGTGAGCGAGCTGACACGACTGACGGCGGGCGACGCCGAGTTGACCATCAACCCCGACAACGGCTGCCGGATCGAGAGCCTGCGGATCGCGGGAACGGAACTGCTCCGCCAGGGCGAGCGGTACGGATGCTTCCCGATGGTGCCGTGGTGCGGGCGGATCGAGGACGGGCGGTTCCGCGACGGCGCCGAGGTGCACCAGATGCCCCTCAACTCCCCGCCCTTCGCCATCCACGGCACCGGCCGCGACACCGTGTGGAAGGCCGCGAGGACGGCGGACGGGGACGGCCGCACGGCCGCGTTCACCTATGAACTCGGGGACCCCTGGCCGTATGCCGGCCGGGTCACGCAGCTCTTCGAACTGACCGAGGACGGGCTCACGCTCAGCCTGGGCGTCGAGACCCACGCCGACTCCTTCCCCGCCCAGGCGGGCTGGCACCCCTGGTTCAACCGCACGCTCGGGGAGGACGGCAAGGAGGTTCGTCTCGACTTCACCGCCGACTGGCAGGAGGAGCGCGGCGCCGACCACCTCCCCACCGGGCGCCGGATCGGGCCCACCCCGGGCCCCTGGGACGACTGCTTCGGTATGCCCGGCGGCGTGGACGTCACCCTCACCTGGCCGGAGCAGCTGGAGCTCACGGTGACCAGCCGCGCGGAGTGGGTGGTGATCTATGACGAGCAGGCGGAGGCGGTCTGTGTCGAGCCGCAGTCCGGACCGCCGAACGGGCTCAACACCCACCCGACGTACGTGACCCCGATCGAGCCCCTGGAGATCGCGGCCACGTGGGCCTGGCGGCGGCTCGGAGGCACCGCGCCTTAAGCTCGTGGACATGACTGACGTACGCGCTGACCTGCTGGAGCAGATCAAGGACAAGGCCGTGGTGCACGGCAAGGTGACCCTCTCGTCGGGTCTTGAGGCCGACTACTACGTCGACCTGCGCCGGATCACGCTGGACGGCGCGGCCTCCCCGCTGGTCGGTCAGGTCATGCTCGATCTGACCGCCGACCTGGAGTTCGACGCCGTCGGCGGGCTGACGCTCGGCGCCGACCCGGTCGCGACCGCGATGCTGCACGCGTCCGCCGCGCAGGGGAAGCGTCTGGACGCCTTCGTCGTCCGCAAGGCCGCCAAGGCGCACGGGATGCAGCGCCAGGTCGAGGGCCCGGACATCAAGGGCCGCCGGGTCCTGATCGTCGAGGACACCTCCACCACCGGCGGTTCGCCGCTCACCGCCGTCGAGGCGGCGCGGGCGGCCGGCGCCGAGGTCGTCGCGGTCGCCACGATCGTGGACCGGGCCACGGGCGCCGGCGAGAAGATCAGCACCACGGCGGGCGTGCCGTACCTGTACGCCTTCGCGCTGGACGAGCTGGGCCTGGCCTAGCAGCCGGGCTCGCGGCGCCGGGCGGGGTTCCGTGCCGGCCGACGCGAAGTCGTGACTTAGGTCCCGGGGCGGCTGCGTGCGGGCCTGACCTGCGGCTTTGACGAGGGGCGGAGTGTTTCACGTGAAACGCTCCGCCCCTTGGTCCTGGCGTCCGCAGGAGAGTCTGGAAAGATGGGCCCCGACGATGACGTCGCCCCAGGTCAGGGACAAGCAACGCACCCACCGCACATCACAAGGAGCGGACGAATGCCCATCGCAACCCCCGAGGTCTACAACGAGATGCTCGACCGGGCGAAGGCAGGCAAGTTCGCCTACCCGGCCATCAACGTGACCTCGTCCCAGACCCTGCACGCTGCGCTGCGCGGCTTCGCGGAGGCCGAGAGCGACGGCATCATCCAGATTTCGACCGGCGGCGCCGAGTTCCTGGGCGGCCAGTACAACAAGGACATGGTCACGGGCGCGGTCGCCCTGGCCGAGTACGCGCACATCGTCGCCACCAAGTACGACATCACGGTCGCGCTGCACACCGACCACTGCCCGAAGGACAAGCTGGACGGCTACGTCCGCCCGCTGCTCGACATCTCCGCCGAGCGCGTCCAGGCCGGCCGCAACCCGCTGTTCCAGTCGCACATGTGGGACGGCTCCGCCGAGACCCTCGCCGACAACCTGGCCATCGGCCAGGAGCTGCTCGCGAAGGCCGCCGCCGCCAAGATCATCCTTGAGGTCGAGATCACCCCGACCGGTGGCGAGGAGGACGGCGTCAGCCACGAGATCAACGACGAGCTGTACACCACCGTCGAGGACGCGATCCGCACCGCCGAGGCCCTGGGCCTGGGCGAGAAGGGCCGCTACCTGCTGGCCGCCTCGTTCGGCAACGTGCACGGTGTCTACAAGCCGGGCAACGTCGTCCTGCGCCCCGAGCTCCTCAAGGACCTCCAGGCCGGCGTCGCCGAGAAGTACGGCAAGGCCAACCCGTTCGACTTCGTCTTCCACGGCGGATCGGGCTCGTCGGCCGAGGAGATCGCCACCGCGCTGGAGAACGGCGTCGTGAAGATGAACCTCGACACCGACACCCAGTACGCCTTCACCCGCCCGGTCGCGGACCACATGTTCCGCAACTACGACGGTGTCCTGAAGGTCGACGGCGAGGTCGGCAAGAAGTCCACCTACGACCCGCGCACCTGGGGCAAGCTGGCCGAGGCCGGCATGGCCGCGCGCGTCACCGAGGCGTGCGCCGCGCTGCGCTCGACCGGCACGAAGCTGAAGTAAGACTCTGTTCGACGGGCCCGGCGCGACCCCCTCGGTGGCGCCGGGCCCTCGGCATGTCCGGAGGGATCCGAGTTGACGACGCACTACGACTTCGACCGGGAGATCGACCGGCGCGGTACCTGGTCGGTGCAGTGGGACGGCATAGCGGACCGCTTCGCGGTCTCCGACCTGCTCCCGTTCACCATCTCCGACATGGACTTCGCCTCCCCGCCGGAGGTGCTGAACGCCCTGAAGGACCGGATCGAGCACGGCGTGTTCGGCTACACGGACTGGCGGCTCGGCGAGTTCCGGGAGGCGATCCGCCACTGGTACGCGACCCGCTACGACACCGCGGTCGACATCGAGACGCTGGTCTACGCGCCGTCCGTGCTGAGCCAGCTCTCCCAGCTGCTCCAGATGTGGACCGAGCCCGGCGACGGGGTGGTCGTGCACACCCCGACGTACGACGGCTTCCGCAAGGCCGTCACCGGGCTGGGGCGTGAGCTGCGCGGTGTACCCGTCGGGGACATGGAGGCGCTGGAGACGGAGCTGGCGCGTCCGGACGCCCGGATGCTGCTGCTCTGCTCGCCGCACAACCCGACCGGCCGGGTCTGGCGGGAGGACGAGCTGGTGGAGTTCGCGCGCCTCGCCGAGCGGCACGGCGTCGCCCTCGTCAGCGACGAGATCCACGCGGACCTGGTGGCGGACGGCCACCGCCATCTGCCCTTCAGCCGGGTCGCGGAGGCCGCGCGCGTCCGGCGCTGGGCTCTGATCACCTCGGGCACCAAGGCGTTCAACTTCCCCGCCCTCTCCGGCTCGTACGGGATCATCGGCGACCCCGGCGAGCGCGAGACCTTCATCCGGCGCATGGAGACCGGCGAGGGCCTCGCCTCCCCGGCCGTGCTCTCGCTGACCGCCCACATCGCCGCGTACACCCGGGGTGGTCCCTGGCTGGACGAGCTGCGGGCGTACGTGGCCGAAAACATGCGGCTCCTGGAGGAGCGGCTCGCGGCCGGGCTGCCGGGGGTGACCTGGACGCCCCCGCAGGCGGGCTACCTGGCCTGGATCGACCTGCGCCCGCTCGGCATCGACGAGACCGCGCTCCAGCGCGACCTGGTCGAGACGGAGAAGGTCGCGATCATGCCGGGCGGCGTCTACGGGGCCCCCGGGTTCGTGCGGCTGAATATCGGCTGTTCCCGGAAGAAGACGGAGCGGGGTGCGGACGCGCTGGTCAGGGCGGTGACCAGGCTGCGTACGGCCTGAGTCGGCCCGGAGGGATACCGGGAGGCGGCGTGTCGGTGGCGTGATCTAGTCTTCGCTCACCGGCCGCTGAAGCGACGCGGCCGGAGACCATTGGGGGGTCACATCATCGTGCGCAAGCGCACTCTCTCGGCCGCGACATCGCTCGCGGTCCTCTTCAGCTCCGCGGCCCTCGTCGCGGGAACGGCGGGCCACGCGGCCGCCGACAGCAGCAAGGTGCTGCCCGTGTCGTCCGTGGGCGACATGGTGGTGGACGGCGTCCACCAGCGGGTCTTCATCAGTGACCCGTACCTCGGCAAGGTCGTCGCGACCGACTACGCCGGCACGGTCCTGGCCACGGCGGACGGACTGCCGGGTGTCACCGGTCTGGCGCTCTCCGGGGACGCGGGCAGCCTGTACGCCGCGGTTCCGGGCGCCGACGTCGTCGTCTCCCTGGAGACGCAGACCGTCACCGAGACCGCCCGGTACGCGACGGGCGAGGGCACCGACCCGCAGCACGTCGCCCTCGCGGGCGGCAAGATCTGGTTCGGCTACGGCAACGGCGACCACGGCGACATCGGCTCGATCGACGTCTCCGGCGCCGAGCCCGTGGTGACCCTGGCGCAGGACGCCGAGACGAACTACTCGGGTGCTCCGAGGCTGGTCGCCTCGCCGACGGACCCGAACAGCATCGCCGCCGCGTCGTCCTACCACCACCGGTTCACGGTGGGCCTGTACGACGTGACCGCCGGCACGGCGAGCCGCACCGCGCGGACCGCCGACAGCGTGAGCAATCGCAGCATGATCAACGATCTCGCGTTCACCCCGGACGGCAGCCGCCTCATCACGGCCGGCGCCGGAAACCGCCACTTCGTGTGGCAGACCACGGACCTCGCCGAGGTCGGCGGCTACGCCAGCGACTACCACGGCGCGGCCGTGGCCGTGGCGCCCGACGGCACCGTCGCCGCGGGCTCCGACTCGTCGTACGGCAAGGACGTCTTCGTCTACCGGCCGGGCGCGACCACCTCCGTGCGGCAGTACGACTTCCCCGGCACGGGCACCTCCAGCGGCGGGGACGACCTCGCCAACGGCGGTCTGGCCTGGGAGCCGGGCGGCAGCCGCCTCTTCGCGGTCACCACCGCGTACGGGGCGAGCCCCCGCCTGCACGTCCTGGACACGCCGACCATGTCCGCGCCGACCGTGACGGTCCAGGTCCCCGCGACCTCGCCCGTCCTCAAGCCGCTCACCGTCACCGGTACGGTCACGGCCTCCGTGCCCCTCCCGGCCGGTACGCCGCTCACCGTCACCCGGTACGACGTCGACGCCCCGCAGGGCAAGGCGCTCGGCACCCGGACGCTCGGCGCGAACGGGTCCTTCTCGTTCGCCGACACCCCGACCGCCGGTGGCGGCGTGACCTACAAGGTCGCGTACGCCGGGGACGCCGAGCACGAGGGCGCCTCCGGCACCGCCAAGGTCGAGGTCTCGCGGAACAAGGCCGCGCTGACGCTGGACCGCAACGGGCTCAACGTCAACTTCAACACCCCCGTCTGGTACACGGCCACGCTCGGCCCGACGTACAAGAACCGTGAGGTGGAGATCTGGGCGGACCCGATCGGCCCGGAGCCCAAGAAGCTGCTCCGGCGCGGCCCGGTCAACGCGGAGGGCAAGTTCGCGGCGCAGCTCAAGATGACCCGCGACACGTGGGTGTCCGTGAACTTCGCCGGTGACTCCCGGACGGCCCCGGCGGAGGCGCGCTCTGCCGTCTACACGCGGGCCGGCCAGACGACCACGCTGTCGCGCCACTACACGTGGACGAAGATCGGCGGCACCTCGTACCAGACCTACCGCCAGACGGCCGATCCGATGATCGCCGCCTGGCACAACTCCTACCCGGGCCGCAGCACCCGGCTGGACCTGCAGATCTGGTACGGGGGCGCGTGGCAGCACGTCGCCTCGGACTACTTCCAGCTGAACGCCAACGGCATGGCGTACGTGACGGTGGACGGTGACGGGGCGGCCGGATACCGCTTCCGCGTCCGCTCGGCGTACATCGACACCGCTTCCGGCGACAACGTGAACACCACGGTCTACGGCTCCTGGAAGTACTTCAACTTCACCCGCTGAGGCGCCTGCGCACCGACAGGGCCCCGTTCGCCGTTCCGGCGGGCGGGGCTCCGTGGTTCGCGGGACCATGCAGGCATGGACATCCGGTTGAGCTCCGGCACGGGGCGGTGGATCGTCTTCACCACCGTGCTCGGGTCCGGGATGGCGCTGCTGGACTCCACCGTCGTCAATGTCGCCCTGCCGCACATCGGTGAGGATCTGGGGGCCGACATGGCCGACCTCCAGTGGATCGTCAACGCCTACATGGTCACCCTCGCCGGGCTGATCCTGCTCGGCGGGGCGCTCGGTGACCGGTACGGGCGGCGGAAGGTCTTCGTCGTCGGCATCGTGTGGTTCGCGATCGCGTCGCTGCTGTGCGGGATCGCGCCCAACGCCGGTGTGCTGATCGCCGCCCGCGCCCTCCAGGGCATCGGCGGCGCGCTGCTCACCCCCGGCTCGCTCGCGCTGATCCAGGCGAGCTTCCACCCCGACGACCGGGCGAAGGCCGTCGGGCTGTGGTCCGGGTTCGGCGGGGTCGGGGCGGCGATCGGGCCGTTCGTCGGCGGATGGCTGGTCGACGGGCCCGGCTGGCGTTGGGTGTTCCTGCTGAACGTGCCGCTGGCCGCGCTCTGCGTCCCGGTCGCGCTGCGCCATGTGCCCGAGTCCCGGGACGAGTCCGCGGCGGGCCGCTTCGATGTCCTCGGCGCCTTCCTCGGCGCGGCGGGGCTCGCCCTGGTCACCTACGCGCTGATCGCCGAGGTGTGGTGGGCGGCGGTGCTCGGTGTGGTGACCGGGGCGGTGTTCGTCCTGGTGGAGCGGCGGCGGGGCGAGACCGCGATGGTGCCGCCCTCGGTCTTCGCCTCGCGGCTGTTCACCGTGGTCAACCTCGTGACGCTGTGCGTGTACGCGGCGCTCGGCGGCTTCTTCTTCCTGGCCACGCTCCAGCTCCAGGTGGTGTCCGGCTACTCGGCGCTCGCGGCCGGCACGGCGCTGCTGCCGACCACCGTGCTGATGCTGCTGCTCTCGGCGAAGGCGGGGGAGCTGGGCGAGCGGATCGGGCCGCGGATCCCGTTGACCGTGGGGCCGCTGCTGTGCGCCGGCGGGATGATGCTGATGCTGCGGGTGGGGGAGGACGCCTCGTACGTGCGGGACGTGCTGCCGGCGATGGTGGTGCTGGGTCTCGGCCTGACCGTCGTGGTGGCCCCGCTGACGGCGACCGTGCTGGCCTCGGTGGACGTGGCGCGCGCCGGTCTGGCGAGCGGGATCAACAACGCGGCCGCCCGTGCCGCGGGCCTGCTGGCGGTCGCGGCGCTGCCCGCGCTGGCGGGCATGGGGCCGGAGGCGTACCGCTCGGCGGAGGAGTTCGGGGAGACGTTCCAACGGGCGATGCCGATGTGCGCGGGCCTCATGGTGGCGGGGGCGGTCCTCGCCTGGGCGATGGTGCGGGCGCCCGTCGGCGGGGCGGAGTGTCATCCCGAGTGCAAGGTGCACTGCGGGGTGACGGCGCCGCCGCTGGACCCGGGCAACGGCTGAGGCAGACTGGCCCCATGGCCATCCACGAGAACCTGCTGGGGGGACCGCCCCCCACCCACCTGCCCGACGACCCGGAGCCGCGCGAGCTGCTCGCGAGCGGCGCGGCGCCGGCGGACGTCGCCGCGAAGTACCCGACCTCCTCGCTGGCCTGGGCCCAGCTCGCCGACGAGGCGTACGAGGGAGGTCGTGTCGTCGAGTCCTACGCGTACGCCCGTACGGGCTACCACCGCGGCCTGGACGCGCTGCGCCGCAGTGGCTGGAAGGGCCACGGCCCGGTGCCGTGGGAGCACGAGCCGAACCGGGGCTTCCTGCGGGCGCTGCACGCGCTGGCGCGGGCCGCCGGCGAGATCGGTGAGAAGGACGAGTACGAGCGCTGCTCGACGTTCCTGCGCGACTCCTCCGAGACGGCGGCCGAGACCCTCGGCTGATGCCCCGCGTGGCGCCGCGGTGACGTTCGGTTCCCCCTGTCCTGGAGGGCAGGGGGAATTCCGGTCATAGTCCCGTGGTCGTTCGAGGGCGTTCGAAGACGCGGTTACGATCCTTCGGACCGTGTAACCGAGCCGCCGGCGCAGAGGCCCCACCCTCTTCCCCCCATCCGGCTGACGCAGGGGAGAAGTCTGTCTTGGGCAAGCGTGCCGCCGCACCCGCAGGCCGGGGCCGCACACAGAGCCGCCGGCGTGGCCGCTCCAAGAGGCGCCCGAAAAGCCCCCTCAGACGTCTCGCCCTTCCGACCCTCGCCCTGGTGGCCCTCTCCCTCGGCGGAGGCGCCGCCCTCGCCCACTACAACAGCGGCGGGACACCCGATTCCACCGGGGCCGCGGCCCCCACCGCCGAGCGGACGACGGTGCAGCCCGCGCCCCCGCCGGCCACGACGCCCCCGCCGAAGCCGAAGCCGACCACCCCCAAGCCGAAGCCCTCGTCCACGCCCAAGAGGACGACCGTGCCCGTCTCCGGCGCCGGCACCTTCACCACGGCCCGGTCCACCGGCGAGCCGGTCGGCAGCGGGGGCACCCTGCGCCGCTACCGCGTCCAGGTCGAGGACGGCATCGACCTCTCCGCCCGCCAGGTCGCCGACGAGATCCAGCAGATCCTCGATCATCCGCGCGGCTGGGCCGCGCACGGCCGCGGACGCTTCCAGCTGGTCTCCGAGAACGCCGACTTCGTGATCCGTATCGCGACTCCGACGACCGCCGACAGGCTCTGTCTCGCGCAGGGCCTCAACACGCGCGGCGAGCTGAACTGCGAGACCACCCAGGGCGTCGTGGTGAACCTCAGGCGCTGGCTGCTCGGCTCCCCGACCTTCGCCGGCACCCCCGCCGAGTACCGGCATCTGATCATCAACCACGAGGTCGGGCACGAGATCGGCATCCGGATGCACATGACCTGCCCGGGAGCGGGCAAGCCGGCGCCCGTCATGATGCAGCAGATCAAGGGACTCAAGGGCTGTCGTTCGAACGCATATCCGTATGACGAAGACGGGAGCTACATCGAGGGCCCTGTCGTGCCATGATGCGCATGGGACCGCGCGCGACGAAGCACGCGGCCCCGAGGGGACCGGGGCTCCACTTGCCAAACGGAAGGAGCGGACCGCTACCCGGTAGTTGCGTATCGAGGAGACAGCGATGTCCACCTTCCCCGATGCCTCCGGAGCCGGTTCGGTCGCAGACCCGAACCTCGACTTCGCGGGCACCACGCCGTACGAGGACTACGTCCAGGCGGACGTACTCACCCACCTCCAGCACCTCCGCTCCGACGACCCGGGCGAGATGGTCTTCCTGGTCACCACCCAGGTCATGGAGCTGTGGTTCACCGTCATCGTCCACGAGTGGGAGACCGCGGGCCGCGCCCTGCGCGAGGACCGCGTCCCGGTGGCGATGGACGCGCTCAAGCGCTCCGTGCGCGAGCTGGAGGCCCTGAACCAGTCCTGGCGCCCGCTCGCCCAGCTCACCCCCGCGCAGTTCAACTCCTACCGCGCCGCCCTCGGCGAGGGCTCCGGCTTCCAGTCGGCGATGTACCGGCGCATGGAGTTCCTGCTCGGCGAGAAGTCCGCGTCGATGCTGGTGCCGCACCGCGGCGCGCCCCGCGTCCACGCCGAGCTGGAGAAGGCGATCCAGGAGCCCAGCCTGTACGACGAGGTGCTCCGGCTCCTCGCCCGGCGCGGGCTGCCCGTGCCGGAGGCCGTGCTCGGCCGCGACCTGGCGAAGAAGTACGAGCCGTCGCCGGAGATCGAGCGGATCTGGGCCGGGATCTACGCCGACGCCGACCAGAACGCCGAACTCGTCCGGCTGGGCGAGGCGCTGAGCGATGTCGCCGAGCTGATCTGGCGCTGGCGCAACGACCACCTCGTCGCCACCCGGCGGGCCATGGGCTCCAAGACGGGCACCGGCGGCTCGGCGGGCGTGGCCTGGCTGGAGAAGCGGGCGCAGAAGAACGTCTTCCCCGAGCTGTGGACGGCGCGCAGCCATGTCTGAGTCCCTGCGCGAGAACGCGCTGCGCCGGGACACGGAGGACGCGCTGGCCAAGCTGCGCGAGAGGTTCGCCCTCGACGACGAGACGGTCTACCTCGACGGGAACTCGCTCGGCGCCCTGCCCGCGCACGTCCCCGCCCGGATGGCCGACGTCATCACCCGTGAGTGGGGGCGGCTGCGCATCCGCTCCTGGGACGAGAGCGGCTGGTGGACCGCGCCCGAGCGGATCGGCGACCGGATAGCCCCGCTCGTCGGCGCCGCCCCCGGGCAGATCGTGGTCGGCGACTCGACGAGCGTGAACGTCTTCAAGGCGATGGTCGCCGCCGCCCGGCTGAGCACGGACGACCGCGACGAGATCCTCGTCGACGCGACGACCTTTCCCACGGACGGGTACATCGCCCAGTCCGCGGCCCGGGTGACCGGTCGGCGGATCGTGCCGGTCGCCCCCGCAGACATGCCGGGCGCCGTCGGGCCGCGCACGGCCGCCGCGCTGGTCAACCACGTCGACTTCCGCACCGGCAGGCTGCACGACCTGCCCGGGATCACGGCCGCGCTCCGGTCCGCCGGCGCGCTCGCCGTCTGGGACCTGTGCCACAGCGCGGGCGCCCTGCCGGTCGGCCTGGACGAGCACGGGGTCGACCTGGCGGTCGGCTGCACCTACAAGTACCTCAACGGCGGCCCCGGTTCGCCCGCGTACCTGTACGTCGCCGAGCGTCACCAGGCCGCCTTCGACTCGCCGCTGCCCGGCTGGAACTCGCACGCCGACCCGTTCGGGATGACCCCCGGCTACGAGGCGGCGGCGGGCGCGCTCCGGGGCCGCGTCGGCACCCCCGACATCCTGTCCATGCTGGCGCTCGAAGCGGCGCTGGACGTCTGGGACGGGGTCGACATCGAGGACGTCAGGGCGAAGTCCCTCGCCCTGACGGACTTCTTCCTGGAGTGCGTGCGGGAGTACGTTCCGGACGGCCGGGTCGCGTCCCTCACGCCCGAGCCGCACGGGGAGCGGGGCAGCCAGGTGGCGCTGCGCTGCGCGGAGGCGCCGGACGTCATGGCGGAGTTGATACGGCGCGGGGTGGTCGGTGACCTGCGCAGGCCCGACGTGCTGCGCTTCGGATTCACGCCGCTGTACGTCGGCTTCGCGGACGCGGAGCGGGCGGCGCGGGTTCTGGCCGAGGTCCTGGCCGAGATTCCGGCAGGGGCTCCGACCGACGTGTCCGGTTCCCAGGTCCGATGATCGCTTGATCTGTGGGGGCGTCAGTCCTGGTACGGTCCCCGCAGGTCAGGCCAGCTCGGCCGCGTCTCTGGGAGGTTGGAACAGAATGCCGGACCCCGCCGCGCGCGACGCCGCCGAGGAAGCGTCGGCCTTCTCGCACCCGGCCGTCGCCCCCGATGTGTCCGCCGCGTACGGCGAACACCCCGACCAGGTCGTCGACTTCTACGCGCCGCGCGACGGCCGGCAGCGGGCGCCGCTGGTCGTCGCGCTGCACGGCGGTGCCTGGCGCGCGCCGTACGACCGGCAGCACCTGACTCCTTTCGTGGACTTTCTGGCCCGCAGGGGTTTCGCGGTCGCCAACGTCGAGTACCGGCGCGGCAGCGCGATCCCCCGGCAGGGCGGCACCGGGCCCGTCGCGGGACGCTGGCCGGACACCTTCGACGACGTCGCCGCGGCGCTGGACGCCGTACCACGACTGGCGGCCGAGCATCTGCCGCAGGCCGATCCCCGCCGGATCGTGGTCACCGGCCACTCCGCCGGCGGCCATCTCGCCCTGTGGGCCGCCGCCCGGCACGTGCTGGCGCCGGACGCGCCCTGGCGGCTGCCGGCGCCGCCCGCTCTGCGGGGGGTGGTGGCGCTCGCCCCCATCGCCCACTTCGACCGGGCGGTGGAACTCGGGGTCTGCGGTGGTGCGGTGACCCAGTTCCTGGGTGGAGAAGGGGAGTTCGACGTGCGGGCGCGCCATGCCGACCCCGCGCTGCTGCTGCCGACGGGGATCGCCACGACGGTCGTCCAGGGCCGGGACGACATCGTCGTGCCGCAGGCCGTCGCCGACGCGTATGTGGAGGCGGCGGCGAAGGCGGGGGAGACGGTCGGGTTCACGCTCCTCCCGGACATCGGTCATTTCCCGCTGATCGACCCGGCCGCCGACGCGTGCGCGGTGGTCGCGGAGGAGATCGCCCAGCTCGCCTACTGAGTCGACGGGGGACGGAGGCTTGCGGACAGAAGTCGACCGCAAGTCTCCCTACCGTCGAGGCATGAAGAACCAGCAGAGCACCAGCAGCCAGAAGGTCCTCGTCTCCGGAGCCACCGGCACCGTCGGCCGTCAGGTCGTCGCCGAACTCCTCGCCCGCGGCCACGCGGTCCGTGCCCTCACCCGGGACGCGGCCAAGGCCCGCGCCGTGCTCCCCGAGCCGGTCGAGATCGCCGTCGGCGACCTCACCGACCCGGACTCGCTCGCCCCCGCCCTGGAGGGCGTCACGGGCTTGCACCTGATCACCTTCGGCGGCGCGGTCTTCGCCCCGCTGGAGACCGGCCCGCGCGTCCTGGAGCTCGCCGTGAAGGCGGGGGTCCGCCGGGTCACCGTGCTGCACGGCGGCGGGGACACGCCGCTGGAGCAGGCGGTCAGGGAGAGCGAAGGAGTCGACTGGACCGTCGTCATGCCGGTCGAGTTCATGTCCAACGCCCTGGAGTGGGCGCCCGGCATCCAGGCCGACGACGAGGTCCGCGAGCCCTTCGCCGACCGGCTCAGCGCCATGGTCCACGAGGGCGACATCGGCGCGGTCACCGCCGTCGCGCTCACCGAGGAGGGGCACGGCGGACAGTCGTACGTCGTGACCGGCCCCGAGGTCCTCACCCTGCACGACAGGATCGCGGCCCTCGGCGCGGCCCGCGGCCGGGAGATCCGGCTGGTCGAGCTGACCGAGGAGGAGGCCGTCGGCCGGTGGCGGACGGCAGGCATGGACGAGTACACGATCGGCTTCCTGCTGGACGTGTACGGCAACACCCCCGAGGCCGGCCGCACGGTCGCCGACACGGTGGAGCGGGTCACCGGTCGCCCGGCGCGCACCTTCGCGCGGTGGGCGGCGGACCACGCGGCCGCGTTCCGGGCCTGACGCACACGCGTCGTCGCTGACCGCGAGGGTGCGCTGGTCAGCGCCGTAGTACTCAGGGAGGACGCGGGAGGATCCATATTCAAGGTGACGACCGCGTTCGCCCGCCCCCGTACCTTGGCTGCTGTGACCGACACCCGTGAAACGAGCCGCAGCCCCGAGTTCCGCCTGGCCCAGGGCGCGCTCGGAGGGTTGCGCGAGGACCTCTTCCACAACGCGTTCGCGTACCGCCTGCTGCCGCCGATGGCGGTCGACGGGCCGGTGACACGGCGCCTGCCGGAGCGGATACGCAGGAAGGTCCGATGGACGCCCCACGCCGTCGTGGGCGCCTTCGCCTTCTTCGTCTTCGCGATGGGGCTGGACCTCGGACCCGGCAACGGCGTGTTCGCCCTGCTCTTCGCCGCGATGCCGACCGTGGCGGTACTGCTGACGCTGATCAGGCCCGTGCTCGCCTTCTGGGCGTCGCTGGCCTTCACCCCCTTCGTGGCCCTCCTCGGTTCGTACCACCACGGCTGGCCGTGGGGTCCGACGTCCGGCATCGCCCAGGTGGTGGTGATGACGGTGGTGGCCGCCCGCACCCGGCCCCGTACCGCGGCCTGGATGTGGGTGCTCACCCTCGTGTACGCCTTCTTCGCCACCACGCTCCGGGGAGGCAGCGACAACGCCGTCTCGGTGCTCTTCCCCTCCGCGCTCTCGCTGCTCTTCGTCACCGTCCTCCAGGTCCGCCGCGAGGCCGAGCAGACCGTCACCGCCCAGCAGACCGTCACCGCCGTGGAGCGCTCCCGGCGCACGCTCCTCGAAGAGCGCACCACCATCGCCCGCGAGCTGCACGACGTCGTCGCCCACCACATGTCGGTGGTCGCCATCCAGGCCGAGGCGGCGCCCTACCGGGTCGAGAACCCGCCGCCGGAGCTGGAGCAGGCGTTCGTCACCATCCGCGAGAACGCGGTCGCCGCCCTGACCGAGCTGCGGCGCGTCCTCGGGGTCGTACGGGCGGAGGACTACGAGGCCCCCGACGCCCCGCAGCCCACGCTGGCCGAGCTCGACGGGCTGATCGGCAACGTCCGGGAGGCCGGGCTCGACGTCGAGAAGACGGTGACCGGCGCCGTGCGGGAGCTGCCGCAGGGTGTGGAGCTCTCGGCGTACCGGATCATCCAGGAGGCGCTGAGCAACGTGCTGCGGCACGCGCCCGGTGCGGCGGCGGGGGTGGAGGTGTCGTACGTCCTCGGCGGGCTCGGCCTGCGGATCGTCAACGGACCCGCCCGGGGCCTCGTGAAGCCGTCCCCCGGCGCAGGTCACGGCCTCACCGGGATGCGCGAGAGGGTGACGATGCTGAACGGGGAGATGACGGCCGAACCGGCCGAGGACGGCGGTTTCGAGGTCGCCGTGTTCATCCCCGTGACGCGTGAGGAGGTGGACCAGTGATCCGGGTGCTGATCGTCGACGACCAGATGATGGTCCGCGAGGGCTTCTCGGTGCTGCTCGGCGCGATGCCGGACATCGAGGTCGTCGGGGAGGCCGTCAACGGCCGGGAGGCGATCGCGCAGGTGGCCGCCCTGCGCCCGGACGTGGTCCTGATGGACATCCGTATGCCCGAGCTGAACGGCATCGAGGCGACCCGCGAGATCGTCACGGCGGACGCCGACGCGAAGGTGCTGGTCCTGACGACCTTCGATCTCGACGAGTACGTCTACCAGGCGCTGCGTGCCGGAGCCTCGGGCTTCCTGCTCAAGGACGCGTCGGCGCGGCAGCTGGCCGACGGCGTACGGGTCGTGGCGGCCGGCGAGGCGCTGCTGGCGCCGACCGTGACGAAGCGGCTGATCACCGAGTTCGCGAAGGCGGCCGAGACGCCGAGGCCCCCGACGCTGGCGCAGGTCGGGGATCTGACGGAGCGGGAGACCGAGGTGCTCGTGCTGATCGCGCAGGGGCTGTCGAACGCGGAGATCGCCGACCACCTGGTGGTGGCCGAGTCGACGATCAAGACGCACGTCAGCCGGATCCTGGTGAAGCTGGGACTGCGGGACCGGACGCAGGCGGCGGTCTTCGCGTACGAGGCGAGGCTGGTGCAGGTCGGCGGGTAGGGCCTCTCCTCCGGATGCGCCGGGGGCGGGGAGCGTGCGCGCCGGGCGGGGCCGGTGCGGGCCGGCGGGTGGGCGGTGCGCGGCGGACCATGGCCGGGGCCGTGGCTCGGCCGGTAGCGTCCGGTCATGGACGTTCCTTTCGAGCCGTGGTCGCCGGCCTTCGTCGCGGACCCGTACCCCGCCTACGCCGAACTGCGGGCGACGGGCCGGGCGCACTGGTACGGGCCGACCCGCCAATGGCTGATCCCGCACTACGAGGACGTGTCGGCGCTCCTCCGGGACCGGCGCCTCGGCCGCACGTACACGCACCGCTTCACCCACGAGGAGTTCGGGCGCACGCCTCCGCCGGCGGCGCACGAGCCCTTCCACACGCTGAACGACCACGGTCTGCTCGACCTGGAGGCGGCCGACCACACCCGGATCAGGCGCCTGGTGTCGAAGGCGTTCACGCCGCGGACGGTCGAGAACCTGGCACCGACGGTACGGAGGCTCGCGGCGCGGCTCGTCGGCGGTCTGGTCGAGCGCGGTGGCGGGGACCTGCTGGCCGACGTCGCCGAACCCCTGCCGGTCGCCGTGATCGCGGAGATGCTGGGCGTTCCGGAGGAGGACGAGGAGCGGGACCGGCTGCGGCCCTGGTCGGCGGAGATCTGCGGCATGTTCGAGCTCAACCCGTCGGAGGAGACGGCGCGGCGGGCGGTGCGGGCGTCGATCGAGTTCTCGTCGTACCTGCGGGAGTTGATCGAACGGCGGCGGAAGGACCCGGGGGAGGATCTGATCTCCTCGCTGATCGCGGTGGAGGGGCTGACCGAGCAGGAGATGATCTCCACGTGCGTGCTGCTGCTGAACGCGGGGCACGAGGCGACGGTCAACACGACGGTCAACGGCTGGTGGACGCTGCTGCGGCATCCGGAGCAGCTGGCCGCGTTGCGGAGGGATCCGGACGGAATGTTGTCCACAGCTGTGGAGGAGCTGCTGCGGTACGACACCCCGCTGCAGATGTTCGAGCGCTGGGTCCTGGACGACATCGAGGTGGGTGGCGTCCCCATCCCGCGAGGCTCGGAGGTGGCCCTCCTCTTCGGCTCGGCGAACCGGGACCCGGCCCGCTTCGCCTCCCCCGACGTCCTGGACCTGACCCGGAAGGACAACCCCCACATCACCTTCGGCGCGGGCATCCACTACTGCCTGGGCGCCCCGCTGGCCCGCCTGGAACTGTCGTCCCTCTTCGGTGAGCTGATCCGCGAGGCCCCGAACCTGCGTCTGGTGTCGGAACCGCGGTGGAACCCGGGCTATGTGATCAGGGGCGTCGACGAACTCCTGGTGGAGGTGTAGCAGACCCGTGGCGGAGGCGTAGCAGACCCCTGCCCGCGCACCGCGGGCCCCGTCTCCGGGGCCCGCGGTGCGCCGCCGTCGTCAGGACGTCGTGAGGTCCCTGCGGCGCAGGCGCCACAGGCCCGTCGCCACGAAGGCCAGGGACAGGGCCGTCAGGGTCAGGGCCGGGCCCCAGGCCATCGGGGAGCCCGGGAGCTTCGCCAGGTGGCCGAAGGGCGACAGGTCCAGGACCGGCTGCGGAAGATCCAGCGCGGGGCCGATCCAGCCCAGCGCCAGGCACAGCCCCGCCGCCCCCCAACCCGCCGGCGCCGCCCCGGGGAACGCTCCCCACAGCAGGACCGCGAGCCCCGCCAGCGTCCAGATCGCGGGGAGCTGCGCCAGCGACGCGCCCAGGATCGGGCCGAGGTCCGAGCCGTACGAGACGTACAGGCCGAAGCCGCTCAGCAGCATGATCCACGCCGCCCCGCCGAACGCGATCACCAGATGACCGGCCGCCCACCGCACCCGGCCCACCGCGTTCGCCAGGACGGGTTCCGCCCGCTGCGACGTCTCCTCGCCGTTCAGGCGCAGCACCGAACCCACCGCGTACAGCGCCGCGATCATCCCGAACAGATTCACCATCGTCGCCAGGAACGCGTTGGTCAGGCCCGTCTCCCCGCCCATCCGCTCGAAGATCCGGCGCGCCTGCTCGTTGTCGCCCACGAGGTCCGCCGCGCCCTCGACCATCCCGCCGAAGACGATCCCGCCGAGCAGGAACCCGACCGACCAGCCGAGCACACCGCCCCGCTGCAGCCGCCAGGCCAGGGCCCCGGCCGTCCCGAGCAGACCCACCGCCGGACCCGGCCGGGTCGGCAGGAAGCTCATGCCCACGTCCCGCCGGCCGGCCAGCGCGTACGCCACCGCCGCCTGTACGAGCACGGCCGCGCCGGTCAGCAGCAGCACCCACCACCGCTCACCCGCGAAGGCGCGCACGTTCTCGGCCCAGCCGATCGGGGAGAGCCAGGTCAGAACGGACGACCCTCCGGCCGTCCCGGCGTCCCCCGCCGCCCGCAGCACGAAGGCGAGGCCCAGCACGGCCGCCGTGAGGCCCTTCGCCAGACGCGCGCTCTCCGTCAGCTGCGCCACGATGGCCGCCATCGTGGCGAAGAGCATTCCCGTGCCGCCGACGGCGAGCCCGAGGGCGAGCGCGCCGCCCGCACCCTGCCCGGCGAGGCCGGCCGTGATCAGGAGCGCGACGGCCGTGTTGGCCACGAGCGCGGCGAGCAGGGCGGCGGTCAGTGGCGCCCGACGGCCCACCACCGTGGAGGAGAGCATCTCCTGACGCCCGGTCTCCTCCTCTTCCCTGGTGTGCCGGATGACGATGATCAGGCTCATCACGGCGGCCAGCACGGCGGCGAAGGTGCTGAAGCGCCAGGCCACCAGGCCGCCGAGCGAGTCGCCGAACACCGGCCCGTACAGCGAGCGCACCGAGCTGTTGGCGTTCATGGAGGCGGCCAGCTCGGACCGCTGCTCCTGGGTGCCGTACAACCCCTCCAGGGAGCCGACCCCGGCGGCGACCATGCCGCCCGTGACCAGGACCCAGATCGGCAGCATCAGCCGGTCCCGGCGGAGCGCGAGCCGGGCCAGCGAGCCGGTCCCGGTCAGATGCGCGGCGAGCGTGCTCATCGCGCGGTCACCTCGGCGGTCTCGTCGGCGTAGTGCCGCAGGAAGAGCTCCTCCAGCGTGGGCGGGGTGCTCGTCAGGGAACGCACCCCCGACTCGGTCAGCGAGCGCAGCACCGCGTCGAGCTTGTCGGTGTCGACCTGGAGGCGCACCCGGTGGCCCTGGACCGTGAGGTCGTGGACGCCGGGGAGGTGCGCGAGCCCGTTCGGCGCGCCGGCGAGTTCGGCGGTGACGCTGGTGCGGGTGAGGTGGCGCAGGTCCGCGAGCGAACCGCTCTCCACCGTCCGCCCCTTGCGGATGATGCTGACCCGGTCGCAGAGGGTCTCGACCTCGCTGAGGATGTGCGAGGAGAGCAGGATCGTGCACCCGCGCTCGCGTGCCTCGGCGACGCAGCCCTGGAAGATCTCCTCCATCAGCGGGTCGAGGCCGCTGGTGGGCTCGTCGAGGATGAGCAGGTCGACGTCGGAGGCGAAGGCGGCGACCAGGGCGACCTTCTGGCGGTTGCCCTTGGAGTAGGTGCGCCCCTTCTTCGTCGGGTCGAGCTCGAACCGCTCGATCAGATCGGCTCGCCGTGCGGTGTCGAGTCCGCCGCGGAGCCGTCCGAAGAGGTCGATGACCTCGCCGCCGGAGAGATTGCGCCAGAGCGTCACGTCACCGGGGACGTACGCGATCCGGCGGTGCAGCTCGACGGCGTCGTTCCACGGGTCGCGGCCCAGGAGCTGGGAGGCGCCGGAGTCGGCGCGCAGCAGCCCGAGGAGGACCCGGATGGTGGTGGACTTCCCGGCGCCGTTCGGGCCGAGGAAGCCGTGGACCTCACCGGTCTCGACGGTGAGGTCGAGGCCGTCCAGCGCATGCGTCCGCCCGAAGGACTTGTGCAGTCCGGCGATGGTGATTGCCTTCGTCATGCTTCAGAACGTACGGTACTTTCACAAAATTGTGAAGTTAAGGAAGCGTATAAAGTTGGGGGATGAACGAGTTGACGAGGACCAGTGGCGGCGAGGGCGGCGGTGACGAGGCCGTGTCCCGGTTCGTGGAGCGCTTCGCCGCCGAACTCACCGAGGCCGGGATGCAGCGGATGGCCTCACGTGTGTTCGCGGCGCTGCTGACCTCGGAGTCGGCGTCCATGACCTCCGCCGAACTCGCGGAGCAGCTGCGGATCAGCCCGGCGGCCGTCTCCGGCGCCGTGCGCTACCTCAACCAGGTCGGCATGGTCAGCCGCGAGCGGGACCCGGGCTCGCGCCGGGACCGCTACGTCCTCCACAACGAGGTCTGGTACGAGTCGATCACCCGGCGCGACCAGATCCTGATCCGCTGGGAGAAGGTGCTCCGGGACGGCTCCGAGATCCTCGGTCCGGGCACGGCGGCGGGGCGCCGGACGGCCGAGACGGCGGAGTTCTTCGAGTTCCTGCAGGAGGAGATGTCGGGGATGCTGAGCCGCTGGCGCGAGCGCAAGGCGGCGAAGGCGGCCGAGGGGTAGGTGGCCGAGGGGTGGGCGGCCGAGGGGTGGGCGGCCGAGGGGTGGGCGGCCGAGAGGTGGGCGGCCGAGAGGTGGGCGGCCGAGGGGTGGGCCGGTCAGCCGTCCGTCGCCGTGGCCGCCGCGGACTCGGCGTCGGGTTCGGGTTCGGGTCCCGGCTCCCAGCGCAGCAGGTCCCCCGGCTGGCACTCCAGCACCTCGCAGAGCGCCGCGAGCGTCGTGAAGCGCACCGCCTTCGCGCGGCCGTTCTTGAGCACCGCCAGGTTCGCCGGCGTGATCCCGACACGGTCCGCGAGGTCGCCGACGGACATCTTCCGCCGGGCCATCATCACGTCGATGTCGACGGCGATCGGCATCAGATCACCTCGTCCAGCTCTGCCTGCATCGCCGTCGCCTCGACATCGCGCGCGACGGCCTGGGCGAGCAGCGTCCGCAGCACGAGCACGATGAGCGCGACCCCCAGGATCCCGAGGGCGACGCCGCCCAGGAGCAGGACGACACCGGGCGCGACGGCCTCCCCGGGCGCCAGGACCGTGCCCAGCGCGAACACCAGCAGCGCGGCCGCCACGAACGCGCCGGTGATGACGTCCACGTAGCGGAAGGCGGCGTGGGAGAACACGGTCCCGCGCCGCACCATCGTGAGCAGCCGCCAGACGCAGACCAGGACGACCTGTGCCGTCACCACGCCCAGGACCGCGATCACCAGGATCGGTGTGCGCAGGTAGGCGTAGTCCGGGTCGAGCCCCTTCATGTCGATGGCCAGCAGGGGCACCATCACCGTCTGCACGAACACCGAGCCGGCGAGCAGCAGCACGAGCACGGCGCGCAGCGCGAGCACCGTCAGTCTTCCCATCGTCGCTCCTTCGATCGAGTCACGATGGGAATCTATTGATAATCGATAGACATGGCAAGGGGGGAAGGCCGTGTGGACCCGAAAGGGACGCCCCGGGCGCACGCGGGCGATCCCGACGACGCGGCGAGCGCGCGTGCCGGGTGTCGCCGGGCGGGCGGGACGTCCGCTGCGCGCCCTCAGACCCGCGGCAGCGTCAGCCCCCACGCCCCTTCGCGCACCATCCACGTCCGTCTGCGCACCGGCCCCGACACCACCGTGTCCGCGCGGTACCGGAAGTCCGGGCCGGAGACCGTGAGGGAGCGGGCCCCGGTGTGGATGGGCGGCGCGGCCGGCGGGCGGATCGTGATGTCGGCCAGTCCCGCCACGGAATGGACGCTGACCTCCTCCACGGGGGCGTTCACATCGCTCAGCAGGACGCCGTCCGCCTCGACCCGGAGGCGGTGCGTGCGCGCCACGGGCTGGGACGGGGCCGGCCGGACCAGGGTGCGGACCAGGGAACGGCAGGCGCCCCAGACGGAGGGCGTGGCATCGGTCACCGCACGCCCCGCCGTGGCCGGGATGCTCAGATCGCCGAGCACCACCCCGTCGCTGTCGTCCACCAGCAGGTCCAGGCGGCGTACGGCCCCGTCGAGCACCGCCCGCGCCGCCGTCACCGCGCTCTGCGGCACGCCGAGCGCGTACGCGACTTCCAGCGAGCCCGCCGCGCCGATCGGGACCAGGGACAGCGTCTCGTCCGTGAGCTCACGCTCACGATGCAGCACCGTCACCGTCCGTAGCAGCGTGCGGTCGTCGCCGACCACCACGGGGCGGCGGGAGCCCCGCCGCGCAAGGGCCCGGAAGAATTCTTCCGGGCTGTCCGGAAGACAGATCTTCGTCTCCGCTCCCGCACACAACACATCTTTCGCGATCCGTACGGACTCGCCGTCACTTCGGCGGGCGACCGGGTCGATGACCACCAGCAGCTGGTCGTGAGCCGACACCTCGGTCCTTCCTCGGGTAGCATCTTTGTGCAAGAGCCCCTTGCGCTATTGCGCCAGGGGCTTCGTCTATTCCGGGGCACACCGGTGAGGCGGCATTAGGCCCCCTGACCTTGGACATGCCCCGCCCGGAAGGGGTGTACGCCTGTGCCCGCACTTGTGCTGCTCGGTGCTCAGTGGGGTGACGAGGGCAAGGGAAAGGCCACCGACCTCCTCGGTGGATCCGTTGACTATGTCGTGCGTTACCAGGGCGGCAACAATGCCGGCCACACCGTCGTCGTCGGCGACCAGAAGTACGCACTGCATCTTCTCCCTTCCGGAATCCTCTCCCCGGGGTGCACCCCGGTGATCGGAAACGGTGTCGTCGTCGACCCGGCGGTCCTGCTCTCCGAGCTGAGCGGACTGAACGAGCGCGGCGTTGACACGTCCAAGCTCCTGATCAGCGGCAACGCGCATCTGATCACTCCGTACAACGTCACCCTCGACAAGGTGACGGAACGGTTCCTCGGGAAGCGCAAGATCGGCACCACGGGGCGTGGCATCGGCCCGACCTACGCCGACAAGATCAACCGCGTCGGCATCCGGGTCCAGGACCTGTACGACGAGTCGATCCTCACCCAGAAGGTCGAGGCGGCGCTGGAGGGCAAGAACCAGCTGCTCGCCAAGCTCTACAACCGTCGCGCCATCGACGCCGCGCAGATCGTCGAGGAGATGCTCCAGTACGCGGAGCAGATCAAGCCGTTCGTCGCGGACACCACCCTGATCCTCAACAACGCGCTGGACGAGGACAAGGTCGTGCTCTTCGAGGGCGGCCAGGGCACGCTCCTGGACGTCGACCACGGCACGTACCCCTTCGTCACCTCCTCGAACCCGACCGCGGGCGGCGCCTGCACCGGCGCCGGCGTGGGCCCGACGAAGATCAGCCGGGTCATCGGCATCCTCAAGGCGTACACGACCCGTGTCGGCGCCGGCCCGTTCCCGACGGAGCTCTTCGACGAGGACGGCGAGGCGCTGCGCCGGATCGGCGGCGAGCGGGGTGTCACCACCGGCCGTGACCGTCGCTGCGGCTGGTTCGACGCGGTCATCGCGCGCTACGCGACCCGGGTCAACGGCCTGACGGACTTCTTCCTCACCAAGCTCGACGTGCTGACGGGCTGGGAGCAGATCCCGGTCTGCGTCGCGTACGAGATCGACGGCAAGCGCGTCGAGGAGCTGCCCTACTCGCAGACCGACTTCCACCACGCGAAGCCGATCTACGAGATGCTGCCGGGCTGGTCCGAGGACATCACCAAGGCGAAGACCTTCGCGGACCTGCCGAAGAACGCGCAGGCGTACGTGAAGGCGCTGGAGGAGATGTCGGGCGCGCCGATCTCGGCGATCGGCGTGGGCCCGGGCCGCACGGAGACGATCGAGATCAACTCCTTCCTGTAGGCCGCGGTCGCCGTTCCCCACCGAGGGCCCGCCCCCCGTACTCCGGGGCGCGGGCCCTCGGCCATTCCCGGGGTCTCCTGGGGTAACCGGTGTCGTCCACCACTCGCCTGCGCGGACGGAACTCCGGGGCGTAGCCGGATGAGGCGCGGGTGGTCAGTCGTGGCGTGCCAGGGCGCGGTGGGAGCCCTCCGGCCTGAAGGCGGAGCGGCGGAGCGCCCTGAGGAGCACCGCTCCCGAGAGCGCAAGGCAGACCAGCGCGGCGGCGAGCGCCACGGCCCGTCCGACATTGTCCCCGAGGCCGGCGGACAGGGCTGCGCCGATGGCCAGGACGACGGTGCTGTACGTGACACGGTGCAGGGGCCGTTCGGCGTGGGTGCGAAGGTCGGAGACACCCCCCGCGCCGCCGCGGCCCTTGACCAGGCTGTCCGCTCCCAGGCCGCCGGCCGCGACGATCGAGATGATCTGGGCCCAGGCGGAGGGGTCGACCCAGAAGGACAGGAGCCCCGAGGCGAGCGCGATGAGGGTGCAGACCGTGCCGGTGATGAGGGCGCGGGAGTAGGGCGCGCGGGGCACGACGAAGGGGATGTCCACGCGAATGCCGGTCAGCGGGTCGCCCGATTCACCGTCCCCCGCGAGGGAGACCGCGTACTCGCGGATGCCGCCGACGGCGTCGGGGGCATGGAGAGGGGCGATCTCGGCGGGCTGGGGCGTGCGGGGTGGACCGGCGGGTTCCATGCCCTCGGGGGTGACCACCTGGAGCCGGTTCTGCCGTACCTCGCGGGGCACGGGGATGTCCGTGGACACCACGACCATTCCCCAGGCGGTCCGTCGCACCGCGCACGTGTCGCCGTAGTCGTAGACCACCTCCGAGGACATCCCCGGGTGGGTGTCGACGAGGGCCACCACCGGCATATAGCGGATGAGCCGTCCGATGCGCTGCCGGAGCGCGTCTCCGAGTCCCGTGCCGCGGTCGGCGGCGCGGCGCAGGACGGCGGTGATCTCGTCGGTGTCGGAGGACCAGGCGAGGGCATGGAGGCTGCGGACGAGGGCTCCGCCGGTCTCGGTGTCCGGTTCCCCGTCGGAGGTGACGAGGCGATGGACCTCCCGCCCGACATGGGTCTTGACGTCGGTGGACGTCATCATGTTGACGGGGCGTCCGTTGCGGTCCCGTAGCCGCAGGTCGTCGAGGAAGCGGTCGTCGTCCCAGGGGACGAGGTCCACGATGACCGGGCGGCGGGGGGCGCCCAGAGGGTCGTCGAGGACGGCGCTCAGTTTGGTGCTGACTTCGTGCTGGGCGGTTCTCTTGTCGGGGAACGCCACCCTGTGGGTGCGGCTGGTGATGGTCGCGGCGATCTCACGGAGTTCCCGGTCCATGCGGAACTCGTCCCAGCCCCGCCCGGCGGGGAGGCCCATGGGGTCGACGGTGGTGACCGCGGCCGGCAGGACGGCGGCGGTGAGGGAGGGCGCCGGAGTGTGCCGTTCGGTGTGGTAGGCGACCAGGTCGGCGGCGAACATGACGATGCGCTGGGCGGCACGGTCCCGGGGCAGGGGGTGGTCCGCGAGGAGCCGGTCCAGGGCCATCACGGTGTGGTGGTCGGCGTCGTCGGGAGAGCTGAGGATCCGCGCGACGGCCTTGACGGACTCCGCCACGAGCCCGGCGCCGGGGGTCGGTCGGGCGAGGGCCGTCACGGCGGTGGTCGCGGCCCGGCCCGCGGCCTCGGCGTGTCCCGCGAGGAGGGCGGTGTGGGCGAAGGAGGCGAGCCGGCTGACGGCGGCCTCCGGGCGGACGGCGGCGAGGTGGCGCAGTTCGTGGACGTACCGGTCGAGCCGGTCGGTACGGAGCGGTTCGAGGGGCTGGTGGTAGTAGGCGGCGGCCAGACGGTGGGCGCGGTCGAGGCGGTCGGGGAAGCGCTCGCGGAGCCGGTCGTTCAGCGCGCTCCGGAGGCTGCGGTGCAGCGTGTACCGGTCCTCGTCGGCCGGGTCGACGCCGGACAGGTCGTCCGGCCGGACGAAGGGACGGGCGGTGATCCGCTCGGGCGGGATGTCGAGGGCGAGGGCCCGGGCGGTGTATCCGATGACCGGCCGGTCGAAGAGCTCGTACACGCACAGGGCCTCGATCAGCCGTCTCTCCGTGCCCGGCAGGGCGTCGAGGATCTCCAGGGCACGGTGGCCGGGTTCGTGGGTCATGGCGCGCTCACCGGGTTCCGGAGGGTTCGGCGTGGAGGTCGAAGAACTCCCGGATCAGTCCAGGGACGCCGCCGTGGTGGGTGTGGATCCGTGCTCCCTCCCCCTTCAGGCTGTCGAAGCCGAGGGTGCTGATCCACTCCTCGACCGTGGCGACGTCGAAGGGCGGCAGGGCCATGGTCCGGGTCAGGGCCGCGTACGGCCGGCCGAGGCGGGGGACCTGCCGTCCGGCCAGGAAGACGCTGGTGCCCCGCCGGCTGAGCAGGTCGGGCAGGAGATCGTCGCTGAGCCAGTCGCGCATGGGCGCCTCGCACTGCTCGAAGCCGTCCAGGCAGATCACGGGCTGGCGGGGTGGCGCGGTGAGGGTGTCGAGGAGCGCGTCGCTCATGGCGTCGAGCTGGAGCTTCCGGTCCTTGAACACGTTGACCACCATCGTGATGGAGGAGTTCCTCGCGCGCATGTCGTTGACGCTGAGCGAGCCGGCCTGGGCGAGCCGGTCGCGGACGGTCTGGAAGGCGTCGACCGGGATCTCCTGCCGGCGGGCCTGCCGGGCGATGTGGGCCAGGACGTCGTTCTTCTCGACGATCCGCCCCAGGTCGACGTAGTAGGAACCGGCGGTGGCGTGCCGCCGGTGGATCTCCAGCAGGAGTGAGGTCTTGCCGATGTCCGCCGGCCCTTCGTAGAAGAGCGCCTGACGATCTCTGGTGCCGGCGGCGACGCGCGCTGCGTCCGCGAGTTGCGCGGCGCGGTCGACATGGACGTGGTCTGTGCTCGACACGCGCTGGTGTCCCCCGTTCCCGGTCCGGTCCTGGGTGCCGGCGCCTCAGGGGGCGGCCGTGCCGGGCGCCGGGTCCGTCTGGTCCGTCTGACCCGGCTGGGCGGGGAGGTCCCCGCCGGTGACGCGGATGGTCGTCTTCTTCACCTTGGAGCCGAAGAAGCCCGTCCTGACTCCCTTGCTCATGGTGAGGTCCGCGTTCTTCAGCAGGGAGTCGTGGACCTGGAGTTCCTGGTCGGCCAGGCGCTGCGGCTCGTCGGCCTCGAAACCGCCGTGAAAGCCGGGCACGTGGACAGTCGCCTTGCGCAGCCGGCGCCTCAGCAGGAAGAAGATCAGGACGAGCGCCGTCACCAGCGCTATGGAGATCACGGCCTCAGGCCACCCGACGTTCACGGGCTGCTCCCCTCTGTCGCCGCCTCAGAGGGCGGTGACGGTACCAGCATCGCACAACCAGTCTTTAGGTCACATGAGTTGAGGATCGTCGTAGGAGCCGGCGATCCGGCGGCCCGCGCGGTGCCGGCCGCCTGGGTGGAGGCGGACAAGGCCGTGCGCCGGGCCCACGCGCCGAGGAGCAGGCCACGCTCGTCGTCGGGATGTCCACCGGCCCCGGCCACGGCGGGGTTTTTGGTGCGGGGCGTGCCCCGAATCGGACTGTGTGCGGCCTGAACTCACCTTGTGTGGCGGAGTGCCTCACGTGCCTAATGTGGCTCCACTCCGATGCCGATCTCAGGGGGAATCATGGCAGCGACAGAGTCACCGACGCCTCAGGAACCACCGGAGCCTCGTGAGGCTCCGATGCCGGAGCCACCGAAGGAGCCTCCCACGGCGGCGAGTTCGCCGGTGCCGCAGCGTCCGCCGGGACCTCCTCCGGCCTCGGCGGCCGGGCTTCCGGGCTCGCTCGATCTGACCGTCACGAGGCGGCTGTTGTGGGTCGGTGGGGCGGTCTATCCGCTCCAGAACGTGGCTCGCGTCTACACGTTCGTGCTCCACCCCCGACGCAAGGAGGCCGTGCTGCAGTTTCTGAAGCGCACGGTGATCACACTGCTGACGGCGATGGCGTTCACCCTCTTCGGCGGAATCGCCTCGCTCCTCTCCAGGGAGGAGGGGGCGTTCGCCGGCACCCTCCAGTTCGTCTGGGTGATCAGCGTGGCCGGCCTGATCTACTTCCTGGTGGACATGCTCATGGTGGTGACCGCGTCCTCCCACTTCGTGATGGCCGTCGAGTCGAACGGCCAGTCGACCGCCCTGGTCACCGGCCGCCCCGACCATCTGAACCAGCTGGTTCACCAGATCGCGCATGCCATAGAGAACCCGGACACGGAACTCAGCGTGCGGGTGGAGCGGCTGACGATCAGCAACCCCAGCAACTACTACTTCGGCAACGCCGTGAACATGTACGGCGGCAGCGGCAACGTGGGGATGTCCAACGGATGAGCGGCGACAACTACTTCTACGGGAACACCGTCAACATGCACGGTGGCAGCAACAACACGGGCATGGTGAACCACCAGTCGGGGACGGTGGGCGCCCAGGCCACGTCTCCCGCCATGGAGGCCGCGGTGCAGGAGCTGCTCCGGCTGCTCGTGGAGCTGCGCGGCGCCGTGCCCGCGGGGACGGCCCAGTCCCTCGACGCCGCCCTGCCGGCCATCACCGCGGGTCCGGCCGCCGAGCCGGAGGAACGGCGCCGTGCGCTGGACCGGATCGCGGAGATCGCCGGGGCGGCGGGCGCGATCGGGGCGCCGCTCCTCGCGGCGGTCGAGCGCGTGATCGCGCTGCTCTAGGACGCCGGGGCCACGCGCCCCCACGAGCGGACCCCGTGGTCCGGCGGGGTCCGCTGCGCGGGTGACGTCAGGGCGTATCTGCAGGGTTCGGGCATTCACGCGGAACTGTCACATAGTCATACGTTTCGCTGGAATGTCCGACTCCCCGCAGATGAAGAGAGGTCCCATGAGACGCGCACGCCACAGTGACCAGCAGGGGCATCCGCCGCCACGCAGACGGAGCCGGCGGCTGGCGGTGCTCGCACTCGCCCCGCTGCTGGCCCTGGTGTCCGGCTCCGCGACCGCGCAGGGCGTGTGGGTGTCGGTGCCGTCGATGCCGACCGCCCGGGCCGCCCTCGGGGCCACGGCGGCGGACTGCCCGGAGGGCCTGCTCGACACCTGCGTCTACGCGATCGGCGGAGTCGGCAACGAGGCCCTCGCCCCGTTCGAGGCGTACAGCCCCAGCACCAACGCGTGGGCGACGCTGCGGCAGATGGCGACCCCTCGCCACTCGGTCGCCGCGGCGACGGCCCCCTGCCCCGAAGGCGTGCGAGGGGACTGCGTGTACGCCGTCGGGGGGACCGACTCCGCCGGAACCGTCGTGGCGACGGCGGAGGCGTACAGCACCGAGACGAACACCTGGCTGACCCTGCCGGACATGCCGACACCCCGGACCGGCGCCGCGGGCGCCACCGCGCCGTGCGCCGAAGGGCTGGGACTGCGGGGGACGTGCGTGTACGTCTTCGGCGGCTCCGACCTTGCCAACCCCATCCGGACCACGGTGCAGGCGTACAGCCCGGAGACGAACACCTGGGCCACCGTGACTCCGCTGCAGACCGCCCGGGTCGGTCTCGCCGGCGCGGCGGGGCCCTGCCCGACAGGTCTGGGGCTGACGGGCACGTGCGTGTACGCCCTGGGCGGGGCGAACGACACCACCCCCGCGCTGCGTTCCGCGGAGGTCTACAGCCCCGTCCTCAACGCCTGGACGTACCTGCCGGAGATGCCGACCGGCCGCGACGACGGGCCGGGGGCGGCCTACGCACCCTGCCCGGACGGCCTGAGCAACGGCTGCGTGTACGTCATGGGGGGCCTGGACGAGAACGGCCGGACCTCGGACACGATGGAGGCGTACAGCCCGGTCGCCGACACCTGGGTGACACTGCCCTCGATCCCGACGCCGCACCGGGAGACGGCCGCGGCCGCGGCGCCGTGTCCCCGGAACGCGAAGCAGGACTGTGTGTACGCGCTCGCCGGGTTCGACTCGGGCACCACCATCGCGGGGACGACCGAGGCGTTCGCGATCGAACGCACGGAGGTCACCCCGCCGAAGCCGACGACGCATCCGACGCCGAAGCCGACGCCCACGGCGACGGCGCCCGCGACGCCCAAGCCCGAGACGAAGCCGACCTCGACCCCGAAGCCGGAGACGAAGCCGACGCCGAAGCCGGACCCGAGGCCGGACCCGGACGCGAAGCAGACTCCCGCCTCCGGCCCGCGTGTCCCCGTGTCCGGGCCCGTCGACGGACCGGAACCGGCAACCAGCCCCAGCGCCAGCCCGAGCCCGGCCAAGCCCGCGCCGGCCGCCTCGCCGACCCCGGCTGCCAAGCCGTCCCCGTCGGCCCCCGCTCCGTCGGGCACCCCGACGGCCAAGCCGACGGCCACGCCCGCGTCCACACCCGCGCCCAAGCCCACGCCGCCCGTGACGACCATCGGGATGCGTCCCTGAGACACGTGTCGCGTGTCGACAAGGACGCGCCCGGGGCCCGGGCGTGAGGCCGTCACCGGACCTCACCCGGGCCCCGGAGGGCGTCGGTACGCCCTCTAGCTGCGGTAGTACTCGCCCGGTTCCCCGTCCAGCATCGGGAAGACCAGCAGTCGCTCCCGTCCCTTGAAGGGGACGATCGACAGATAGCCGGAGACGTCGGCCCGCTCGCAGTCACGGTCGGAGGCGTCGGGGTCCGCGGTTCCCGGACCGATGACCAGGGGCGCTCCGGAACCGGCGAGGAGCGCGGTGAAGGTGCAGGCGACCGAGTCGGGGGTCGGGTTGCCCTCGTCGTCGGTGCGCGGATAGACGTGCACGCGGCGGAAGACGGTGGAGCCGACAGGGCCCTGGGTGATCGTCACCTCATCGCTGTAGCGGTCGACGTTCTCACCGAAGATCAGCGGGTCGTTCTTCATCTTCCACCGGCCGAGGAACTGCGCCGGCACGATGTTCGTGCCGGTCCTGGCCTTGCGGAAGGTGGCCTTCGCGGCCCCCGACGTCCACTCCAGGACCTCGGGCGAACGCAGCGTCAGGGTCTGGTGGGCGGCGGGTGTGCAGCGCTGGGCGGGGACGCTCGTGGTGACGTCGGACTCGCCGAGGACCACCTTGTCCTCGTCGGCGGAGACCAGCCGCGAGCGCCCCATGCACAGCTGCTCCTCGTTCACCTGGACGTAGACGGCGCTCTTGGCGCCCGCGGCGCCCTGGACGATCTCGATCCGCATCGTCGCCCTGGGGTGGTCGGCCGAGCCGCGCTGGACGCCCTCCCAGGCGCCGAGGAACGCCGCCGGAACGATCCCCGCGGGGCGGGCGGACACGTCACCGGTCGTCCCGCGCGCCTGGTTCTTCTGCTCGTCCCTGCCCTTGTCCGGGTCCGGCCAGAAGACGTAGGTGACGGTGGCCGCCGCCGCGACCACGAGGGCCGTCGCGGCGGCGATCAGGCCGGTGCGCCGCCGCCTGGGCGCCTTCGGGGCCGGCGGCGGTGTGGGGTCGCCGGGGCCGGTCGGGGCGCCGTCGGTGGCCGTCGACTCCGCCTCGGCCTCCAGGACCCGAGCGGCGTGGCGCCCGAGGCGGGCCAGCACCTCGGCCGGCAGCCACGGGTCGGCGACGGTGATCGTCTCCACCAGTTCGGTGGCCGAGGGCCGGGCCGCCGGGTCCTTGGCCAGGCAGGCCCGCACCAGGCCGGCGAGCTCCGGCGCGAGGTCGGTCAGATCGGGCTCGTCGTGGGCGATGCGGAACATCGTGGCGTGGACGCCGCTGTCCGCCGTACCGAACGGGGAGTGGCCGGTCGCCGCGTACACGAGGACGGAGCCGAGGCAGAAGATGTCCGAAGCCGGGGTCAGCTTCTCGCCGCGCACCTGCTCCGGGGACATGAAGCCGGGCGAGCCGACCACCGCACCGGTGCTGGTCAGTCCGCCGTCGGTGATCGTGTCGACGGCGCGGGCGATGCCGAAGTCGATGACCTGCGGGCCGTCGACGGTGAGCAGCACGTTCGAGGGCTTCAGATCGCGGTGGACGAGTCCGGCGCTGTGTACGTGGGTGAGCGCCCGCGCGAGCCCGGACGCCAGCGCCCGTACCGTCGCGGACGGAAGCGGCCCGAACTCGTCGCCCACCACGGTCCGCAGCGACGGCCCCGGTACGTAGCCGATGGCCACCCAGGGGGATTCGGCGGCCGTGTCCGAACCGAGGACCGGGGTCGTGCCCGTGCCGCCGACCCGCTCCAGCGCGGCCACCTCACGGGCGAACCGGCGCCGGAACTCGTCCTGCGCCGCCAGCTCGGCGTGTACGACCTTCACCGCGACCGTCCTGCCGCCGGCCGAACGCGCCAGGAACACCCGGCCCATCCCGCCCACGCCCAGTCGACCGAGCAGGCGGAACGGACCGATGCTGACCGGGTCTTCCGCGTTCAATGGCTCCACGTCGCAAGAGGATGCCAGAACCGCCCCGCCGCTTCTCCCTCGCGTTGTCACCCTTCACCGCAGATCCGCAGGCCCTTGGGTGTCGCGCACGGCAGGTGGCCGTGGGTGCGGATGATGTCCTGGCCGCTGCCCCGGCTCAGATAGGTGAGGAAACTGGAGGTCAGCGAGTCGGCCGGCGGCTGCCCCCAGGTGTAGGCGTACTCGATCTCCCGGTACGGGTACGTCGAGTCGCCGATCTCGTCGACGTTCGGCACGCGGCCGTCGATCGACACCCGGTGCAGGCCCTTCAGCCCGGTGCCGGAGCGGAGTTCGGTGTAGCCGATGGCGCCGGGGAGCTTGGCGACGGTCGACACGACCTGGTCGGTGGTGTCGAGTTCGCAGCGCACGACCGGAGCCTCCGGGTCGTCCTTGCGCACGCAGTCGAGCGAGGAGTTCGCGGGCTCGTTGCGTCCGAGGACGCGACGCTGGAAGACCTCCCGTGTACCGGAGTTGGCGCCCCTGCTGACCAGGAGGACCGGCTGGTCCGGCCCGCCCGGTATCTGCTTCCAGTTGGTGATCTCGCCGCGGTACAGGCGGTGGACCTCGTCGAGGGAGAGGTTCGTGACCGGTATCGCGTCGTTGAGGACGAGCGTGAACAGGGAGACGGCGACCATGCTTTCGCGCAGCTGCGGGTAGCCGCCGGGCTTGCGCCCGTCGGAGAGGGCGATGACGGCCGGGGAACCCTTGGCGCCGGCGGCGGCGCCGACCGCCGCCAGCTCCCTGATGCCGGCGGTCGAACCGTGCGTGTCCACCACGACCGTGGCGCCGTCGCAGTCCTTCTCGTACTTCTTCGCCAGCTCCCGCACCACGGGGGCGAACGCGGTCGACCCGGTGACCGTGAGCGTGCCCCGGGCGCAGCCGATCGGGGGCGGGGTGTCGCTGCGGACGATGATCGTGGCGAGGGTGAGCACACAGGCGGCGAGGACGAGCGTGATGTTCCGGGCGGCCGGGCTGAACGTCGGCCGGCGGTCGTCGACGCTCATGCTCTTGTTGTGGTGGACCTCGACCGTCTCATGGAAGCCGTTGATCCGGATCGCGCCTTCGAGCACGTTGCCGGAGAGCAGGACGAGCAGCTTGAAGTACTGCTTCCGTTCGAGCGACACCTTCGGTATCAGGACGGAGTTCTCGTGCTTGCGCAGCCCGAGACCGGCGGCCATGTCGATCTTCACCGGCTCGAACGCGCGCGGGATCGTCGCCACGACGGCCCGCACGAGCCGGTCTCCGAAGGTGACCTTCAGCCCTCCGGTGTCGTCCCCCTGGGTGTAGTCGCCGTGGGTGATGTCCCGCAGGCCGTCGTTCTCGATCCGCAGCAGCACGAGCGTGGACCCGTTGGAGTCGCCGAGGTCGCCGTCCCAGAGGGTCAGGTCGCCGGTGGTCTCACCCGCCTCGCGGAGCGGGGTGTTGAGCTGCACGCGGTAGCCGAGCCGACGCCCCCGCTGGAGGAAGCGCTCGTACGCGACCACACCGGCGGAGACGAGGACACCGAGCAGCGCGGTGACGACGGCGACGACGTTCTCGGCGGTAACCCAGTCCACGGACGAGACGGTACGGACGCGTGTGCGGTTACGTGGGGGAGGTCGCATCCCGCCACCTGGAGTTCTCCCTTCGTTCAGCAGTGGTCGCGGGGCCGCACGGGTTGGCGGATCAAGTGTTGCCGGGGGTGAGGACCGTGGGTGTAATGGCGACGAGGGGGCCTGTCGGAGAGGAACTCCATGCGTGTCGTCGAAGTGACCGCCTACGGTGGCCCTGAGGTCCTGAGCATGGCCCGCCGGCCCGAGCCCGAGGCCGGAGACGTCCCGGGGCGCGTGCGGGTGCGCCTGAAGGCCGCCGGTGTGAACCAGGCGGATCTGCGGATCCGCGCCGGCAGGTACGCCGACCAGCTCGGAGCGCTCAGGCCCCCCTTCGTCCTCGGCACGGACTTCGCCGGCAAGCTCCTCGACCCGGTGCCCGGTCTGGAGGCCGGTACCCGTGTGGCCGGGTTCGTTCCCTGGTGGGACGAGCTGACGGGCGAGGGGACCTACGCCGAGGTCGTGAGGGTCGCCCCGGAGTGGGTGGCCCCCATCCCGGACGACGTCGACTACACGGTGGCAGCCTCCCTCCCCCTGGCCTCGGCCACCGCCCAGCAGGGCCTGGACCAGCTCGCGCTCCCGGCGGGGGCGACGCTGCTCGTGACCGGCGCGAGCGGCGTGGTCGGCCGCCTCGCCGTCCAGTACGCGTCGGCGGTGGGTGTTCGGGTGGTCGCCGTCGCCCACGAGGGCGACGAGCGGGAGCTGAAGGTGCTCGGCGCTGAGCACAGCGTCCCGCGCGGCACCCCGGACGACATCGTCAGGGAGGCCCTGACCGCTGCGTCGGGAGGGGTGGACGCGGTCTTCGACGGGGCGTTCCTCGGGGACCCGCTCCTTCCCGCGCTGAAGGACGACGGCGTCTTCCTCGCCCTCGCCCCCGACCGGGTGCCGACGCCCGAACGGAGCATCCGCGTCGAGACCGTCCGGGGGCGGCCGGACGCCGCCCGGCTGAAGGAGACGCTGGAGAAGGTGGAGGCCCGGGAGGTGATCACCCGGGTTGCCGACGTCATGCCGCTGGAGGAGGTGGCCGAGGCGCACCGCCGAGCGGAGGCGGGCCACCGGCCGGGCCGCATCATCCTGATGATCTGAGGCGCGGCGGCCGGGAGGGTCGGGGGGCGCGGCCGCACCCGCCGCCCGACGGCGTGCCGACGCGGGCCGAGCCGCGGGCCGCCCGCCGCCGCTGCCGTGGCCGACCGGCACCGCCGTCACTCCCCTCCTCGACGCCGCAGCCTCGCCCCCGCCGCCAGCCACGTGCTCCCACGCCGCAGCCTCGCCCCCGCCGCCCGCCACGTGCTCCCGCACCCGCGCCCACACCGCCGCCCGCTCCCGCGCCTGCGCCTGCGCGCCCGCCGGCGTCGCCCCCCGAGCCGACAGCGGTGAGATCGGCGTCCTCGGTGTCCGCCGCGCTCGACTCCTCGTCGTACCCCGTCGCGTCGAGGACCTCGGTCGTCCCGCCATGATCCGCCCCCCTAGCGTCCACGCCTCTAGCGTCCACACCTCTAACGTTCGTATCTTTAACGTTTCCATCCCTAACGTTCATGACACTAACGAAGTTATATCGTTCGGGCGACTAACGCAAGGGGTAATCTGCGCGCATGACGACGGACAGCGGGGGCGACGCCTCCGAGATGGATGAGCGCCAGACCCCGGCCCGCCTCCGCGGTCTGCCCAGCCGCCTTCTGGCCCTGACCGCCGCTCGCGCGGACCGCCTGATCAGCGAGGGTCTCGCGTCGGAGGACGCCCGCAAGTGGCACTACGCGGTCCTCGCCTCGCTCGACGAGTACGGCCCGACCAGTCAGGCCGGCCTGAGCCGCCGCACCGGCATCTACCGCAGTGACCTCGTCGCCGTCATCAACGAACTCGCCGAACGCGGCCACGTCGAGCGCACCCCCGACCCCGAGGACCGTCGACGCAACGTCATCACCCTGACCGAGCGGGGCGGCAGCCACCTGGAGCGCTTGGACGAGGTGTTCTCCGGTGTCCAGGACGAGCTGATGGAGCCGCTGTCGAAGCTCGAACGTGAGCTGCTGACAAGCCTGTTGGAGCGCGTACTCGACCACTGAGCCGCCCGCCGGGTGGTTCGACCACCGTTTGTCACAAGTGATGGTCTAGACCTTGACAGGTCCAGACCAAAGACGATTCGCTGGCCTTCCCCCACGGAAGGGCGAGCGCATGAAGCGACGTCTGCTCATTCTCCTGTCCGCACTCTGTACGGCCCTCGGGCTTGCCGTGTTCATCCCGGCGTCCAGCGCGGGCGCGGCGCCCGCCTGTGTGGCCGCCTGGAATTCGGGCAACGTCTACACCGGCGGCATGACCGCCTCGTACAACGGCCGCAACTGGTACGCCAAGTGGTGGACCCAGAACGAACGCCCCGGCTCCGCCGACGTCTGGCGCGACGAGGGCGCATGCGGTGGCGGGGGCACGGACCCGGGCCCGAACCCCTCCGGATTCGTCGTCTCCGAGGCCCAGTTCAACCAGATGTTCCCGAGCCGGAACTCCTTCTACACGTACAGCGGTCTCACGGCCGCCCTCAGCGCCTACCCCGGCTTCGCCACCACCGGAAGCGACACGGTGAAGAAGCAGGAGGCCGCGGCCTTCCTCGCCAACGTCAGCCACGAGACCGGCGGTCTGGTCCACATCGTCGAGCAGAACACCGCCAACTACCCGCACTACTGCGACAGCGGCCAGCCGTACGGCTGCCCGGCCGGACAGGCGGCCTACTACGGCCGCGGCCCCATCCAGCTCTCCTGGAACTTCAACTACAAGGCCGCGGGTGACGCCCTCGGCATCGACCTGCTCAACAACCCGTACCGCGTCGAGCGCGAGGCGCCCATCGCCTGGAAGACCGGCCTCTGGTATTGGAACACCCAGAGCGGACCCGGCACGATGACCGGCCACAACGCCATGGTCAACGGCGCGGGCTTCGGCCAGTCGATCCGCTCGATCAACGGCGCGCTGGAGTGCGACGGCAAGAACCCGGCGCAGGTCCAGAGCCGCGTGAGCAAGTACCAGCAGTTCACGCAGATCCTCGGCGTGCCGACCGGCGCGAACCTGTACTGCTGAGCTCCCCACCCGTACGACGACGATTCCCGGGATGCCCGAAAGGGCCCCGGGAATCGTCGTCATGGCGCCCGCGCCGGGCGCCCCGCGCACCAGGACGCGGAGACCACGCGCCGGCGGGTCGTCGACGAGGGGGAGTCGGGCCGCCCGATGACGGGCCCGTCTTCTACTCGGGCGACGCGGTGCGTGCGGGGGGCCAGGTGCCGACCGGGGGAGCGGGGTCCGCCTCGGTGACCGTTTCCAGCGCCCGGGAGAGCCGCTCCAGGACCCGTACGGTCTCCTCGAACTGCCCCTGGCCGCCGAGGGCTCCGGCGAGCCGGGCCGCGAGGTCGGCGTGGCCCGGGTCGAGCCGTTCGACCGCCGCCAGTCCTTCCTGAGTCGGCGACAGGAGCTTGGCGCGCCGGTGGGCCGGATTGGGCTCGTACACGGCGAGGCCCCGCTCCACGAGCAGGTCCGCGATCCGCTGGACGCTCTGCCGGGTGATGCCCATGGTGCGGGCGATGCCGGCGACCGGCTGCGGGGTGCGGAGTACGGCTCCGAGCACCTGCCACCAGGCGGCGGTGAGGCCGACCGGGCGGGCCAGTTCCTCCGAGGCGGCGAGGAACTGGCCGTTGAGCCGGAAGACGCTGAGCGCGGTGCGGGCGAGGGCGTCCTGCTCCGCCCTGCTCACGACGCCTCTTCGTCCGCGTTCAGCTCTTCGAAGGCCGCCGGGTCGGAGTCGTGGAAGAGGCGGTACCAGGCGTCGAGCCTGGTGCCGTCGAAGGCGCCCATGACGCCGAGCACCTCGCGGGCGAAGGCGACCGGCTCGGTCGGTCCCGCGGTGATCAGGTCGCCGACGCCGTCCGCGCCCTTGTCGGTGACCGCGTCGGTCTCGACGTAGTGCTCGCCGCCCTTGTAGCCGGTCGCGTCGAGGTAGAAGGAGACGGCGCTGGTGTGCGCGCGGTCGTCGAGGAGGCCCTCGCGGGCCAGGCCGGCGGTGGCGCCGCAGATGGCGGCGACGGGGACGCCGGCGTCGAGGAAGCGGCGGGCGGTCGCCGCGAAGGGGGCGAGGTCCTCGCCCGCGTCCCAGAGATCGGCGCCCGGGAGGACCAGCAGCGCGCTGTCCTCCGGGCGGAGGTCGTCGAGGGAGAGGTCGGGGACGATCCGCATGCCGCCGATGCTGGTGACGGGCTTGTCCGCGACGGGGCCGACGGTCTTCACGGTGAAGCCGGAGCGGGCGAGCCAGGCGGTGGTGTGGCCCGTCTCCCAGTCGGCGAGGGTCTCGTAAACGGCGAGGTGGACGGTGCGGGGCATTTCCGGGCCTCCAGCGATCGTTTCGGTGCCGTGCTTGTATGACAGAAGACTGTCATCTCGACAGGATGCTGTCAATGGTCGCCGTCCTGATCGGGGTCCGTCCGTTCGCCCGCGCGGTCCGCTCGGAGGGGCGCGGCAACGTGTCGCGTCGGCCGCGGTCTCGGTGGACAAGATGGTCATGGCCGCTCCGACCTGCGCGTCCTTACCCTGGGCATATGACCCCTCATGTCGCACCCGACCCCCAGGCCGGCGCTGCCGTCAAGGCCGCCGACCGCGCGCACGTGTTCCACTCCTGGTCCGCCCAGGGCCTGATCGACCCGCTCGCCGTCGCCGGTGCCGAGGGTTCGTACTTCTGGGACTACGACGGCAACCGCTACCTCGACTTCACCAGCGGCCTCGTCTACACCAACATCGGCTACCAGCACCCCCGCGTGGTCGCCGCCATCCAGGAGCAGGCCGCCAAGCTCACCACCTTCGCGCCCGCCTTCGCCATCGACGTACGCTCCGAGGCCGCACGCCTCATCGCCGAGCGCACCCCCGGCGACCTGGACAAGATCTTCTTCACCAACGGCGGTGCCGAGGCCGTCGAGAACGCCGTACGGATGGCCCGTCTGCACACGGGCCGCCACAAGGTGCTCTCCGCCTTCCGCTCGTACCACGGCGCCACCTCCACCGCGATCAACCTCACCGGTGACCCGCGCCGCTGGGCCTCCGACACCGGCTCGGCCGGCGTCGTGCGCTTCTGGGCGCCGTTCCTCTACCGCTCGCCGTTCTACTCCGAGACGGAGGCGCAGGAGTGCGAGCGCGCGCTCGCGCACCTGGAGGACACGATCGCCTTCGAGGGGCCGGGGACGATCGCCGCGATCATCCTGGAGACCGTCCCCGGCACCGCCGGCATCATGACCCCGCCGCCCGGCTATCTCGCCGGCGTCCGCGAGATCTGCGACAGGTACGGCATCGTCTTCGTCCTCGACGAGGTCATGGCCGGCTTCGGCCGGACCGGCACGTGGTTCGCCGCCGAGCACTTCGACGTCGTGCCCGACCTGATGACCTTCGCCAAGGGCGTGAACTCCGGCTACGTCCCCCTCGGTGGTGTCGCGATCTCCGCCGAGATCGCCGCGACCTTCGACCAGCGGCCCTACCCGGGCGGGCTGACCTACTCCGGCCACCCCCTGGCCTGTGCCGCCGCCGTGGCCACCATCCAGGTCATGGAGGACGAGAAGGTCGTCGAGCACTCCGCCCGCATCGGCGAGACCGTCCTCGGCCCCGGCCTGCGCGAGCTCGCCGAGCGCCACCCGTCGGTCGGCGAGGTCCGCGGCATGGGCACCTTCTGGGCGCTCGACCTGGTCAAGAACAAGGAGACCCGCGAGCCGCTCGTCCCGTACAACGCGACGGGCGCGGCCAACGCCCCCATGGCGGCCTTCGGCGCGGAGGCCAAGAAGCACGGCCTGTGGCCCTTCATCAACATGAACCGCACCCACGCCGTCCCCGCCTGCAACGTCTCCGAGGCCGAGGCCAAGGAGGGCCTCGCCGCCCTCGACGCGGCGCTGAGCGTGGCCGACGAGCACACCGTGTGACGCGCGACGTGTGACGCACACCGTGTGGCGCGTGCCGTCGGTCGTGCGCCGGGTCGCCGTCGGTCGTGCGCCGGGTCGCCGTCGGTCGTGCGCCGGGTCGCGCGAACGTCGCGTAACCGGCGTCACGGAGCCTTCCCTCCGTCTGGTCTAGGGTGTGCCGAAGCCGGACGGAGGGGGCCGACCTAGATGCCCGCGAGCGGAGCTGTCACCCGCAACACCCTGCGGCGGCAGATCGCGGACGCGCTCCGTGACGAGGTGCTCGCTGGGCGTTTGCAGCCGGGCGAGGAATTCACCGTCAAGCAGATCGCCGAGCAGTACGAGGTGTCGGCGACACCCGTGCGCGAGGCCCTCGTCGACCTCTCCGCGCAAGGGCTCCTCGACTCCGACCAGCACCGCGGCTTCCGGGTGCACCAGTTCACCGTCGACGACTACCGCGGCATGGTCGAGGCCCGGATGCTCGTCGTGGACGGCATCTTCCGCCGCCACACGCCCCTTCCCGTGCCGCCCGCCGAACCGGACGTCTCCCGCGGGGTCGCGCTCGTCTCCGTGCGGCGCCGGGGCGAGGCGGCGGCGCGGGCGGCCCGCGCGGGCGACCTGGACATTCTCATCGGGTACGACATCCGTTACTGGCGCGAGCTGGCCAGGCTGGTCTCCAACAACGACTACATCGCCGACTTCCTGCACCGGCTGCGGGTCCAGGCGTGGGTGTTCTCCGTGCCGTACCTGCGGTCCGACCGCGATGTCCTCGGCTGGTTGTGGAGCGGGCACGTCGACCTCGTCGACGCGCTCACGCTCGGCGACGCGGAGGCGGCCGTCGCGGTCGTCCAGGCGTACAACAGCCAGTCCCTGGCGTGGGCGGACCGTCTGGAACGCCTCTCGGAGTGACGGCGGTGCCCGGGTGTCGGCCGGGGCGCCGAAGGGCAGGTCACCAGCGGGTGTGCGGCACGGACCGCGCCGACTACCCTGGCCGTCCCTGCAACTGACGGAGAGAGAGCCTCCCTTGGCCTGTGACCTGTGGCTGGTCCCTCTTGTCGACGTGCTGTGCCACAGCCCCGACAATCCCTTCGCCGAAGAGATCGCCGCCTACGACAAGGCCCTGACCGCGTCCGGTCTGCCCACCGTTCCCGTCTTCGCCTACATGCCGGGACTCTCCGGCGACGTGGCGCCCGTCGCCGGATTCGACTACGAGGCCCTGCACTTCCTCCGCCGCGCCTACCTGCTGCTGATGTGCGGTCTCGCCGTCGAACCGGTCGACGAGCTCGGTGGTGACTACGAGCAGCTCCTCGAAATGTTCGAGGCGACCGCACAGCAGTCCCACCTGGTCTGGCACTACGACCACGCCGGCGCGTACGTCCCCGTGGACTTCCCCGCTCCGCTCTCCAACGACGAGCTCCTGGAGGGCGGCGGCCCGCTGGGGTCCTCGCACGGGCTGCTGCGGGAGCTGGAGTTCGTCGCCCCGGCGATCGGGATCGACCCGGCCAACCCGCCGGCCGCCCCGCTGCCGCCGGAGCGCCCGACCGCGCTGGAGGAGCCGGCGGGAGCCATCGCCTACGACGACAGTCCGTTCGCGCGCGAGCGCCATGTGTGGCTCGGGCTGCACGCGGCGGCGACGCGGAGCCTCGGACAGGGCTCGATGATCATCCTGAGCTGAGCCCGGGAACCATCCGGCCGACGAGAGGCGGGGCACGCCTCGGAGAGAGGGGTGCCCCGCCTCTCGTCGCGCTTCCGGCCCGCTGGGCCGACGCTCAGCGCGGCTCCGGCGGCCGCTGCCGCGGCATGTTCGGGCGGGTGCCCGGCGGCAGCGGAAAGCGGGAGGAGGGGTGGGAGCCCTCCGGTCGGGCCGCACCGGCGCCCACCGACTGCAGGGCGAGCGGCGCGGGGCCCGAGCGGAACTCGATCATCCAGTCCGCCGTCTCCGCCCGTACGAGCTCCGTCACGTCCTCCGAGAACCGGCGCAGCACCCCGAGGCAGCGCTCCGCCGCCTCGCTGGCGGTTCCCTCCGTGGGCCCGAGCACCTCCCGGACGCTCTCCGACGCCCAGTCGAACTGCAGCGCCTGCAGTCTGCGCTGCACCGCCTGCGCCGTCGCCACGTCCCTGATCCAGCCCGAGGTCAGACCGAAGTACCGGTCGCAGAGCAGACAGGCCGCGCCGAGCAGCAGGGAGAGATAGCCCCAGCTCGCCGCCCCGTCCGCGACGTCGGTGACGTCGAGCAGCGGCAGCGCCGCGCCCACGATGACGCCCAGCGCCGTGCCGACCCGCAGGACCCGGGCGCAGCGGCGCTTCCAGACCCGGTCGGACAGATACCACTCCGCCGTGCGCAGGGCCTGGGACTCGACCCAGCGGTAGAGCTCGTCCAGGCGCTCCGCGGGCTCGCCCCAGTCGCCGAGCGGGAACGGCGACCCGGTCAGATCGCGGCTCGCGGCGGACCCTCCGGGCTGTCCCGGCTGCCCCTGCGGCTGCTGCTGCGGCGGCATCTCCGGCTGCTGGCTCACCGGGGCACTCCTCTGTTCAGCTCGGCGCTCGTGTCCTTCTGTGACGTGCGGTGCACGTGGTGCCTGCCCTTCCTACCGCCGAATGGTGGGCTATGGGCCCGGAATCCCGGGATTTCCGCCCACAAGGGGGTCTTGATCAGGTAGAGGAGCCCGCAGTTTCTCACTCGAAAGAGTTGTGGCGGCAGGCCGGGCATGGACCACGTAGGCTCGGCCGTACCGAACGTCAGTCGTCACAGCAGTCGTCCGGATGTCATCCGTAACCCGTCGAAATGCCAGGAGTGACCGTGATTCCCGGTGGTGGCCAGCCCAACATGCAGCAGCTCCTCCAGCAGGCCCAGAAGATGCAGCAGGATCTCGCGCGCGCCCAGGAGGAGCTCGCGGCGACGGAGGTCGACGGGCAGGCGGGCGGTGGTCTGGTCACGGCGACGGTCACCGGCTCCGGTGAGCTGCGCGGCCTGGTGATCGACCCCAAGGCGGTCGACCCCGAGGACACCGAGACGCTGGCCGACCTGATCGTGGCCGCCGTGCAGGCCGCCAACGACAACGCGCAGCAGCTCCAGCAGGCCAAGCTGGGCCCGCTGACGCAGGGCCTGGGCGGAATGCCGGGCCTCGGCTTCTGAGCCGCTTTCCCGCCTGGGCTTCTAAGGCGCCCCGGCAGCCACTACCGTAAGAATCAAGCACTTCTCAGAAGGGCGTTCCGTTGTACGAAGGCGTGGTTCAGGACCTCATCGACGAACTGGGCAGGCTGCCCGGCGTCGGTCCCAAGAGCGCGCAGCGGATCGCCTTCCACGTCCTCCAGGCCGAGCCGACGGACGTTCGCCGTCTCGCGCACGCGCTCCTGGAGGTCAAGGAGAAGGTCCGGTTCTGCGCGGTCTGCGGCAACGTCGCGCAGCAGGAGCAGTGCAACATCTGCCGTGACCCGCGCCGGGACCTGTCGGTCATCTGTGTCGTCGAAGAGCCGAAGGACGTCGTGGCGATCGAGCGGACGCGTGAGTTCCGCGGGCGCTACCACGTGCTCGGCGGCGCGATCAGCCCGATCGAGGGCGTCGGCCCGGACGACCTGCGCATCCGCGAGCTGCTCGCGCGGCTGGCGGACGGGACGGTCACCGAGCTCATCCTCGCGACCGACCCGAACCTGGAGGGCGAGGCCACCGCGACGTACCTGGCGCGGATGATCAAGCCCATGGGCCTCAAGGTCACGCGCCTGGCGAGCGGACTGCCGGTCGGCGGCGATCTGGAGTACGCCGACGAGGTCACGCTGGGGCGTGCCTTCGAGGGGCGGCGACTGCTAGATGTATGACGACAGGGTCTGCGCGCCCGCGCCCGAAGGAGGCACCCGCGATGTCTGATGCCACGCTGCACGCGATCACGCAGGACCCGGACGACTTCGCGGTCCAGATCGCCGACTCGATCGAATCCTTCATCGTGGCCACCACGGAAGTGGCCAAGGGCGACGAGCCCGACAGCGCGGTGCCCTTCCTGCTCCTGGAGATCTCCCAGCTGCTGCTCGCCGGCGGCCGGCTGGGCGCGCACGAGGACATCGTCCCGGACGAGCGGTACGAGACCGACACGGGTCCGGAGCCGGACATGGACGACCTGCGCGAGCGATTCGCGGTGATGCTGGACCCGGTGGACGTCTTCTCGGAGGTCTTCGACCCGTACGAGCCGCGCAAGGCGCCGGTTCCGGCCCGGATCTCCGACAACCTCGCCGACATCGTCGCCGACCTGCGGCACGGTCTCGCCCACTACCGGGCCGGGCGCGTGAGCGAGGCGCTGTGGTGGTGGCAGTTCTCCTACTTCTCCAACTGGGGCCCGACGGCCTCGGCGACCCTGCGGGCGCTGCAGTCCCTCGTCGCGCACGTCCGCCTCGACCAGCCGCTGGCGGCCCTGGACGGCCTCGACACGGACGAGGACCTGACGGAGGACGACCTCGCGGAGGAGGCGGGCCGGGTCATGGCGGAGGAGATCGCGGGACCGCTGGGCCTGGGCACGCTGAAGAAGTAGCGCCTCGGCCGTCCGTCCGGCCCGGCCGCCACGGGCCTGTCCGACTGCCCGAGCGCACCGGGTCGTCCAGGTCGGGACGGGCGACGCCGCCGTGGGCCCCGTCCAACTCCGCCGCCGTGCTGCCATCATGACGACATGACAACGCAGAGGCGGTCAAAGGCACTCCTGTGGACCGGTGTTGGCGTCGGAGTCGTCGGGATCGGCGCGCTGGTCGTCGTCGCCGTCGGCGACCTCGGCAAGGCCGACCAGATCGCGAGCGTCACCGGGGCCGTCCTCGCCGCCGTCGGCCTCGGGCTCTCCCTCTGGGGGCAGTTCGGCCGGGGCGCGGCCACGCCGCCGCCCGTGCCGGGCGTCACGGCGTCCGGAGCGGGCGCCGTCGCGGCGGGCGGCAGCATCGGCTCCGTGGCCACCGGCAGCGGTACGAGCCCTGGCCCCGCGCCCGCCCCCGCGTCTAACCCGGCGCCCGCGCCCGTGTCGAGCCCTGCCCCCTCGCCCGCCCCCGCGCCGCACCCGGCGCCCGCGCCCGCGTCCAACCCGGCGCCCTCGCCCGCCTCCGCGCCCGCGCCCGCGTCGAACCCCGCCTCCGCGCCGCAGGTCGGCCCCCGTTCCGTCACCGCGTCCGGGGACCGGTCCGTCGCCGCCGGTGGTGACATCGGGAGCGTCTCGACGGGCGACGCGTGAGCGGCGTCGAGCGAGGCGTCGAGCGCGGCGTCGAGCGAGGCGTCGAGCGCGGCGTCGAGGCCGGAGGGGAGCGGTCGGTCGCCGCCGGAGGGAACATCGGGCGGGTCGCGACCGGGGACCACGTCACCCAGGTCGAGCAGGCGGTCCTGCTGCCGCCGGAGGCCCTGGCCTCGGACGCGTACCCGGGCCGCCTGGTGAACGTGCCCCGGCGCCACGCCCATTTCGTCGGCAGGCGGCGCGAGATGGGGCTCCTCGACGAGCCGTTCGACGTCACGGTCGTCTGCGGGCTGGGCGGAGTCGGCAAGTCCACACTCGCCGCGCGCTGGGTGGCGGGGAAGACCGAGGACCACCCCGTCGTCTGGTGGATCACCGCGGAGAACCGTTCCGAGCTCGACGCCGGCCTCGCCGGCCTCGCCGCCGCCATGCAGCCCGCGCTCATCGACGTACTGACCCAGGAGGCGTTGCGCGAGCGGGCGTTGCAATGGCTCTCCGGCCACGACACCTGGCTGCTCGTCCTCGACAACGTCTCCGCACCCGCCGACGTCGAGTCCCTGCTGGCCCGCGTCGGCCGGGGGAGGGTCCTCATCACCTCCCGGCAGGCCGCGGGCTGGTACGGGATCGCGAGGGTCGTCACGCTGGACGTGCCGGACCGGAGCGAGTCCGTCGAGATGTTCACCCGGATCGTCACGCACGCCGGCCCGCGCGACACCTCCGGGGCGCACGCGCTGTGCGCGACGCTGGGGCAGCTGCCGCTCGCGGTGGCGCAGGCGGCCGCGTACTGCGCGGAGACCCGCACGTCCGCCGGCGAGTACCTGGAGCAGCTCGCCCAGTACCCGGGTGAGCTGTACGAGATTCCCGTCGAGGGCGGTGCCGACGGCGGGCAGGCCGTGGCATGGACCTGGAGGCTGACCCTCGACCGCCTCGCGGCGGCCGACCCGCTCACCGGGACGCTCCTGCGGGTCCTCGCCTGGTGGGGTCCGGACCGGATCCCCCGCACCCTCCTCGACCGGATCGCCGCGCCCTTCGCCGTACGGCGGGCGCTCGGCCGGCTCGCCTCGCACAGCATGCTCACCCTGCACGAGGACGGAGCGGTGTCGGTGCACCGGCTCGTCCAGGCCGTCGCGCGCACGGCGGACGACAGCGATCCGCACCGCCGGGCGGAGGGCATCGAAGCGGCCCGGCTCGTCGCCGAGGAGACGCTGGGGCTGGTGGCGCCTGAGGAGAGCGGGAGCGCGGCGGAGTGGGGGAGCTGGCGGGAGCTGCTTCCGCACGTCGAGACGTACGCACAGCAGGTCCCGGCCGAGGAGGACACCGCGAGCACGGCGGAGCTGCTGGGCCGCGCGGGCTGGTTCCTGCTGGACCAGGGGGACCCCCTGGCAGCCGTGGAGCTGTTCGACCGGGTCGTCGCGTGCCGGGAGCGGCTGTTCGGCGCGGACCACTGGCTGACGGCCTGCGCGAGGGAGGGCATCGCCGAGGCATGGGGCAGGGAAGGGGCGCTGTTCGACTCCGCCGAGCTGCAGGGACGGGCCGTCGCCGATCTGGAGCGGGCCCTCGGTGAGGAGCGTCCGGAGACGCACCGGGCCCGCGGCCGCCTCGCGGTCACCCTGCGGCACCTGGGCGAGACGCACGGTGCCGTCGTGCTCCTGGAAGGGGCGGTCGCCGGGCTCGAACGGCTGCTGGGGCCGGGCCACCGCGACACCCTGTGGACGATGAACAACCTGGCCGTCGCCTGCCGGGTGGACGGACGTCCGGAGCGGGCGATCGCCCTGCACGAGACCACCCTGGAGCGGCGACGGGCGCGGTTCGGCCCCGGACATCCGGACACGCTGACCTCGCGGCTCAATCTGGTGGGCCTGTACGAGGCGGTCGGGCAGGGCGATCGGGCGGCGGCGGAGTTCGGTCGGATCGTGGACGACAGCGTCCGTTTCCTGGGGGACGACCACCCCTTCACCCACCACCTCCGGCACGTCCTGCCCCCGGGCTGACCGCCCTGCGGGTGTGAGGACCCCCACACTCCCGCGTACCCCCGGTCCTCCCGGGAAGACGGAGTTCCATGGGCGGCCCGGGCACCGGTCGAGATCACTTCCTGAGCGGGACATCTCAGGATCTGATATACGGTCGGCGATTCCGGGCCGCTCGTTAAACTGAGCCGACCGCAGTAATGACTGCGGCAGAGACTGAACGAGGAGCGCACGTGGGCCTTGTCGTGCAGAAGTACGGAGGCTCCTCCGTTGCCGATGCCGAGGGCATCAAGCGCGTCGCCAAGCGGATCGTGGATGCCAAGAAGAACGGCCACCAAGTGGTCGTCGTGGTTTCCGCGATGGGCGACACGACGGACGAGTTGATCGATCTCGCCGAGCAGGTATCCCCGATCCCTGCCGGGCGTGAGTTCGACATGCTGCTGACCGCCGGAGAGCGGATCTCCATGGCCCTGCTGGCCATGGCGATCAAAAACCTGGGCCACGAGGCCCAGTCGTTCACGGGCAGCCAGGCCGGTGTCATCACCGACTCGGTCCACAACAAAGCGCGCATCATCGATGTCACGCCGGGCCGGATCCGTACCGCCCTCGACGAGGGCAACATCGCCATCGTGGCCGGCTTCCAGGGCGTGTCCCAGGACAAGAAGGACATCACCACGCTGGGGCGTGGCGGGTCCGACACGACGGCCGTCGCGCTGGCCGCCGCGCTCGACGCCGAGGTCTGCGAGATCTACACCGACGTCGACGGTGTGTTCACGGCCGACCCGCGCGTGGTGAAGAAGGCGAAGAAGATCGAGTGGATCTCCTTCGAGGACATGCTGGAGCTCGCCGCGTCCGGCTCCAAGGTGCTGCTGCACCGGTGCGTCGAGTACGCACGCCGATACAACATCCCGATCCACGTCCGCTCGTCCTTCTCGGGGCTGCAGGGCACTTGGGTCAGCAACGAGCCGCAAGGGGACCGCAAGGTGGAGCAGGCCATCATCTCGGGCGTCGCCCACGACACCTCCGAGGCGAAGATCACCGTCGTCGGTGTGCCGGACAAGCCGGGCGAGGCCGCGGCCATCTTCCGGGCCGTCGCCGACGCCGAGATCAACATCGACATGATCGTGCAGAACGTGTCCGCCGCCTCCACGGGTCTGACGGACATCTCCTTCACGCTTCCCAAGGCCGAGGGCCGCAAGGCCATGGACGCCCTGGACAAGGCGAAGGGCGCGATCGGCTTCGACTCGCTGCGCTACGACGACCAGATCGGCAAGATCTCCCTGGTCGGCGCGGGCATGAAGACGAACCCGGGCGTCACCGCCGCCTTCTTCCAGGCGCTCTCCGACGCCGGTGTGAACATCGAGCTGATCTCGACCTCCGAGATCCGCATCTCGGTCGTCACCCGCGCGGACGATGTGAACGAGGCCGTGACGGCCGTCCACACCGCGTTCGGGCTCGACAGCGACTCGGACGAGGCCGTCGTCTACGGCGGCACCGGCCGGTGACGAGCCGATGAGCGTCAAACCGACGCTCGCGGTCGTGGGAGCGACCGGGGCCGTCGGCGCGGTGATGCTCCAGCTCCTGTCGCAGCACGCGGACGTCTGGGGCGAGATCCGACTCGTCGCCTCCCCGAGCTCGGCCGGCCGCAAGCTGGCCGTGCGCGGGGAGGAGGTCGAGGTCCTGGCGCTGAGCGAGGACGTCCTGGAGGGCGTCGACCTCGCGCTGTTCCTCGTGCCCGAGGACATCGCGGCGCGGTGGGCGCCGATCGCCGCCACCAAGGGCGCGGTGGTCGTCGACACCTCCACCGCGTTCCGGGCGGACCCGGACGTGCCGCTCGTGGTGCCGGAGATCAACCCCCACGCCGTACGGGTACGGCCGCGGGGCATCGTGGCGAGCCCGGGCTGCTCCACGCTGGCGCTGATCGTCGCCGTGGGCGCCCTGCATGCCGAGTTCGGGGTCGGTGAGCTGGTGGTGACCGCCCAGCAGGCCGCGAGCGGGCACGGACAGGCGGGTGTCGCCGCCCTGCGCGAGCAACTGTCGCTGGTGGCCGGGACCGAGCTGGGCAGCCATCCCGGCGACGTACGGCGTGCGGTCGGCGACGACACCGGGCCCTTCTCGGGTCCCGTCGCGCTCAACGTGGTGCCCTGGTCCGGTTCGCTGGGCGAGGACGGCTGGTCCTCCGAGGAGCTGGGCATCCGTGAGGAGACGCGCAAGATCCTCGACCTCCCCGGGCTTCCGGTGGCGGCCACGTGCGTGCGCGTCCCGGTCGTGACCGCGCACTCCGTCTCCGTCCACGCGCGGTTCGAGCGGCCGGTGAGCGTCGCGCGGGCCCACGAGATCCTGGCGACGTCGCCGGGCGTGGTGCTCTACGACGATCCGGCCTCGGGCGACTTCCCCACGCCGGCCGATGTCGTGGGCACGGATCCGGTCTGGGTGGGGCGGGTGCGTCGCTCGATGGACGACGAGCATGCGCTCGAGTTCTTCGTCTGCGGCGACAACCTCCGTAAGGGCGCTGCGCTGAACGCCGTACAGATCGCGGAGTCGATCATTCGCCCGGAGCGCCCCAATGGTCCAGACCATCTGGATGATCTCAAGCGCCCCTGAGCGCCCCTGAGTGTCCGGAAATCGGCGACGCGGGATCGTTGGAGTTTGTAGCATCTGTGAACACCTTGTGAGCAAGTCGGCGACGGATGCCCCTTGAACTGCGGTGACGGCATGTTCGACGATGCTCTTCCGACGTGCCGCAACCGGTAGTTGGGCGGGTGGCGTCTCCGCGTGCGCCCTGGCGGTGTTTCGCATGAGGTGCTGTCAAAACGGGGCATTGGGGAAGATCGGGTACGCATGATGACAAGTGGCTCACCGTCAAAAACGGTGGCGTACTCGTACAACCCTGACGGGGGGAAGCGTGTCCAACAGGCGTGGCAGAGGTACTCGACATCACAGCGGTCGTCCCGCTCCGAGGCGCGGCAGTCGTCCCCTTGCGGGGCGGGCTCGCGGCCCCCGTACGCGGCGGCTCGGCACGCCCGCTCCGGCGCCCGCGTCCGGCCGGCGGCATGCCCGTGATCGCCCCCGTGCCCACCGGCACCCGGACATCCGGTGTGATCGGCATCCCGTCGCCGCGCGAGAGCGCTGAAGGCATCGTGACCGCGGGCACCACCGTCGATCACCTGACCGAGACGTATCGCGCGCACTACCGCTCGCTCCTCGGCCTCGCCGCGCTCCTCCTCGACGACACGGCCTCCTGCGAGGACGTGGTCCAGGAGGCGTTCATCCGCGTCCACTCCGCCCGCAACCGGGTCAGGGACCCCGAGAAGACGCTGGCGTATCTGCGCCAGACGGTCGTCAACCTGTCCCGCTCCGCGCTGCGCCGCCGCATCCTCGGACTCAAGCTGCTGTCCAAGCCGATGCCGGACATGGCGAGCGCGGAGGAGGGCGCGTACGACCAGCTGGAGCGGGACGCGCTGATCAAGGCGATGCGCGGGCTGCAGAGGCGGCAGCGTGAGGTGCTGGTGCTGCGGTACTTCGCGGACATGACGGAGGCACAGGTCGCCGAGACGCTCGGCATATCCCTGGGGTCGGTGAAGGCGTACGGCTCGCGTGGCATCGCGGCGCTGCGCGTCGCGATGGAGGCGACGGCATGAGCTCCGACGACAAGGGCCCGGACGACATGGGCCCGGACGCGACGAGCGGTCGGCCCGAGGAACGTCGCGACGGCATGGAACACGGTTCGGTGCACGACGGTCCGGACAGCGCGGCATCCGGCGGCGCGGCGACCGGCGGGGAGATGACCGACAGCGGGGCTTCCGGCGGCGAGGTGGCCGGCGGTGAGGTGGCCGGCGGTGAGACGGCCGACAGCGGGGCTTCCGACGGTGACATCCCCGGTGACGGCACAGCCGAATCCGTCGCCGACGACAAGGTCTCCGAGGCCAGGGCCTCCCACGACGAGATCTCCCACGACACGATCTCCCACGACGAGGTCGCCCACGACAGGGCGTCCGACAGCGCGGCCTTCGGCAGCTGGGCGTCCGACCACAGGGCGTCGCACGGTGGGCTGCCGGGCGATGGTGCCCACGACGACGAGCGCACCGTCGGCGGCCTCCTCGGCGGCGCCGAGCTCTTCGGAGGCGACGCCTCCCTCGCGGGCGACGAGCTGGCGCTGCGGCGGCTGCTCCACGGCGCCGTGGCGGACCTTCACCCCTCCGACGGCGCACTGGACCACCTGCGTCGCGCGGTACCCGCGCGGCGGACCCGCAAGCGCCAGGCGATCGTCGGCTTCGCCGCGGCCGCGGTGCTGATCGGCACGGCCGTCCCCGCCTTCGTGCACGTCGCCAACTCGGGTGGCCTCACCGCCGACCAGGCCGTGAACGCCGGCCACGGCGAGCAGGCCCAGGGCGGCACCGGCTCCGAGACGGGCGTCGAGGGCGGTCAGCAGACCGCGGGTGCGCCGTCCGGCGCCGCGAGCCCGAGCCAGGGCGCGGCAGAGGGCGCGGGCACGCCCGAACAGTCGGAGGCCGGAGAGTCGGGCGGCGCGGGCACCGGATCGACGCCGCCGGAGGCTTCCCAGCCGGACTCGTCCTCGCCGGTGTGCGAGGCGGGACAGCTGGGCGTCAGCTCGGCGCAGGCCGGCGGGCCGGACGCCGAGGGCAAGGTCTACGGCACCTTCCGCATCGCCAACGTCTCCGGCAAGGAGTGCGTGGTGAGCGGCGGCGGCAGCGTCGGCTTCCAGGCGCTGGGCGCGGCGGACGGTTCCAAGATCTCGGTCGTGGCGCACACGGCCGGCGACGCGGCCAGCGGCCTTCCCGACCCCTCGCAGGAGTCGCCCGCGCTGGTCCTCAAGCCGGACAACGCGTACGAGGTGAAGTTCGCCTGGGTCCCGACGGAGACCTGTCCGACCGTCAACCCGTCGCCGGACCCGAGCACCACGACGGACGGCGCGGGCGGTACGTCGGCCGGGGCCACCGGGTCGACCGGCAACGGCGCGGAAGCCGAGGGCACGGGGACGCAGCTCGGCACGGACGGGACGCCCGCGGACGGCAGCGTCGCGGTCAGCCACACCGCGGAGGCGGGCGCCCCGCAGGCGGCGACGACCATCCCGAACGCGTGTGCCGGCACGATCTACCGCACCGGCGTCCTCGACGCTTCCTAGAGGACGCCCAGGGGACACCGTTGCCCCGAGGCCCGGGAGTCGGCGCCCGAGCCTCGGGGCACCGGGTTTCCCGGGCCACCGGCCCCGGACAGTCACCGAGCCCGGGGCCCCGGGGCACAGCCCTCCGCAAGTGGTCGGCGGCACAGCCCCGGGAGGCGTCGCCCCTCGACGTACCGAACCCCGCCGGGCCACCGGCCCCGTCGCAGCCGGGCGGCGGGCTCGGCGCAGCCGGGCGGCGGGCTCAGAGGCCCAGGGCCTCGTCCCGCTGGGCCTCCGTCTCGCGGCGCAGGAGGCGGAACCACATGAAGACCACGAAGCCGGCGAAGACGAACCACTCCGCCGTGTACCCGAGGTTCTGGAACGCCTTCAGGTCCAGCGACGTGCCCGCCGCGGCGGCGGCCGGGACCGGCGTCAGCCCGGCCGGGGAGTCCACGACCGTGACCCACGCGTCGTAGACGTCGTCGGTGACCACGTTGATCAGCGCACTGGCGCTGATCATGCCGAGCTGCCCCTCGGGGAGCCCGCCCGCCGCGTGGACGCCCTTGGTCCCCGCGTTCTCCGACGCCTGGAGGGCGCCCACGACGGTGACCTCGCCGGTCGGCGGGGCCGGCGCCTCGGCGCCCGCCGGCAGCCAGCCCCGCACCACCGGCAGCGACTTCCCGCCGTCCGTCTTCAGCATGGTCAGCACATAGCTGCCGCGCCGGCCGTCCAGCTCACGGTCCGGTACCAGGAACTGCTCTCCGTACCGGCCGCTCGCCTCCGCGGGCCGCCCGGACGTCTCCTTGTCCACCGGCAGCAGCTCGTCCAGCGGCGCGGCCGCGAGCGTGCCCGGGTCCGGCGCCCGCTCCGCCTTCTGATGGGAGTCGACGCGGTCCTCGAACTTGCCCATCTGCCAGGTCCCCATGAACAGGCAGAAGGGGATCGCCAGCAGGACGAAGACGTTGATCCCCCACCAGCGGGGCGTTCTCAGGAACCGGTACACCCCTCCACGGTACGCAGCCGCCTCACCCCCCGACCGGGCGGGTCCCCAGGTGACGCGCGGCGAAGGCCAGCTCCAGGCGGACCTGCTTGATCCGCTCCTCCACCACCAGAGAGCCGTGCCCCGCGTCGTACCGGTACACCTCGTGCACCGCGGACCGGGCCGCCAGCCGGTCCACGTAGTTCTCGATCTGCCGGATCGGGCAGCGCGGGTCGTTCACACCGGCCGAGATGTAGACCGGAGCCGTGACCTTGTCCACGTACGTCAGCGGGGACGAGACCTCGAACCGCTCCGGCACCTCCTCCGGCGAACCGCCGAACAGCGTCCGGTCCAGTGCCTTCAGGGCCTCCATCTCGTCCTCGTACGCCGTCACGTAGTCCGCGACCGGGACGGCGGCGAGCCCCACCGACCAGGCGTCCGGCTGCGTGCCGAGCCCGAGCAGCGTCAGATAGCCGCCCCACGAGCCGCCCGACAGAACCAGCTTCGACGGGTCGGCCAGACCCGAGGCGACCGCCCACTCGCGGACCGCGGCGATGTCCTCCAGCTCGATGAGACCGACCCTGTGCTTGAGCGCGTCCGTCCACTCGCGGCCGTACCCCGTCGAGCCGCGGTAGTTGACGCGGACCACCGCGTAGCCGTGGTCGAGCCAGGCGGCCGGTCCGGAGGCGAAGGCATCGCTGTCGTGCCAGGCCGGCCCGCCGTGCACCTCGAAGATCGTCGGGAACGGGCCCTCGCCCTCGGCCGGGCGCTGGACGAGCGCGTGGACACGGCCGCCGGGACCCTCCACCCACACGTCCTCCACCGGCACCGACCCCGGCGCCTTCGCGCCCGGCGGGTCGAGGACGATCCCGCCGTCCGTCGAGCGCACCACCGGCGGCCGCGCCGCCGAGGACCACAGATACTCCACGGTGCCGTCCGGCCGGGTCGTGGCCTCCGAGACCGAACCGGCCGGGGTCTCCACCCGCACCAGCGCGCCCGTCGCGATGTCGTACCGCCACAGCTCGCTGCGCGCCTCGAAGCTGTGCACGATCAGCAGGCCCGTGCCGTCCTCGTACCACTCCGCCGACACGTCGCCCGGCAGGTCGAGCCGGAGATCGGTCTCCCGGCCCGTCGCCACGTCCCACAGCAGCGGCTCCCAGCGGCCCCGCCGCTGATGACCGACGAGCAGCCGGGTGTCCCCGTCCACCGGCGCGAAGCCCAGCACCGCGAGGCCCAGCTCCTCCGTGCCGGCCCGGGAGTCGTCCAGCTCGGCCACGACGGAGGAGTCCTCGGCGCGCAGCACCCGCAGGGCCGAGTGCATCGCGTCGCCGTGCTCGGTGTGCTCGATCGCGATCAGCGAGCCGTCGTGCGAGAGGTCGCCCACGCCGGCCGACTCCCGGTGCCGGTAGATCTCCACCGGCGCCGCGCCGTCGCGGACGAGGTGGACCGTCGCCCCCTCCTCGTCCGTCGAGCGGCCGACGACCACCGTGCCGTCACGGCCGATCGCGAGACCCGCCGGATACGAGGCCGCGAGCCCGGGCACCGCGGGCTCGTCCGCGCCGCCTCCGAAGGGCTGGCGCATCCACACCCCGAACTCGTCCCCGTCCGTGTCCGAGAACCACCAGATCCACTGCCCGTCCGGGGACAGCGTGCCGTCCGTCGTCCCGTTCGGCCGGTCCGTCACCTGTCGCTGCTCGCCCGTCGCCCGGTCCCAGGCGTACAGCTCGTACGTCCCCGTCGCGTTGGAGACGAACAGCGAACGGTCCGGTGCCTCCTCGGCCCACTCGGGCAGGGACACCCGCGGCGCCCGGAACCGCTGCTCCCAGGCCGGGATCTCCGGCGACGGGCCGGAGCCCTCCGCGCCCCCTCCCGGTCCCTCCACGCCCTCGCCCGGGCCGTCCGCGATCTCATTGGTCTCAGTCATGGCCCCCATGATGCTCCGGTCCGCCGACAATCCGTTCGCATCGTCCGCAACCTGTGGATAACCTCCCTGGCATGTACGCACCGACGCCCGACGACTGGCGCGAGGCCAACCGCGCCCGCTGGGACGAACGCGTCCCGATCCACGCCGCGAGCGAGTTCTACGACCTCGACGCCTTCCGGGCGGGCAAGGACGCGCTGCGTGACTTCGAGGTGGCGGAGGTCGGCGACGTCACCGGCCGCTCCCTCCTCCACCTCCAGTGCCACATCGGCCTGGACACGCTGTCCTGGGCCCGGCACGGCGCCTCGCGCGTCGTCGGCCTGGACTTCTCCGAGCCCGCCGTGGAGACGGCCCGCTCGCTCGCCGCGGACCTGGGCCTCTCCGCGGACCGGGCCGCGTTCGTGGCCGCCGACGCCTACGACGCCGCCCAGGCCGTCCCCGACTCCTCGTACGACATCGTCTACACCGGGACGGGGGCGCTGAACTGGCTCCCCGACATCGAGCGCTGGGCCGAGACCGCCGCCTCGCTCGTCGCCCCGGGCGGCTTCCTCTACGTCGCCGAGTTCCATCCGCTCACCGACTCGCTGGACGACGAGACGGGGAGCCGGATCGTCAACGACTACTTCGTGCGCGATCCGTGGGTGGACACCAGCTCGGGCACGTACGCGGACCTCGACGCCGCCACCGTCCACAACCGGAGCGTGGAGTGGGTGCACCCGGTCGGCGAGGTCGTCACGGCCGTCGCCAGGGCGGGGCTGCGCATCGAGTTCCTCCACGAGCACGACGTCTCGCTCTACTCCCGGTACGAGACGCTCCAGCGTCACGAGGACGGGTACCACCGCTTCCCGGCCGACCGGCCGCGGATCCCGCTGATGTACTCGCTCAAGGCGTCCCGCCCCCGCTGACGCGGCTCAAGGCGTCCCGCCCCCGCTGACGCGGATCACCGCGCGGCCGCCGGTCAGGTCCACCGTGGACCGGTGCGGCGGAGCGCCGTCCTCCTCGTCGTCGCGCATCACGAGCGCGCTCTGCCGCTCTTTGAGCTCGTTCTGCTTGCCCTGGGAGAAGGTGGCGTGCAGCTGCTCGAAGCCGGTCGAGGAGACCTGGCCGCTGCGGCGGCCGCGCCCGGTCGCGCGCAGGATCTGGTCGGCGAAGGCGACCACGGTGAGCAGGATGACCAGTCCCGGCAGCGTCACGAACACGGCGAACTCCATGCCGGTCATTGTCCGGGATCCCGGCCCGAAAGGGCAGGGCCCGGCAACGGGCCGCCGTGCGCCCCACACGGGCGGCCGGCGGGCGCGTGGCCCCACTGGGCGGTCGGCGCCGCACGCGGCCTCACGCGGCCGCACGGCCTCACGCCGGAGGGCGTGGAGTCACCCTCGGGGCGTGTCCGACGCCGATCCGGCCGGGGGCGTCTGCCGGTGTTGTCCGGTGATCGTCTTCGACAGGCGGCTGCGGACGACGGCCGTGCCGATGGCGCCGGCGACGGCGGCGACGCCGAGGCCCAGGGCGAGGGCGGACGGGCCGGAGTCGGAGACGACCTCGGCGGGAACGGTGGCCGCCGCCTCGGCGGCTGTCAGGAGGGGGCGCATGTCCCCAGGGGACCGGAACGCGGCGCCCCGGGCCACCTGGCGGACCCCGTTCGTGTCGGGGGCGAGAGGTCCGGCGTCATGGGACGACGGGCCCCGGCGCGCCCCTTGGTCCCCGGCGTGCTCCCCGGGCCCCGGTGCGCCCTCCGGCCCCCAGCGCCCCCGGACCCCCGACACGCCCCCGGACCCCCGACACGCCCCCGGACCCCCGACACGCCCCCCGAGCCCCCGGTGCCCCCGGCTCAGCCGGTGCCGCGCGCCGGGTCGCCGAGGCGGGCCTGGAGGCCGTCGAGGATGGCCTCCACACCGAACGCGAACTTCTCGCCCGTCAGCGAGGCGGGGTCGACCCCCTGCTGGGCCTCCATGCGGGCGCGCAGCCGCGGGTACTGGGACGCGATCCCGTAGGCCCACTCGGTGACGCTCTGCGCCGGCTTTCCCTCGTCGCCCTTGCCCCGGGGAACCTGCGCGGTGGCGATCGTGGCCTCGGTCGCGTCGACGAGGAGGGTGCCGGCGACGAAGGTGAAGGTGGAGTTCACGGCCCAGTCGAGCTCCCAGCCTGTGAAGCCGGCCGTCTCGTAGATCGCGCACGAATGGTCCTGGAAGCGGGCCATGCCGTGGCCGTAGACGAAGTGCGAGCTGATCGCCGGGACGAGCCAGGGGTGGCGCTTGCCCAGCGCGTACGTGTCGTGCACGAGCCCGCGGGCGGCGGCGCGCCAGCCGACCTCGGCCGGATCGAGGAAGGTCAGCTCGCTCCAGGCCGCGTCGGCCGCGAGCACGATCAGGCTCTCCTTGCTGCCGACGTGCCAGTACATGGCCGTCGCCGCCGAACCCAGCCGCTGGCCGAGCCTGCGCATGCTCAGGCCCTCGATGCCCTCGGCGTCGAGCAGCTCGACGGCGGCTCGGACGATCTGGTCCCGGGTCAAGGTCTCACGCGGCATGACCTCAGCCTAGCCGACCTTCTTGCACGGTGTTCAAGTCGTCCGTAGGCCCTAGGACAGCCAGGCCATGCCGATCAGCATGAAGACCACGAAGGCTATGCCGCCGGCCACGGCGGCGGTCTTCCTGGGGCGGCGCCGGGAGAGGGCGGCGAGACCGCCCTCACTCCTGCGCGCCTGGCGTCGCGGGGCGGCGACGGCGGCCCGGGGCTCAGGCGAACGGGGCCGGGACTGCGGCCGCGCCTGAGGCTGGGAGGGCGCGCGACGGGACTGCTGGTGCTGCTGCGGCTGGCGTCGGTGCTGGCTCTGCTGCGGAGGGGGCAGGGGGTGACCTCGCCAGGCGCCGGAGGAGAACCAGTCGGCGATCACCTGGGCCGGGGGTCTCTGCTCGGGCTCCTTGGCCAGCAGCGTGAGGAGGTATGCCTCGAACGCGGCGGGCAGTCCCACGCCGAGCTGCCGGGGCGGCGCGGGCGGGGTGTCGATGTGCTGGTACAGCAGGGCGGTCGCGGTGTCGCCCTGGAACGGGGGCCGTCCGGTGAGGAGTTGGTACAGCACGCAGCCGAGCGAGTACACGTCCGACGCGGGCGACGCGGGCCGTCCGAGGGCGCGTTCGGGGGCCAGGTAGAGGCCGGTGCCGACGATCTGCCCCGTGGTGGTGAGCCCGGCGGACGGGTCGTCGACGAAGCGGGCGATGCCGAAGTCCGCGAGCTTCACGGTCCCGTCGCCGTCGACGAGGAGGTTCCCGGGCTTGATGTCCCGGTGCACGACTCCCTCGCGGTGTGCGGCGGCCAGCCCCGCGGCGGCGTGGGCGGCGACGACCGCGACCCGCTCGGCGGGGAGCACGAGCGGGTTCCCCGGGTTGCCGGCGAGGCTGTCCCCGTCGACCAACTCCATGACGAGGAACAGCTTTCCGTCCCACGTACCGAAGTCGAAGACGCCGACGACATGCGCGTGGCTCAGCCGCGCCGCCGTCTGGGCCTCGAGCCGGAACCGGTCGGCCGCCGAGGGATCGGTCCCGTGACCCAGCATCAGCTTCACGGCCACGGGGCGCCCGAGGACCTCGTCGGTGGCCTGCCACACCTCGCCCATGCCGCCACGTCCGACACACGAGTGGAGCCGATATCGGTCCGCGACCAGCACCTGAGACCCAGCCTTTCGACGGCAAGCCAACCTGACAGCATGCGTCGCCGTACTCCGCTGTCGGCGTCCGATGCCGTTCAAGGGTAGAGCCGCTTGATCGACATCCCGTCCACGAGCCCCGGTCCGGCGCGGGAGCACGGCTCATCTCGGTCAACTGCGCGGGATCTGAACGCGGTTGGCGTCCCGTCAGCGATGTCGGGTCCCGGTGTCGCCCGGCCGACGGCGCGCCGTGGGGAGCCTCGGCGGACACCCGTCGGCGGCGGTGCCCGCGGCCGGCGCGGGTGGAGCGGCCGCGCGGACGCGCGACGGTGGCGAACCGGCCGGTAGCCGGTCCGCGAGACAGGTGCAAGCGTCCACACACTGCTGACCTGCGGAAATAGATGTCCTCTGAAGGGATGTACGTGTCCGGATAACGGTCATGTCACGCTCGCTGGGATTTCGCGGTATTACCGGGAGTTGCGTGATCTGCATCACACCCCATGCGTCAGGAGCGTGTTAGGAATGCGCAACTCCGCAGGTGGCAACCCCTCTCGCCATCACGCGGAGTGCCGGGCGCGCTCCGGCAGCACGACCGAGATGATCACGCTCCGAGTCCGCGGACGTGACACCTCGGGTCGCCGATCGGACAACGGCGTTCGCTCACAGACCGCACTCCCCACCGGCGTGGCCTCCCGCGCGCCGGTCCTGCGTTACTGAGGTCCCCACCGTGTCACTCGATTCCTTCACCCAGTCCGTCGACAAGGCGGTCAGCGGATTCTTCGAGCCCATCGCCAAGTGGTTGGGCGATGTCGTCTTCTACTCCGTCCCCGTCGGGGGTACGGAGCTTCCCCTCATCGTGGCCTGGCTCGTCGTCGCCGGTCTGGTCTTCACCGGATGGTTCGGCTTCGTCCAGCTGCGCAAGTTCCGGCTGGCCTTGAACGTCGTCCGGGGCAAGTACGACGAGAAGGGGTCGGCCGGTGAGGTCAACCACTTCCAGGCGCTGACCGCCGCCGTCTCCGGCACCGTCGGTCTCGGCAACATCGCCGGTGTGGCCGTCGCCGTCTCCATCGGTGGCCCCGGCGCCACCTTCTGGATGATCCTCTGCGGCCTCCTCGGCATGGCCACCAAGTTCGTCGAGGTCACGCTCGGCGTGAAGTACCGCGAGGTGCACGCCGACGGCAGTGTCTCCGGCGGACCGATGCACTACCTGCCCAAGGGCCTCGCCGAGCGCTTCGGCAAGAACGGCAAGACCCTCGGCAAGGTCCTGGCCGTCCTCGCCTCGTTCTTCGTGCTGTTCTTCGGCCTCTTCGGCGGCAACCTCTTCCAGGTCAACCAGTCCTACGCCCAGCTGGTCTCCGTCACCGGCGGCGAGGACGGCCTGATGGGCGGCTCCGCGGGCGCGCTGTTCTTCGGCATCCTGATCGCCGCGCTCGTCGGCATCGTGCTGCTCGGCGGCATCCGCTCCATCGCCTCCGTCACCAGCAAGCTCGTCCCGGCCATGGCCGGCATCTACATCGCCGCCTGCCTCGTCGTCATCGCGGTCAACGTCGATGCCGTGCCGTCCGCGATCTCCACGATCATCGAGGGCGCGTTCAACCCCGAGGGTGTCGCCGGCGGTGTCCTCGGCGCCCTGATCATCGGCTTCAAGCGGGCCGCGTTCTCCAACGAGGCCGGTCTCGGCTCCGCCCCGATCGCCCACTCCGCGGTCAAGACCAAGCACCCCGCGAGCGAGGGTCTGGTCGCCCTGCTGGAGCCGTTCATCGACACGGTCATCATCTGCACGATGACCGCCCTGACCATCGTCATCGCCAACCCGGCCAGCTATGTCGAGGTCCGCGAAGGCGGCGAGTCCATCGGCGGTGTCACGATCACCTCCGACGCCTTCGGCACGGTCCTGCCCTGGTTCCCGTACATCCTGACCATCGCGGTCATGCTGTTCGCCATCTCCACGGTGCTGACCTGGGGCTACTACTGCATGAAGGCGTGGACCCACCTCTTCGGCCGCAGCAAGGTCAGCGAGGTGACCTTCAAGGTCTTCTACACCCTGTTCGCGGTGGCCGGCTCCCTGCTGACCCTGCAGACCCTGATCGACATGGCCGACGCGGTGCTGTTCATGCTCGCGGTCATCAACATCATCGGCCTGTACCTCCTCGCCCCGGTCGTCAAGCGGGAACTGAACTCCTTCCTCGCCTTCGTCAAGCGCCGCGACGCCGGCCTCGACACGGACGACGACACCGACCAGGAGCCGGTGAAGACCACCGTCTGACCGCCCCCCGGCGGCCCGGCTCCTGAGAGGGCCCGCCCCACCTCGCGCCTTGGTGGGGCGGGCCCTCTCGCTCGTTTTTGCAGGTGAGAGACGTCTGGTGAGACGTCCGGCCACCCGATAGGGTGTTAAGAACGCATCAAGACGATGCTGGTGTGCCGGGAAGTCTGGTCGGCGTCCAAGGGGCTCGTGTCCCTCCTGCCGACATGCCCCGGAGGGCTCTTCCATGACCCAGGCACGCCCCCGAAGGACCGTTTTCGGACTGCTGCCCTGGCCGGAGCGCCAGGCGATCGCCGAGGCGCTCCGCACCGAGACCATCGGCGGGCTCGTCCTGCTGACCGCCGCCGTGGTCGCCCTGGTGTGGGCCAACAGTCCGTGGAGTGGGGCGTACGAATCCGTACGGGACTTCCACTTCGGCATCCCCGCCCTGGGCCTGGACCTGTCGGTCGGGCACTGGACGGCCGACGGGCTCCTCGCGGTCTTCTTCCTGGTGGCGGGCATCGAGCTGAAGCGCGAGCTCGTCGTCGGCGAACTGCGCACCCCGGCCACGGCGGCCCTGCCCGTCGTCGCGGCCCTGTGCGGCATGGCCGTACCCGCGGCGCTCTACACGCTGACCGCCGTCGCGGGCGGCGGGAGCCTCGACGGCTGGGCCGTTCCCATGGCCACCGACATCGCCTTCGCGCTCGCCGTCCTCGCCGTCATCAGCACCCATCTCCCCTCCGCCCTGCGGGCGTTCCTGCTCACCCTCGCCGTCGTGGACGACCTCGGCGCCATCCTCATCATCGCGATCTTCTTCACCAGCGACCTCGACTACGTGGCCCTGGGCGGAGCCTTCGCCGGTCTGATCCTCTTCTACGTGCTCCAGCGCCTGCGGGTGCGCGGCTGGTGGTGGTACGTGCCCCTCGGCGTCGCGATCTGGGCGCTGATGTACAACTCCGGCGTCCACGCCACCGTCGCCGGCGTCGCCATGGGCCTCATCCTGCGCACCACCCGGGACGAGGGAGAGGCCGCTTCCCCGGGGGCGCGCGTCTCCCACCTCGTCCACCCCTTCTCGGCGGGCGTCGCCGTCCCCCTCTTCGCGCTCTTCGCCGCCGGCGTCACCGTCTCGGGCGCGGCCCTGGCCCGGGTCTTCACCGACCCCGAACCTCTCGGCGTCGTCATCGGCCTGGTCGTCGGCAAGATCCTCGGCATCTTCCTCGGGACCTACCTCGCGGCCCGCTTCACCCGGGCGCAGCTCAACCCCGACCTCGCCTGGGCCGATGTCTTCGGGCTCGCGACGCTGGCGGGGATCGGCTTCACCGTCGCCCTCCTCATCGGTGAACTCGCCTTCCCCGACCCGACCACGGCCGAGCACATCAAGGCCGCCGTCCTCTTCGGCTCCGTACTCGCGGCCGCCCTCGCCGGTGTCCTCCTGCGGCGGCGCAACCGCGTCTACAAGCGCCTCTACGAGGATGAGGAGCGCGACGACGACGCCGACGGCATCCCCGACATCTACCAGACCGGCTCCCGCAGGGGCACGGCCGGCGAGGCGTAGCAAGGAGACGGGGTCACAAGGGGGCGTCGCGGCGGTGTGCCGTGCGCCCGGCGGGCCCGGGACGCGGCGCCGACCGGACGCACGGATACGGGCAGGGACCGTGTCCGGCCGGTTGGATCCCATGTCACGCGGACAGGCGCGCACAACGCAGGAGGCCCGTCCAGTGATGTCACTGGACGGGCCTGACCTGGTGTTTCGGCTGTCGGGGTGGCGGGATTTGAACCCACGACCTCTTCGTCCCGAACGAAGCGCGCTGCCAAGCTGCGCTACACCCCGATGTCGCTGCTCTGTCTTCACGTCGCGGCGACATCGATTACTTTAGCCCACCCGCGCCCGGAGACGAAATCCGGTTTTCGCGGCACTGCGCCGCAGGTGGGATGCCGTCCGTCCGATGATCGCCCCGGCCGGCGGGCCGGAGGCGGTTCGGCTCAGTCGCGCGCCGTCAGCGTGAGGAGCGTGGCCTCCGGGGGGCAGGCGAAGCGCACCGGGGTGAAACGGTTCGTGCCGCAGCCCGCCGAGACGTGGAGGAACGAGGTCAGGCCCTCCACCGTGTGCGTCGAGAGGCCCTTCACCCGGTCCGTGTCCAGGTCGCAGTTGGTGACCAGGGCTCCGTAGAAGGGGACGCAGAGCTGGCCGCCGTGGGTGTGGCCCGCCAGGATCAGCCCGTAGCCGTCCGCCGTGAACGCGTCGAGCGTGCGCAGGTACGGCGCGTGGACCACGCCCAGCGAGAAGTCCGCCGTCAGGTCCGGTCCGCCCGCCACCTGCTCGTACCGGTCCCGCTTGATGTGCGGGTCGTCCAGGCCGGTGAAGGCGATCTCCAGGTCGGGCAGCTTCAGCCGGCCGCGGGTGTTGGTGAGGTTCACCCAGCCCGCGTCGTCGAAGGCGTCCCGCATCCCCTCCCACGGGTTGTGCACCGCGCCCACCACCGGCTTGTTGCCGTTGAGCCCGTGCCGCCCCTGGGCCTTCTCCAGCAGGTAACGGGCGGGGTTGCGCAGCCGCGGCCCGTAGTAGTCGTTGGAGCCGAAGACGTACACGCCGGGGAAGTCCATCAGCGGGCCGAGCGCGTCCAGGACCTCGGGGACCGCGTCCGTGTCCGAGAGGTTGTCGCCCGTGTTCACGACGAAGTCCGGGCGCAGCCCGGCGAGGGACTGCAGCCACTTCCGCTTCTTGCGCTGGCCGCACACCATGTGGATGTCGGAGACCTGAAGGACCCGCAGATCCCGCATCCCGCGCGGGAGTACGGGGATCGTCACCCGTCGCAGGCGGAAGGAGCGGGCCTCGAAGCCCGCCGCGTAGACCAGTCCGGCCGCCGCCGTCGCCGTAAGACCTGCCGTGACCTTCAGGGGGATCCCGTACCGTGCGCGCATCCCCCCATCGTCGCAGACCCGGCCGGAGGAAATGCGCGGGCGGGCAGGGTGGGGCACCTGACACACTTGAGGCATGACCACGCTCAAGGCCAAGCTTCAGGACGACCTCAACGCCGCCATCAAGGAGCGCGACGAGCTGCGCTCCTCGACGCTCCGGCTCACTCTCACCGCGATCACCAAGGAGGAGGTCTCGGGCACGACCAAGCGCGATCTCTCCGACGACGAGGTGCTCAAGGTGATCGCCAAGGAGGCGAAGAAGCGCCGTGAGGCGGCGGAGGCGTTCGCCCAGGGCGGCCGCGCCGAGTCGGCCGAGCGCGAGAAGGCGGAGGGCGTCCTCCTCGACGCGTACCTGCCGAAGCAGCTCGGCGACGACGAGCTGGAGCAGATCGTCGCGGCCGCCGTCGCCGAGGCGAAGGCCGCCGGCGCGGAGGGCCCGCGGGCCATGGGCGCCGTCATGAAGATCGTGAACCCGAAGGTCGCCGGGCAGGCCGAGGGCGGCCGGGTCGCCGCCGCCGTGAAGAAGCTGCTCGCGGGCTGAGCGGAGCCTCGGGAGACCGAGGACCGCACCGGGCCCCCGGGGCTCGGAGAACGAACGAGGGCGCCTCTCCCAGGAGAGGCGCCCTCGTTCGTGTCCGTGCGCGGGGGCTACCGGCCGTTGCCGCCGTTCCCGCCGCGGCCGTTCCCGCCGCCGATCAGGTCCGGCGGGATCGTGATGTCCGGGAACGGGTCGTCGTCCCGGTCACCCGGCTTGTCGTCCTCGCGCGGCTTGCCCTTGTCCTTGTCCTTCTCCTTGTCCTCCGGCTTCTCGCCGCGAGGCACGGAGATCGGCGCGAAGGACGGCGTCTCGGAGGCGGTGAGCGCCCCGGTCATCGCGATCTTCCAGATCGGGCCCGGGAGGCAGCCACCGCAGACCTTGTCGTACGTCACCCCGCCGATGACGATGTCGTACATCGACTGCTTCTCGCCGACGTCGTCACCGACCCAGACGGCCGTGGACAGGTTCGGGGTGTATCCGACGAACCAGGCGTCCTTGCGGTCGTTGGTCGTACCCGTCTTGCCGGCGTTGTCGCGGTCGCTCAGACCCGCCTTCGTACCGGTGCCGTCCTCGACGACACCCTTCAGCATCTGGTTGACGGTGTCGGCGGTGCGCTCGCTCATCGCCCGCGTGCACTCCGTCTGAGGCACCTTCAGCTTCTCGCCGTTGGCCGTCTTGATCGACTCGATGGCGATCGGGGTGCAGTACGTGCCGCGGTTGGCGAAGGTCGCGTAGACCGCCGCCATGTCGAGCGGGGTGGACTCCTGGCCGCCGAGCGTGATCGAGGGCAGCTCCAGGAGCTTCTTGCCCAGCTCCTTCTCGTACCCCATCTTCTTCGCCATCTGGACCGTCTCGCACAGCCCGGTCATCTGCTCCAGGTGGGCGAAGTAGGTGTTGATGGACTTGCCGAGCGCGCTCGTCATGTCCCAGCTGCCGGCCTCGGACTTCATCTCGTTCTGCAGGTCCCAGTTGCCACCGCCGGACGGGCCGCCCGCGCAGGTGGTGTACGAGTTCATCGGCAGCGAGATCTTCCACGGCGTGGAGAAGGACTGCGCGGGGCTCAGCCCCTTCTCCAGGGCCGCCGCGGCCGTGATCGGCTTGAAGGTCGAACCGACCTGGAAGCCGTACGTCGTGCCGCCCATCTTCTTGCCGACGGCGAGGTTGAGGGTGGTCTGGTGCTGCTTCTGGTCCAGGCCGTACGGGCGCGACTGGCCCATCGAGAGGATCTTGCCGCTGCCCGGCTGGACCTGGACCACCGAGGCGGCGACCCCGTCGTCCACGTTGATCTTCGCGACGGCGGCCTCGTTGGCCGCCTCCTGGGCGCGCGGGTCGAGCGTGGTCCGGATGGTCAGGCCGCCCAGGTTCCACAGCTTCTGGCGCTCCTCGACCGTCTTGCCGAAGACCGGGTCGTTGAGGATCGTCTTGCGGACGTAGTCGCAGAAGAAGCCGGCGCCGTCGACGGCGGTGATGCAGCCGTTCTTCGGGGCCTTCACCTTCAGCTTGATCGGCGTGGCCTTCGCCCGGTCCGCCTCCGCCTGGCTGATGTCCTTCACGTCGGCCATCCGCTGGAGCACCGTGTCGCGGCGCTTGGTGGCTTCCTGGAGGTCGTTGACCGGGTCGTAGCGGCTCGGCGACTGGACGAGGCCGGCCATCATGGCGGCCTCCTCCAGCTTCAGGTCGGCGGCGGGCTTGGAGAAGTAGCGCTGGGCGGCCGCTTCGATGCCGTACGCCTGCTGGCCGAAGAAGGTGATGTTGAGGTAGTTCTCGAGGATCTTCTTCTTCCCCAGCTCCTCCTCGACCTGGATCGCGTACTTCAGTTCGCGGACCTTGCGGCCGATGGTCTGCTGGGTGGCCTGGGCGACCTTCTCGGGGTCGTCACCGGCCTCCTCGACGAAGACGTTCTTCACGTACTGCTGGGTGAGGGTCGACGCGCCCTGCGCCACGCCGCCCGACTGCGCGTTGCGGTTGATCGCGCGCAGCACGCCCTTGAGGTCGATCGCTCCGTGCTCGTAGAAGCGGGAGTCCTCGATCGCGACGATCGCCTTCTGCATGTACGGGGAGATCTTCTCCAGCGGCACGACCTTCCGGTCGCGCGAGTACACGGTGGCGATGGGGCCGCCGTCGGCGTCGAGGATCGTCGTGCGCTGACTCAGCGGCGGCGTCTTCAGGTTGGACGGGATCTCGTCGAATCCCTCGACCGTGCCCTTGGCCGCGAGTCCGAGTGCTCCGGCCGCGGGCAGCGCGATGCCTGCCAGGACGGCTCCGGAGAGCACACTGACACCGATGAACTTGGCGGCCTGCTGGGTCCCGGTCAGACCTCCGCCCGAGCGCTTCTTTGCCATGGGGGCAGCCTAATCCGTAGTGATGAGCGTTCCGCAGGAGCATGGGCCTCTCGGAGCGTTCGCGTACCGGACCGTGACATCCGGGCGGGTCGGGACGGCTTGCCCGCGGTGACGGAGGCAGTCGATCATCCGCCCATGAGACCCGAAGTCCAGACGTTCGTCGCCGCCGGCCCGCTCCCCGACTGGGACGCGAGCGAAGAAGAGATCGACAGGCGCGTTCGGCAGCTCGAAGCGATCGCGAAGCCGGTCAGCGGAGAGGAGGCCCGAGCCCTTGTCTCGTGCTTCGGCCCCGACGACTGCTACGGCGTGGCCTGGACGCTCCTCCACCTCATCGAGACGGGGCCGAATCCCGTCCTGGCCACCGACCCCGGACCGGACGCCAACGAGTGGCACCGGCGTCTCCACGGCCGTGCCGTGAACGCGGGACTCATCCCCTGACCTCGACGGCACGGCAACGTGCGGTGCCTACGTTCCCATTCGCCGGACACACGGATATGCCTTGGCCTAAGCTGCTCTCAACTGTCACAGCAGTGTGGTTCTGCATCAAGACCCGGGCGTGACATCGGCATGAAATCCCTTGAACCCGAAGCTTGGGAAGTCATGCCCGATTCCGCCCCATGCGTCACTCCACGCACCAAGTGACTCCGCCGCAGCCGGGCGAACTGTACTGGTTCGCCGGATTCGACACGCATGTCCATCGGTCACTCCCCTGGGTGATCTGCCGCGTACGCATAGTCCGTTCGGGCCATTCAAGATTGGGCCCGAAGGGGGTGTTGCGCTGTGCCCACCTTCCGTAACGTCACCAACTGGCAGCGGTGAATATGCCGCTACCGCCGTGGGGGAGCCTCGATTCGGGAGAGGACGGCGCCGGTATGGGCTGGGTAGCTGACTGGAGTGCGCAGGCGGCCTGCCGCACTACCGATCCGGATGAACTTTTCGTCCAAGGAGCGGCACAGAACAGGGCGAAGGCAGTGTGCACCGGATGTCCGGTGCGGACCGAGTGCCTCGCCGACGCCCTGGACAACCGCGTGGAGTTCGGCGTGTGGGGTGGCATGACGGAGCGCGAGCGCCGCGCCCTGCTGCGCCGGCGGCCGACCGTCACCTCGTGGCGGCGACTGCTGGAGACCGCGCGCACGGAGTACGAGCGGGGAGCGGGCCTGCTGCCCGTGGCGATGGAGGACGACGCGACGTACGAGGCGTACGCGGCGGTGGGCTAGCCCCACTCCCCGCGACGCACGAGACGCACGGGGGCGTACGACACGTCCGAGTGGTACGCGGCGCGACGGGGCCGACGAGGCGTGAGCGATGAACGAAGGCTCGCGACGGGCCGCGGCGCGTGGACGTCCACCACTCGTTCGACACGTACGCGGCCGTGAACGGCTCTCGCACGTCCGACGGGTGATGCCCCGCCGGCGTCTCCACGGCTCAGGCCGACGGCATCCGTCCGGCCGTGAGCCGGTCACCGATGGCGCGCAGCCCTGCGAGATCGTGTACGTCGCCGGGCAGGGCGGCCACCTCGGCCACAGCCACCTCGGGGTGGAGGGCCGTGAAGCGGTCGCGCGTGCGCTGCTCGCGGGCGAGCACCTGCATGCGCTCGGCATGGAGACGGAGCAGTCCCGCGGTCAGTTGCTGAATGTCGTGCGTGGGGTCCTCGGCTGTGGGGTCAGCCTCGTCGTGCGACGTGCGTGCGGCGGCGGTGACGGTGGCGGCGCTGGCGGTGTCCGACAGCTCGGGGGGTGTGGCACGGGAGCCACGAACACCAGTCTTCCCGCCCCCCTGATCGACAATGCGCCCCTCGTCAAGATTTTCCGCGGCGGCCCGCGCCCGCTCGGCCGACAGCCGGGCGGCGCCGCTGCCGTGGACCCGATTGAGGACGAGACCGGCCAGCGGCATCTCCTCCGCGGCGAGCCGCTCGACGAAGTAGGCGGCCTCACGCAGCGCGTCCCGCTCCGGCGTGGCCACCACGAGGAAAGCCGTGCCCGGGGCCTGGAGCAGCTTGTACGTGGCGTCCGCGCGGGTCCGGAAGCCGCCGAACATGGTGTCCATCGCGGCCACGAAGGTCTGGACGTCCTTCAGGAACTGGCCTCCCAGCAGCTTCCCCAGCGTTCCCGTCATCATCGACATGCCGACATTGAGGAACTTCATCCCCGCCCGGCCGCCCATCTTCGCGGGAGCCATCAGCAGCTTGATGAACTTCCCGTCCAGGAAGGACCCGAGACGCTTCGGCGCGTCCAGGAAGTCCAGCGCCGACCGGGACGGGGGAGTGTCGACGACGATCAGGTCCCACTCGTCGCGGGCCCGCAGCTGCCCCAGCTTCTCCATCGCCATGTACTCCTGCGTACCGGCGAAACCGGCCGACAGGGACTGGTAGAAGGGGTTCTCCAGGATCGCCCGGGCCCGGTCGGCGTCCGCGTGCGCCTCGACGATCTCGTCGAAGGTCCGCTTCATGTCGAGCATCATGGCGTGCAGTTCGCCGGCGTCGCCGCCCGACCCGGACCCCTCGATCCCGTCCACCCTGCGGGGAATGTTGTCCAGCGAGTCGATCCCCATCGACTGCGCGAGCCGCCGGGCCGGGTCGATCGTCAGCACGACGACCTTGCGGCCGCGCTCGGCCGCGCGGACCCCGAGCGCCGCCGCGGTCGTCGTCTTGCCGACCCCGCCCGCGCCGCAGCAGACGATGATCCGGGTGCCCAGGTCGTCGATGAGCGGATCCAGGTGCAGGACGGGGGCGGAGTCGAGTCCGTTCACCACGGCGGCCTTCTCCGTCACGCGCCCACCCCTTGCTTCCGCAGGTCCTTCGCCAGCCGGTACAGGCCCGCGATGTCCGCTCCGTCCCCGAGGAACGGGAGTTCGTACGTCGGCACGCCGATCCCGACGAGCGCCGCCCGCTGCTCGCGCTCCAGCTCCACCCGCTGGGCGTGCTCCGCCGCCTGCTCCAGGAGCGGCCCGACCAGCTTCGTGCCGCCGGAGATCCCGGCGTCCGCCAGGGTCCGCGCGATCGCGTCCCGGTGGTCGCCGGAGGCGGCCCGTACCGCCGCCTCGTCGAGGACGTGCGGACGGACCATGTTCACGATGATCTCGCCCACCGGAAGATCGGCCTCGCGCAGCTCCGCGACGCCGTCGGCGGTCTCCTGGACCGGCATCTCCTCCAGCAGGGTCACCAGGTGCACCGCGGTCTCCGGGGACTTGAGCACCCGCATGACGGCCTGCGCCTGATTGTGTATCGGGCCGATCCTGGCCAGCCCCGCCACCTCGTCGTTCACGTTGAGGAAGCGGGTGATCCGGCCGGTCGGGGGCGCGTCCATGACGACGTGGTCGTAGGTGTAGCCGCCGTGCTTCTCCCGCCGACGGACCGCCTCGCACGCCTTGCCGGTCAGCAGCACGTCCCGTACGCCCGGCGCTATCGTCGTCGCGAAGTCGATCGCGCCGAGCTTCTTCAGGGCCCGGCCCGCGCTGCCCAGTTTGTAGAACATCTGGAGGTAGTCGAGGAGCGCGCGCTCGGCGTCGATGGCCAGCGCGAACACCTCCCCGCCGCCCGGCGCCACGGCGATCTTGCGCTCCTCGTACGGAAGGGCCTCCGTCTCGAAGAGCTGTGCGATGCCCTGTCTGCCTTCGACCTCCACGAGAAGGGTTCGCTTGCCCTCCGTCGCGAGGGCGAGCGCGAGGGCGGCGGCGACCGTCGTCTTACCGGTACCGCCCTTGCCGCTGACGACCTGGAGCCTGCTCACGCCTTCGAGCCTAACCACTGGCAGGCCCGCCTAAGCAGGAGGCTACCTGTGGCAGCGGATACAGTCGGCTCCATGACCAAGTGGGAATACGCGACCGTGCCCCTTCTCGTGCACGCGACGAAGCAGATTCTGGACACCTGGGGCGAGGACGGGTGGGAGCTCGTCCAGGTCGTTCCCGGCCCGAACCCCGAGCAGCTCGTGGCCTACCTGAAGCGGGTGAAGTCCTGATGAGCGGCGCCATCGAGGCGAAGCTCGCCGAGCTGGGGCTGACCCTGCCGGAGGTCGTGCCGCCGCTGGCCGCCTACCAGCCGGCCGTGCAGTCGGGCGTCTACGTCTACACCTCGGGCCAGCTCCCCATCGTCGAGGGCAAGCTCCAGATGGCCGGCAAGGTCGGGGGCGAGGTCACCGCGGAGGAGGCCAAGAAGCTCGCGGCCACCTGCGCGCTGAACGCGCTCGCGGCCGTGAAGTCGGTCGCCGGTGACCTGGACCGGATCAAGCGGGTCGTGAAGGTCGTCGGCTTCGTCGCCTCGGCCTCCGACTTCACCGGTCAGCCCGGTGTCGTCAACGGCGCCAGCGAGCTGCTCGGCGCCGTCCTCGGCGACAAGGGCGTGCACGCGCGCAGCGCGGTGGGTGTCGCGGTGCTGCCGCTGGACGCCCCGGTCGAGGTCGAGGTCCAGGTGGAGCTCGACCACGCCTGACCGCCCGTACGTTCGTCAAGAGCCGGTTCCCCCGCTCCGGGGGAATCGGCTCTCGTGCGTACGGGTAGTTGCGCATACCATCCGGCCATGTCGAATGGTCAGTGGTACCCACCGGAATGGCCCGACCGCATCCGTGCCCTGGCGGCGGGCGAGCTCACGCCCGCCACTCCCAGACGGGCGGCGACCGTCCTGCTGCTGCGCGACGCGGCGGAGGGCCCGCACGTCCACATGCTGCGGCGGCGCACCTCCATGGCTTTCGCGGGCGGTGCGTACGCGTATCCCGGCGGTGGCGTCGATCCGCGCGACGAGCACCCGGTGCGCTGGGCCGGGCCCTCCCTGGAGAGCTGGGCCGAGCGACTCGGCGTCACGGGTACGGAGGAGGCGCAGGCGATCGTCTGCGCGGCCGTGCGCGAGACCTTCGAGGAGGCCGGCGTGCTGCTCGCCGGCGCGACCCCCGACTCGGTGGTGGACGACACGACGGGGGAGGACTGGGAGAAGGACCGGGAGGCGCTGGTCGCCCGCGACCTCTCCTTCGCGGACTTCCTCGACCGGCGCGGGCTGGTACTGCGGTCGGACCTGCTCGGCGCGTGGGCGCGGTGGATCACGCCGGAGTTCGAGTCCCGGCGGTACGACACCTGGTTCTTCGCGGCCGTCCTGCCGACCGGTCAGCGCACGCGTGACGTCTCGACCGAGGCGGACCGCACGGTCTGGATCCGCCCGGTGGACGCCGCCGCAGGCTACGACCGGGGCGAACTGACGATGATGCCTCCGACGATCTCGACCCTGCGGGGCCTCGAACGCTTCGATACGGCAGCGGCGGCGCTGGCAGCGGCTCAGGACCAGGACATGACCCCCGTGCTGGCACAGGCGCGGCTGGAAGGCGACGAGCTGATCCTCAGCTGGCCGGGCCACGACGAGTTCACCAAGCACATCCCGACGGGCGGGAGCCCGGACCCGGCCCCGGGCGCGGCTCCCGGGCCGGACGCCGGCGCCGCCGGCAGGGGAGAAGGCGCGACGCCCGGACCGGACGCGGGCGCGTCGGACGAGGGAGGTGCGCGATGAGTGACGCCGCCGCGCTGCCCGGGCAGCCCCGGGGCGGGGTGCTCTCCGGCCCCGCGACCGCCCGTACCGTCAACGTCCTCGCGCCGAACCCGTCCGCGATGACGCTCGACGGCACCAACACCTGGATCGTCTCCGAGCCCGACTCCGACCTCGCCGTCGTCGTCGACCCCGGGCCGCTCGACGACGGGCACCTGACCCGGGTGATCGAGACCGCGGCGAAGCTCGGCAAGCGGGTCGGGCTCACCCTGCTGACGCACGGTCACCCCGACCACGCCGAGGGCGCCGGCCGGTTCGCCGAACTCACGGGGACGCATGTGCGGGCCCTCGACCCGGCTCTGCGCCTCGGCGACGAGGGGCTCACCGCCGGGGACGTGATCACCGTCGGCGGCCTGGAGATGTGGGTCGTGCCGACGCCCGGCCACACCGCGGACTCGCTGTCCTTCCATCTCCCCGCCGACCGGGCCGTCCTGACGGGCGACACGATCCTCGGGCGCGGTACGACGATCGTCGCCCATCCCGACGGCCGGCTCGGTGACTATCTGGACTCGTTGCGGCGGCTGCGCTCGCTCACGGTCGACGACGGGGTCCACACGGTGCTGCCGGGGCACGGGCCGGTCCTGGAGGACGCGCAGGGCGCGGTGGAGTTCTACCTCGCGCACCGCGCCAACCGGCTGGCGCAGGTGGAGACGGCGGTCGAGAGCGGTCACCGGACCCCGTCGGAGGTCGTCGCCCATGTGTACGCGGACGTGGACCGCTCGCTCTGGCCGGCCGCCGAGCTGTCCGTGCGGGCCCAGCTGGAGTATCTGCGGGAGCACGGCCTGATCTGACCCCCACCCTCGAGGGTTCGCGGTTCGTGTCTTACGCTCCGCTTACTTCGTCGGAAGCCGACCGTAGTCCTCGGGGGGAACCACTCATGTTCGTCATAGCCATCCTGCTGCTCATCGCGGCGGTGGTGCTCTTCTTCGTCGCCCGCTCCAACGATGTGAAGGGGCTGAAGCTCGGCGCGCTCGGCGCGGTCATCGCGGGCGCCTTCTCGCTGATCGCCAGCATGACGTACGTGGTCAGCGCGTACGAGGTCGGCGTCCCGGTCGCGTTCGGCAAGGTGGGCGAGCCGATGACCTCGGGCATGCACGTCAAGTCGCCGTTCACCGACGTCACGACCTTCTCGACCCGGCCCGTCGACCTCAACCTCTCCGACAAGGACGTGGTCGAGGTCCGCTCCTCGCAGGGCGGTGTGATGGAGGCGGAGGTGACCGTGAAGTGGGCGGTCACGCCCACCAAGGCGGTCGAGCTGTACCGGCTCGCGGGCAGCGAGGAGTCCATCCAGCAGCGTCTGGTCTACCCGGACAGCCGGGAGATCGTCCGCAACGTCTTCGCCCGCTACACGAGCGAGCAGGGCTATGCCACGGACCGCGAGAAGATCAACGCCGAGATCGGGGCGCTGATCAAGGAGCGTCTGGCCCCGCGCGGGATCGACGTCACGACCGTGAACCTGCGCAACGTGAAGCCCTCGAAGGCCCTGCAGGACCAGATCGACCGCAAGATCCAGCAGCAGCAGGCGACCGAGCGCGCCACCGAGGCGGCCCGTACGGCCAAGGCCGAGGCCGACCGGCGCCGTATCGAGGCCGAGGGCATCGCCCGCGCCAACAAGATCCTCAACGCGTCGCTGACCGACAAGGTCCTGATGAACCAGTGCATCGACGCGTACAAGGAGGCCGCGGCGCAGAACCCGGTGTACGCGGTTCCGTGCGGTTCCGCCGGTGGCAACCCGGTGATCGTCGACGGCACGAAGCGGTAGCGGCGCCGCAGCCGCGTACGAGGAAGGCCGCCCGGTCGTGGACCGGGCGGCCTTCCTCGTACGTACCGAACCGCTTACCGCGAGCGCTTCGCGAGGCGCTCGACGTCCAGCAGGATCACGGCGCGGGCCTCCAGGCGGAGCCAGCCGCGCTGGGCGAAGTCCGCCAGGGCCTTGTTGACCGTCTCGCGGGAGGCGCCGACGAGCTGGGCGAGCTCCTCCTGGGTGAGGTCGTGGACGACGTGGATGCCCTCCTCGGACTGCACGCCGAAGCGGCGCGACAGGTCGAGGAGCGCGCGGGCGACACGGCCCGGCACGTCGGAGAAGACCAGGTCGGACATCTGGTCGTTGGTCTTGCGCAGTCGGCGGGCGACCGCGCGCAGCAGGGCGGTGGCCACCTCGGGACGGGCGTTCAGCCAGGGCTGGAGGTCGCCGTGGCCCAGGCCCAGCAGCTTGACCTCGGTCAGCGCGGTCGCGGTGGCGGTGCGCGGGCCCGGGTCGAAGAGGGACAGCTCGCCGATCAGCTCGCCGGGGCCGAGGACGGCCAGCATGTTCTCCCGGCCGTCGGGGGAGGTGCGGTGGAGCTTCACCTTGCCCTCGGTGACCACGTACAGGCGGTCGCCGGGGTCGCCCTCGTGGAAGAGCGCGTCGCCACGGGCGAGCGTCGCTTCACTCATCGAGGCGCGCAGCTCCGCGGCCTGCTCGTCATCGAGCGCCGCGAAGAGCGGGGCGCGCCGCAGAACGTCGTCCACGAGTTCTCTCCTATGTCGACCTGCTCAGGGGACCTTGATCCCATGATGCCGGACGCACAAAACAGTGCGATCAATCACAACAAGTTTGACGTACCGAACCACTCCTCCGTACGTCAGGGCCCCGATTGGGTCGTGATCGGTCGTGCCCAGGGCGGATGTCGGTGGTGGCCCTTAGGCTGGCCGAGTGTCCAACTCGCCGGTGAGAGCGCAGGCCAAGGGGGCTGGAAGAGTGTCCGCCAAGGGTAATTCCGCTGTGGGCGAACAGGGTGCGTCGAATCGGGTGAATGCGACAAAACGCCCGGCGAAGGCACCCGTCAAGGCCGCCTCGAAGACGGCGAAGCCCGCGGAGAAGACCGCGGCGAAGCGCGCCGCGAAGACGGCGAAGCCCGCCCCGAAGGCCGCCTCGAAGACGGCCGAGCCCGCCCCGAAGGCCGCCTCGAAGACGGCGAAGCCCGCCGCGAAGCCCGTGAAAGCGGAATCCCGGCTCGGCATGGTCCGCCGGGCCCGGAAGATCAACCGCGAACTGGCCGAGGTCTTCCCGTACGCCCACCCCGAGCTGGACTTCCGGAACCCCTTCGAGCTGCTCGTCGCCACGGTCCTCTCCGCCCAGACCACCGACCTGCGGGTCAACCAGACCACCCCCGCGCTCTTCGCGGCCTACCCGACCCCCGAGGACCTGGCGGCCGCCGTCCCCGAGGAGGTCGAGGAGCTGATCCGGCCCACCGGCTTCTTCCGCGCCAAGACCAAGTCGATCATGGGGCTCGCTGCGGCCCTCCGGGACGACTTCGGGGGCGAGGTGCCCGGCCGCCTCGACGACCTGGTGAAACTGCCCGGAGTGGGCCGCAAGACCGCCTTCGTCGTCCTCGGCAACGCCTTCGGCGTACCGGGCATCACCGTCGACACCCACTTCATGCGCCTCGCCCGTCGCTGGAAGTGGACCGAGAGCGAGGACCCGGTCAAGATCGAGGCGGAGATCGCCGAGATCTTCCCGAAGAGCGAGTGGACCATGCTCTCGCACCGGGTGATCTTCCACGGCCGGCGGATCTGCCATGCCCGCAAGCCGGCCTGCGGCGCCTGCCCGATCGCCCCGCTCTGCCCGGCGTACGGAGAGGGCGAGACCGACCCGGAGAAGGCACGGAAGCTCCTGAAGTACGAGAAGGGCGGCTTCCCCGGGCAGCGCCTCAACCCGCCTCCGGACTACCCCGGCCGCCCGGCCGCACCCGCCCCCGGCGTCGCCCCGGGAGCCGAGTGAGTCCAGCGGACGGCGAGGTCCGGACGGGGCCGGTGGCGCCGAAGGACCCGACCCATGAGGGAACGAACCCACACACCGATCGCGTTGTGAACCACGGGGGTGCCTATGACGCGCACTGAAGAGACCGAAGCACACACCGGCGAGACGACCCACGGCGTCGGGACCGGCGGCCTGCTCAGCGGAGACGGCCTGCCCCAGTGGCTCACCCCCGTCGAGCGCGCCGCGCGCGGAGTCGCGCCCGAGCAGCTCAGCCGCTTCCTGCCGCCCGCCAGCGGCGCCGGCCGTCAGTCCGCGGTCCTCATCCTCTTCGGCGAGGGTGAGGACGGCCCCGAGCTGCTGCTCATGGAGCGCGCGGGCTCCCTGCGCTCGCATGCCGGGCAGCCCTCCTTCCCCGGCGGCGCCCTCGACCCCGAGGACGGCACCCCGGCCGACGGCGGCCTCCTGCGGGCCGCGCTGCGCGAGGCCGAGGAGGAGACCGGACTCGACCCCTCCGGCGTCCAGCTCTTCGGCGTGCTGCCCCAGCTCTACATCCCGGTCAGCGGCTTCGTCGTCACCCCCGTGCTCGGCTGGTGGCGCACACCCAGCCCGGTCGGGGTGGTCGACCCCGCCGAGACCGCCCGGGTCTTCACCGTCCCCGTGGCGGATCTCACGGACCCCGCGAACCGGGCGACGACCGTCCACCCCAGCGGCCACGAGGGCCCGGGATTCCTGGTCGCATCCGCCCTGGTCTGGGGTTTTACCGCCGGAGTGATCGACCGGCTGCTCCATTACGCGGGCTGGGAGAGGCCGTGGGACCGGGCCAAGAAGGTCCCGCTCGACTGGCGCTCATGACAGGCTGACCTCCGGCCGGGGCGACCGAAGACGAATCTGCGAGGCTATTGACGGTGAACGTGCTGGACATCCTGTTGCTGCTCGCCGCCGTGTGGTTCGCGATCATCGGTTACCGCCAGGGCTTCGTGGTCGGCATCCTGTCGGTGATCGGCTTCCTCGGCGGCGGCCTCGTCGCCGTTCTGCTGCTCCCGGTGGTCTGGGACTGGCTGACGAACAAGTCCGAGGTCTCCACCACGGCCACGGTCGTCTTCGTGATCGTGGTGATCGTCTGCGCCTCGGTCGGCCAGGCGTTCACCACCCACCTCGGGAACAAGCTGCGCCGGCACATCACCTGGTCACCCGCGCGCGCCCTGGACGCCACCGGCGGCGCGCTGGTCAACGTCGTCGCGATGCTCCTGGTCGCCTGGCTGCTCGGCTCGATCATCGGCCAGACCTCGATGCCCACGGTGGGCAAGGAGGTCCGCGACTCCAAGGTCCTCCTCGGAGTCGAGCGGGTGATTCCGCATCAGGTGTCCAGCTGGTTCACCAACTTCACCTCCACCCTCGCCCAGAACGGCTTCCCCCAGGTCTTCAGCCCGTTCGCCAACGAGCCCATCACGGAGGTCCGGCCCCCGGACCCGGCGCTCGCCGGCAGCCCGGTCGCGGCCCGCGCCCAGCGCTCCATCGTCAAGGTCGTCGGTACGGCGCCGAGTTGCGGCAAGGTCCTCGAAGGCACCGGCTTCGTCTTCTCCGACCGCCGGGTGATGACGAACGCCCATGTCGTCGGAGGCGTCGACGAGCCCACGGTGCAGATCGGCGGCGAGGGCAAGCTGTACGACGCGAAGGTCGTCCTCTACGACTGGGCGCGCGACATCGCCGTCCTGGACGTGCCGGATCTCGACGCCGAGCCCCTGCAGTTCACCGACGTGGACGCCCGCAGCGGCGACAACGCGATCGTCGCGGGCTTCCCCGAGAACGGCGCGTACGACGTGCGCTCGGCGCGTGTCCGGGGACGTATCAACGCCAAGGGCCCGGACATCTACCACCGCGGCGAGGTCCGCAGGGACGTCTACTCCCTGTACGCGACGGTCCGTCAGGGCAACTCCGGAGGACCGCTGCTCACCGCCGACGGCAAGGTGTCCGGCGTGATCTTCGCCCGCTCGCTCGATGACGTGAACACCGGCTACGCGCTGACGGTGGACGAGATCCAGGAGGACATCGTCCGGGGTCGCGCGGCCAACCAGCAGGTGGACAGCCAGGGGTGCGCGCTGTAACCGAACGGGCGATGCGGTCAGTCCCGGGTGTGCCTGAGCCTGGCCGAGACCCAGCGGGCCCGGCGGCGCAGGATGCGCGGGATCCCCATCCCCTGCACGGGATGCGAGCGTCCCTGCTCCTGCGGGCCACCCCTCTCGCGTGAGCTCGACGCGGCGGTCGAGCGGCGGTTGCGTGCTGTGTCACTGTAGTCGTGCGTCCAGCCCATACCCCGACGTCTGCCCGTGGCCCAAGGTCGGTAACCGCGCAGGGGCCCGCCAATTGGAGTATGTCTCGGGCACATGGCCGTTCGTCGAACGGCGGTCCGGTCAGCGGTCGGGCTCGGGGTCCTTGAGCCAGTTGATGAGCTCCGTGGAGAACGTCACCGGGTCCTCCTCGTGCGGGAAGTGCCCCAGGCCATCGAAGAGCCGCCAGCGGTACGGCGCCTCCACGTACTCGCCGGAGCCCGCCGCGCTGCGCGTGCGCATCGCCGGGTCCATCGAGCCGTGAAGGTGCAGGGTGGGTACCCGCACCGGGCGCTTCATACGCCGGTTGAACTGGATTCCGTCCGGCCGTGCCAGGGACCGCACCATCCACCGGTACGGCTCGATCGAGCAGTGCGCGGTCGACGGGATGCACATCGCCCGCCGGTACACCGCGATCGCCTCCTCGTCCGGCAGTCCGGCGCCCGACCAGTCCTCGATCAGCTTTCCCACCAGGGCCCCCTCGTCGGCGACGAGCTGACGCTCCGGCACCCACGGGCGCTGGAAGCCCCAGACGTACGAACCGGCCCGCGACTGCGAGAAGTCGGAGAGCATCGCCGAGCGCCAGCGGCGCGGGTGCGGCATCGAGGAGACCGCGAGCCGACGGACCAGCTTCGGCCGCATGACGGCCGCGGTCCAGGCGAGGTAGCCGCCCAGGTCGTGGCCGACCAGCGCCGCGTCCGGCTCGCCGAGCGAGCGGATGACGCCGGTGATGTCGAGGGCCAGGTTGGCGGGGTCGTAACCCCGGGGCGTACGGTCGCTGCCGCCCACGCCCCGCAGGTCCATCGCCACGGCACGGAAGCCCGCGTCGGCGAGAGCAGGCAGCTGATGGCGCCAGGTCCACCAGAACTGCGGGAAGCCGTGCAACAGCAGCACCAGCGGCCCGTCGCCCATCTCGGCGATGTGGAAGCGCGCGCCGTTGGCGGCCACGTCGCGATGGGTCCAGGGGCCGTCGATCCGTACGGGACTGCCGTTGCCGGTGCCGTTGCTGCTCTCAGGGACGGTCATGCAGACGAGCGTCCCACAGCCGCGGCCTTGTCCTTGACCGCGCCCGGCAGCTCCGCCCGAACGGGGCGGGGGTGCGGCTTGGCGTTCTGCAGCACCGAAGCGGTCTGCTTGGCCGACGCGATGGACTTCTCCGGGGGCTTGACCTTCTTGAACTTGGCGTAGGCGAGCAGCCCGAGCAGCCCCGCGAGCAGCACGTTCGCCGCGAAGGAGAGCAGGAAGCACCACACCAGGTTCCAGCCGCCTTCGCCGTTGTGACCGCCGGTCCAGGTGTTGATGGCGTACGCCAGCGCGAAGCTCAGCATCGGCAGCGAGAACAGGAGCACCGTCGCCGCGGCCACACCGGCCGCGCCACCGATGGCGCCGCGCTTGACGTCCTGCCGGATCTCCGCCTTGGCCAGGGCGATCTCGTCGTGCACCAGCGCGGACATCTCGGCGGTCGCCGAGGCGACCAGCTGCCCCAGGCTGCGCTCGGTTCCGTTGACCGGGTCGCTCATCGCTGCTCCCTCTTCTCTTCTACGGTCCGACCTCAGATCATGCCGGACTGTCGCCGCCGTCGCGCGATGCCCCCGCCAGTTGGGCGCGCTCGCGGTGTTCTGCGGCCTTCTTCTCGTAGATCTCGGCCATGCGGAGGTGGTACTCCGGGTTGTCCTGCTCGTAGATGTCGGGGATGCCGTCCTCGTCCTCGTCGCGCTCCTCGTCGGCCAGCAGGGCCTGGTACTTCCGTACCCGCAGCTTGAGCAGAACCGTCGCGAGCACGGCCGCCAACCCCGAGCCGATCAGGACGGCCGCCTTGACCTCGGCGGTGGTGGCCGCGTCGCCCTCGAAGGCCAGCTCGGCGATCAGCAGCGAGACGGTGAAGCCGATGCCGGCGAGCGTGGCGACGGCGAAGACGTCTCCCCAGGCCAGGTCCTTGTTGAGCTCCGCCCTCGTGAAGCGGGCGGCCAGCCAGGTGCCGCCGAAGATGCCGAGGGCCTTGCCGACCACGAGACCGAGCACGACACCGAGGGTGACCGGCTGGGTGAAGACATCGCCGAGGGACTTCCCGGACACGGAGACGCCGGCCGAGAACAGTGCGAAGAGGGGGACGGCGAGTCCGGCCGACAGGGGGCGGACCAGGTGCTCGATGTGCTCGCCGGGCGAGTGCTCCTCGCCCTCGTGCCTGGTGCAGCGGAGCATCAGGCCCATGGCGACGCCCGCGATGGTGGCGTGGACGCCGCTGTTGTACATCAGGCCCCAGATCACCAGGGCGAGCGGGACGTAGACGTACCAGCCTCGGACGCCCTTGCGCAGGAGCAGCCAGAAGACCGCGAGACCGACGAAGGCGCCGCCGAGGGCGGCGAAGTTCAGGTCGCTGGTGAAGAAGACCGCGATGATCAGGATGGCGAAGAGGTCGTCGACGACGGCGAGCGTGAGCAGGAACGCCCGCAGGGCGGAGGGCAGCGAGGTGCCGATCACGGCGAGGACCGCGAGCGCGAACGCGATGTCCGTCGCCGTCGGCACAGCCCAGCCGTCCAGTGAGCCGCCGCCGATGACGTTGGTCAGGGCGTAGACGAGCGCGGGTGCCGCCATGCCGCAGACGGCGGCGATCACGGGGAGCGCGGCGGCCTTGGGGTCGCGCAGTTCGCCCGCGACGAGCTCGCGCTTGAGCTCGATGCCGGCGACGAAGAAGAAGATCGCGAGGAGGCCGTCGGCGGCCCAGTGCTGAATGGAGAGGTCCAGCCCCAGGGAGGCGGGACCGATGTGGAAGTTCCGTACCGTCTCGTAGCTTTCACTGGCGGGGGCGTTCGCCCAGACGAGTGCGGCGACGGCGGCCACCAGGAGGAGCACGCCTCCCACGGTCTCGGCGCGCAGGGCGTCGGCGACGTACCGCCGCTCGGGCAGCGACAGGCGTCCGAGGAAGGTCCGTTTGGTGGGGGGCGCGGGCACGGCGGGCAACCTCCGGTCGGTTTGGGCAGGGCGAAGCACATGCCGACCAGACTTCCCGGCGCACCTAGGTGTTTCTGTCGCGTCTCTGACGCGGTCTTTACTTTACCTAACAAGGCGGGGAATGTGTCCGGTGATCGTCACTTTAGGTGGAGATGCACGAAGGCGCCCACCCCAGGTGACCTGGAGTGGGCGCCCTGACGAGCGGGGTCTCAGTCCTCGCTGGAGGCTGTCGGAAGCTTCGTCTGGATGAGGTCCATGACGGAGGAGTCCGTCAGCGTCGTGACGTCTCCGAGCTCCCGGTTCTCCGCCACGTCACGCAGCAGCCGCCGCATGATCTTCCCGGACCGCGTCTTCGGGAGCTCCGCCACCGGCAGCACGCGCTTCGGCTTCGCGATCGGGCCGAGCGTCGCGCCGACGTGGTTGCGCAGCTCCGCGACGAGCCCCTCGTCCTCGCTGGCCGTTCCCCGCAGAATCACGAAGGCGACGATCGCCTGGCCGGTGGTCTCGTCGGCCGCGCCGACCACCGCCGCCTCGGCGACGGCCGGGTGCGAGACGAGCGCGGACTCGACCTCGGTGGTGGAGATGTTGTGGCCGGAGACGAGCATGACGTCGTCGACCCGGCCGAGCAGCCAGACGTCGCCGTCGTCGTCCTTCTTCGCGCCGTCGCCGGCGAAGTACTTGCCCTCGAAGCGCGACCAGTACGTGTCGAGGAAGCGCTGGTCGTCGCCCCAGATGGTGCGGAGCATCGACGGCCACGGCTCGGTGAGGACCAGGTAGCCGCCGCCTCCGTTCGGCACCTCGTGCGCCTCGTCGTCGACGACGGTGGCGGAGATGCCCGGCAGCGGGCGCTGGGCGGAGCCCGGCTTGGTCTCGGTGACGCCGGGCAGCGGCGAGATCATCATCGCGCCGGTCTCGGTCTGCCACCAGGTGTCCACGATCGGGGTCCTGCCGCCGCCGATGTGCTCGCGGTACCAGACCCACGCCTCGGGGTTGATCGGCTCGCCGACCGATCCGAGGACGCGCAGCGAGGACAGGTCGAACTTCGCGGGGATGTCGTCGCCCCACTTCATGAACGTACGGATCGCGGTCGGCGCCGTGTAGAGGATCGTGACGCCGTACTTCTGGACGATCTCCCAGAACCGGCCCTGGTGCGGGGTGTCCGGGGTGCCCTCGTACATGACCTGCGTCGCGCCGTTGGCCAGCGGTCCGTAGGTGATGTACGAGTGGCCCGTCACCCAGCCGATGTCGGCGGTGCACCAGTAGACGTCGGTCTCGGGCTTGAGGTCGAAGACGGCGTGGTGGGTGTAGGCCGCCTGGGTGAGGTAGCCGCCGGAGGTGTGCAGGATGCCCTTGGGCTTACCGGTGGTGCCGGAGGTGTAGAGGATGAAGAGCGGGTGCTCGGCCTCGAACGCCTCGGGGGTGTGCTCGGCGGACTGGCGGGCGACGATGTCGTCCCACCACACGTCCCGGCCCTCGGTCCACGCCACGTCCTGGCCCGTGCGGCGCACGACGAGGACCTTGCTCACCCGCTCGACGCGGCCGAGGGCCTCGTCGACGGCGGGCTTGAGGGCGCTGGGCTTGCCGCGGCGGTAGCCGCCGTCGGCGGTGATCACCAGTTTGGCGTCGGCGTCCTCGATGCGGGTGGCGATGGCGTCGGCCGAGAAGCCGCCGAAGACCACGGAGTGCGCGGCGCCGATCCGGGCGCAGGCCAGCATCGAGACGACGGCCTCGGGGACCATCGGGAGGTAGATGGCCACCCGGTCGCCCTTGGTGACGCCCAGTTCGGTCAGGGCGTTGGCGGCCCGGGAGACCTCGTCCTTGAGCTCGGCGTAGGTGATGGCGCGGCTGTCGCCCGGCTCTCCCTCGAAGTGGATGGCGACCCGGTCGCCGTTCCCGGCCTCGACGTGGCGGTCGACGCAGTTGTACGCCACGTTGAGCCGGCCGTCGGCGAACCACTTCGCGAACGGCGGGTTCGACCAGTCGAGGGTCTCGGTCGGCTCGGTGGCCCAGGTGAGCCGCTTCGCCTGCTCGGCCCAGAAGCCAAGCCTGTCCGCCGCGGCCCGCTCGTACGCCTCCGCCGTCACGTTGGCGTGTGCGGCCAGCTCGGCCGGCGGCGCGAACCTCCGCTCTTCCTTGAGCAGGTTGGCCAGGCTCTCGTTGCTCACGACATCTCCCTTTCCCAGGGCGTCCCATGTGCCTATGTATCCCGTGTCATAGCTCATCAGTCAGATGCCCGGGTGACAAGAGTCTCCAGGAAATTGGTTTAGACCTATGAGTGACGGGCGTGCGGTGGCCCCTCCCTCCCGAGCGGTGGGAAGAAGGGGCCACACAGTCTCACGGACGCCCGGACGGGAAGGTTCAGGACGCGCGGGCTTCCGCCCGCTCGGCGATCATGGTCGGCGGAACCCGGTCGAAGACGTCGTCGTAGCGGTGCTGCTCGTCCGGCCCCGCCAGCAGATACGCCTGTGCCTCGCCCACGTGGAAGTACATCCCGTGCAGGGTGAGCGTCCCGTCGGCGAGCCGCCGCGCCACCGACTCGTGCGCCCGCAGATGCTCCAACTGCTGGACCACGTTGGTCAGGCAGAGCTGCTCGACCGCGTCCGCCGGCAGCCTCCCCGAGATCCGCGCCCAGGCGTGTCTGCGGCTCGCCATCCGCTCCAGGCTGGGCAGCCCGTGCCGTAGCCAGCGCCGCAGCGGGGTCGGCGGATCGTCCGGTGTGCTGCCGAGCAGGGCCTGCATCGCGCCGCAGCCGGAGTGGCCGCAGACGGTGATCGACTGGACCCGCAGGACCTCCACCGCGTACTCGATCGCCGCCGCCACCGAGTCGTCCCCGCTCTCCTGGCCGGGCAGCGGAACGAGATTGCCCACGTTCCGTACGGTGAAGAGGTCGCCGGGCCCGCTGGAGGTGATCATGCTGGTCACGAGGCGGGAGTCGGCGCAGGTGAGGAAGAGCTGGGAGGGGCTCTGGCCCTCACGCGCGAGCCGCGCCAGCTCGTCGCGCACCAGCGGCGCCGTGTTCCGCTGGAACTTCCCGATGCCGCTGGCCAGCTGATGCCCGGTGGCGCGCGGCGTCTCGTCGACCGGCGGGTGCTGGCCGCAGTGGTGGTTGCGCCAGGGCGTCCAGGGGCGGCAGCAGGCGTGGGACTCGGACGTCGGTTCGGTGATCCGGGCGCCGGAGGGGCCGGTGACCTCCACCGCCCCGCCGTGCCGCGCATAGCCCGACTGCCAGTCGTGCAGGGTCTCGTACGCGGCATGGTCCATGAAGGACCCGTCCAGTTCGACGACGACTCGGGCTCCTGGGGGTAGTTGGTGCAGGGCCCGGCTGAGCCGGGGTACGGCGAGGAAGGTCAGCTGTCCGCGGACGCGCACCAGATGGCGGTCGGCCTGCTCCTCAAGGGTGATACGGGTCTTGGCGAGGCGGTGCATCGCGACGGCGACGGCCACCGCGATCCCGATCGCGACGCCCTCCAGGATGCCGATGAGCACGACACCGCTCACCGTCACCGCGTACACGAGGACCTCGCGGTGCCGGGTGACCGTGCGGATCCGGGTGATGCTCACCATCTGGAAGCCGACCACCATCACGAGGGCGGCGAGCGCGGGCAGCGGGATCAGATCGAGGACGGGCACCAGGAACAGCGCGGCCAGCACGATCCACAGGCCGTGCAGCATGGTGGAGTTGCGGCTCACGGCGCCCGCGGAGACGTTGGCGACGCTGCGCACCGCGACGCCCGCCACCGGCAGGCCGCCGAGCGCGCCCGAGACGACGTTGGCCGCTCCCTGGCCGGCGAGCTCCCGGTCCAGCCGGGAGCGGGGCACGCTGAACCCGTGGTCGGCGCGGGCGGCGACCAGCTTGTCGACGGCGACGGCGGAGAGCAGCGACTGCACGCTGGTGACCAGCGTGATGGTGAGGACGCCGGCCGCGATCCCGAGGGCCGGCCCCTCCGGCAGTCCGGGCAGGGCGTGGCTGCTCCAGGAGGGCAGGTCGACGCGGGGGACGGCGAGCCCGGCGACCACGGCCAGCACCGTCGCCGCGGCCACGGAGACGAGGGCGGCCGGAACCTTCCGTACGAACCGGCCGGCCCGCCCGGGCAGCCGGGGCCAGAGCAGCAGCACGGCGACCGTCAGCGCGCTGATGAACAGCGCGGCCGGGTGGAGGTGCGCCAACTGGGCGGGCAGACCGAGGGCGTTGTCCACGGCGGAGCTCTGCGGGGTGCCGCCGAGGACGATGTGGAGCTGGGCGAGCGCGATGGTCACGCCGATGCCGGCGAGCATCCCGTGCACGATCGCGGGCGAGACGGCGAGGGCGGAGCGGGCCACTCGCAGGGCGGCGAGCCCGAGTTGGGCGAAGCCGGCGAGGACGGTGATGGCGCAGGTGGTGCGCCAGCCGTACCGCTGGATGAGTTCGGCGGTGACCACCGTGAGGCCGGCGGCGGGGCCGCTGACCTGGAGGGGTGCGCCGCCGATCCGTCCGGCGACGATGCCGCCGACGGCGGCGGCCACGAGGCCGGCCTGGAGCGGGGCTCCGGTGGCGAGCGCGATGCCGAGGGAGAGCGGCAGCGCGATCAGGAAGACGGAGATCGACGCGGACACGTCGGCGCCCGCGATGCGGAAGCGGGGGCCGATGGGGGGAGGGCTGTGCGGTCGGTGGGTGGGCGTACGTCGGATGGGCGTGAATACGGTCATTGCTTCCCGTCTCCTCCGGGGCGGCGCGGTCGCGGCTCGTGCGGGACGAACATGGGGTCGCGGCCGTGGGTCACGGCATGCAGCGGCGGGATGTCCGAGCGCGGACCATTTTTCGCAAGCATCAACGCTCAGTAAACGGATCGTAATCCAGAGTAAAGACTACGGCAGTATTTTCGGGGCAAACGGGGCAATAATTCACTGATTCCGGTGATTAATGCTCATAGTTCAGCTTGTCGTTTCATCTTTCCAGTGGTCCTGGTGCGACGTTGGCGCCGCTCGCATCGAACCCGAGGAGAGGTGGGCGGATGACAGCCGCCGGGAGAAGGACCACTGCCCGCACCAGGACGCTCGCGGTCGGCGCTGTCGCCGCCGCGCTGATCACCGGCCTGGCCGGCTGCTCGGATTCGGGCAAGCCGACGTCGAGCCAGGGCGCGCCGGCGAAGGAACGTCCCGCCGCGGCCCCGCAGAACGCGGTGCGCATGATCGGCGACGGCTCCACCGCCTTCACCGGCGCCCAGCCGAACCAGCCGGTGTGGAAGAAGCTGAAGGCGGGCGAACAGCCCCCGCAGTTCGTCGTCTTCTCCTGGGACGGTGCGGGCGAGGACAGCCAGAAGCTCTTCTCCCACTTCCGTGAGGTGGGCAAGAAGTACGACGCGACGATGACGTACTTCCTCAGCGGCGTCTATCTGCTGCCCGAGGAGAAGCGCGCGCTCTACGACCCGCCGCAGCACAACGTCGGCAGCTCGGACATCGGGTTCAACGACACCGAGGGCATCCGTGCCACGGTCCGCGAGCTGCGCGGCGCCTGGCAGGACGGCAACGAGGTCGGCACGCACTTCAACGGCCACTTCTGCGGGCCGGAGAGCGGAGTCGGCAACTGGTCGGTCGAGGACTGGAAGAGCGAGATCCGCCAGGCCAAGTCCTTCGTCAAGAACTGGAAGACGAACGCCGGTCTGACCGCCGAGCAGCCGCTCCCCTTCGACTACGACAAGGAGCTCGTCGGCGCCCGCACGCCGTGCCTGGAAGGCCGGGAGAACTTCGTCAAGGCGGCGTCCGAGCTCGGCTTCCGCTACGACACCAGCGGCGTCAACGACCAGATCTGGCCCGAGAAGGACCAGGGCCTGTGGGACCTGTCGATGCACCTGGTCCCGATGCCCGGCCGCGCCTTCCAGACCCTCTCCATGGACTACAACTTCATGGTCAACCAGTCGGGCACCAAGACGCAGGGCGACCCGGCCATGCACCAGTACTGGGGCAACCAGATGCGGGACGGCCTGGTGCAGGCGTTCAACCGCTCGTACCACGGCAACCGGGCACCGGTGATCATCGGCAACCACTTCGAGTCCTGGAACGGCGGCACATACATGCGCGCCATCGAGGAGACCATCGCCACGGTCTGCGTCCAGAAGGACGTGAAGTGCGTGTCGTTCCGGCAGCTCGCGGACTGGCTGGACGCGCAGGACCCGGCCGTGATCGCGAAGATGCGGACCCTGAAGGTCGGCGAGGCCCCGAAGGGCGGCTGGGAGACCTTCCTCGCCACCCGGCCCCTGACGTCCTCCTCGGCACCGCTCAACCAGGCCGGGCGCCCCTGACGCCGCCCTCGCGGGCGTTCGGGCGGGCCCGGCGTCCCTGAACACCGTCCTCGCGGAGGGTTCGGGCGGGCCGGGTGTCCCCCGCCGTCCTCGCGGACTCTCGGCGGCGCTCAGCCGGGCTGGGCGACGGCGATCGGCTCGCCGAGTACGAAGCCGGGGTCGACCTGCGCCGCCAGGTCGGCCCCCGTCTTCGCGTTGCCCCAGCTCTCCGCGTTGCGGAGGTGGAAGTGGACCATCTGGCGCGTGTAGCGCTCCCAGTCGCGGTGGGCGTACGAGTCGTCCGCCGCGTCCTGGAGTGCCTGGAGCGCCATCCGGTTGTCCGCCTCGAGGAGTTCGAAGCGGGACGGGCGGCCCTTCTCCATCCCGCGGACCCAGTCCGAGTGGCCGACGGTCACCAGCAGGTCGTCCCCCACCTCGGCGCGCAGGAAGTCCACGTCGTCCGGTCCCTGCACCTTGTTGCCGACGACCTTGAGCGCGACGCCGAAGTCCCGCGCGTACTCCTTGTACTGGCGGTAGACCGAGACCCCCTTGCGGGTCGGCTCGGCGACCAGGAACGTCATGTCGAAGCGGGTGAACATCCCGGAGGCGAAGGAATCCGAGCCGGCCGTCATGTCGACGACGACGTACTCGTCCTGCCCGTCGACCAGATGGTTCAGGCACAGTTCCACGGCGCCGGCCTTGGAGTGGTAGCAGGCCACCCCGAGATCCGACTCCGTGAACGGCCCGGTGGCCATCAGCCGGACGTCGCCGTCGTCGAGCCGCACGGTCCGGGCGCACGCCTCGTACACCGGGTTGTCCTCGCGCACCCGCAGCAGCTGTGAACCCTCCCCCGGCGGGGTCGTCTTGATCATCGTGTCGGCGGAGGCGATCCGAGGGTTGGATCCGCGGAGGTACTCCTTGATCAGCGGCAGGTGCGCGCCCATGGCGGGCAGCGCCGCCGCCTCGGTCTCGTCGAGGCCCAGCGCGGCCCCGAGGTGCTGGTTGATGTCGGCGTCCACCGCGACGACGGGGGCTTCGTTGGCGGCGAGGTGGCGGATGAACAGTGAGGACAGCGTGGTCTTCCCGCTGCCGCCCTTCCCTACGAAAGCGATCTTCATGTTCACCTAGCGTAGTGCCATGATCGCGGCGTGTGGTCGGAGTCCGTGAAGAAGACCACTCCAACGTGGGGCGGCGGCCGAGGGCGCGTAGCCTCCCTACTTATGAGTACGCACGCCTCTGACCCCCTGGCCGCCCTCGGCTCCCTGCCGGGCGTCGCCGATTCGGTGGACTCCGTACGCAAGGCCGTCGACCGGGTCTACGGGCACCGCGTGATGCGGCGCCGCAGCAACGAGATCACCTCCGAGGCGGCCCTGCGCGGTGCGCGGGGTTCGGCGGCGCTCTCCGGCGCCGACTGGGCCCTTGAGGAGGTCCGCCGGCGCACCGACTTCGGCGGGGACACCGAGGCGCGGACGGTGGGCGCGGCCCTGCGGCTGAGCGCCGAGGCCGGTCAGCTCCTCTCCATCTGGCGTCAGTCGCCGCTCCGGGTGCTGGCCCGGCTGCACCTGGTCGCGGTGGGCGACACCGCCGACCTCGGCGACTCCGTCGGCAGGCCCCGTCAGGTCGGCGAGGCCGTGGGCGAGCCGCTGATCGAGGCGCCGCTGCCGGACCCGGCCGAGGTCGCGGGTCGGCTCGACGGGCTCTCGGAACTGATCATCGCGGGCGGTACGGCGCCGGCGCTGGTGACGGCGGCCGTGGTGCACGGCGAACTTCTGGCACTGCGGCCGTTCACCTCGTACAACGGGCTGATCGCGCGGGCCGCCGAGCGGATCGTGCTGATCGGCAGCGGACTCGACCCGAAGTCCATCTGTCCTGCGGAGGTCGGTCACGCCGAGCAGGGGCGTGCCGCGTACGTCGCCGCGTTCGAGGGGTATCTGTCCGGGACTCCGGAGGGCATGGCCGCCTGGATCGCGCACTGCGGGCGGGCCGTGGAGCTGGGCGTCCGGGAGTCGACGGCGGTGTGTGAGGCGCTGCAGCGCGGCGCCGCCTGACCGGCACCCGGAAACGTCCCCGAACAGGGTTGCGGCGGTACCAGTCCTGGTACCGCCGCTGACACGTCTGCCGAGTTACCAAGCGTCCTCGATATGTGCCCATCAGGCGGGGAACTTTGCCCGTCGCCTGGTGCGGCTGGCCCGTAATCGACGGGTCGACGTCGCGTGGGTGCTCAGCTTCTGTGCGTGGTCCGTGGGGCCTTGTTGCTCAACAGGTGATCCTCTCGGATGTCCTAGGTCTCGCGGGCCTGATTCCTTTCTACTCCTGTCGGATGGGATGCGAAAGTCCTGGCCGCACTTCTTTTGCGTTCGTATCAAATCCGGGCAAAGCGCTGGGCAAGGGCGGCCTGTCGTCGGCGGTTGGCGTACCAGACGAGACCGGCGGTGGCGGCGGCCGCGCCGACGGCTGCCGCCGCCACGAGCGCGGGGCGCGGCGGCAGCCGGAACGCGGGCAGCCGCTGCTTGAGCCGGACGGGCTTCTCGAAGGACAGGATCGGCCAGTCCCGGGTGGTGGCTTCGCGGCGGAGGGTCCGGTCGGGGTTCACCGCGTAGGGGTGGCCCACGGCCTCCAGCATCGGCACGTCGGTCGCCGAGTCGCTGTAGGCGTAGCAGCGCGAGAGGTCGTAGCCCTCGGACTCCGCCAGCTCGCGGACCGCCTCCGCCTTGGTGGGCCCGTAGGCGTAGTACTCCACCTCCCCGGTGAAGCAGCCGTCGTCGCCGACGACCATCCGCGTGGCGACGACCCGGTCGGCTCCCAGCATCTCGCCGATCGGCTCCACCACCTCGGCGCCCGAGGTCGAGACGATCACGACGTCACGGCCCGCGGCGTGGTGCTCTTCGATGAGTGAGGCCGCCTCGTCGTAGATGATCGGGTCGATCAGCTCGTGCAGGGTCTCGGCGACGAGCTCCTTGACCTGCGAGACGTTCCAGCCTTTGCAGAGCGCGGAAAGATATTCACGCATCCGCTCCATCTGATCGTGGTCGGCGCCGCCCACGAGGAAGACGAACTGGATGTAGGCAGTCCGCAGGACGGCGCGGCGGTTGATCAGTCCGCCTTGGTAGAAGGACTTGCTGAAGGTCAGCGTCGACGACTTCGCAATGACCGTCTTGTCCAGGTCAAAGAAGGCTGCTGTGCGCGGCAACGAGTGGTTTTCCACGAGGCGAGCATAGGTGCCCGCCATTCGGCGTACGCTCGGGCGTGTGGGTTTGCCTGAGAAGGCTCTCGGGTACACCATGGAAGTCACGGATCGTTCGCGACCGTGCTAACCCGGTCCGGCTCCTCCCCCCCCGAGTCGGCCGGAGAGACGACCCCCGCTCTCCCCCCCGGCGGGGGTCGTCGCATGTCCGGACGCGTTTTCGCCCTTCGGACCCTCATGTGTCCCCCTCTCGTCGGCCGTGTGGCCACCGCCTGCCGCCGGCCTTGTTTCGTCACTCAGCGTAGCGGGAGGGCTGCTCTCCGGGCATCCCCGGTATGGGGCGCCGGGATATTCACAACCGGTGAGTTATCCACAGTTTTTGAGCAAGATCCACGAGATTTCCGGGATGGCGCCACGGTGATTCCCGCCGCGAACTCCGCGGACGGAAGGAATCACCGATCTCGGCCGCGCCGCCGGCGCGCACGGGATCACACGGACAGGGGGCGTCTGCTGTGGCGGGAACCATGACTTTCAGAACTTCGGGCGGTCGCGGGACCGCGAGGTCCGTCGGCTCGTCCGGAGCGCCCGAAGGGGAGGGCGCCGGCGGGGGGCACCGGGCCGGACCGTTGATCGTGACCGAGGATCTGGCCCTGCTCGACGACCTTCTGCGGCTGTGCGCCGCGGCGGGAGCCGAGCCGGAGGTGCACCACACCGTGCCGGACCACCGCGCGAGCTGGGCCGACGCCCCGCTCGTCCTCGTCGGCGACGACGCCGCGGCGCGCTGCCGCGGGGCCGTGCGCAGGCCGGGCGTGATCCTCGTCGGGCGGGGCGCCGAGGGCCGCGAGACCCCCGAAGTGTGGCGGCATGCCGTCGAGATCGGCGCCGACTGCGTGCTGAGGCTGCCGGACGCCGAGAATTGGCTCGTCGACCGGATCGCCGACGCGGCCGAGGGCGCCGGGAAACAGGCGCTGACCGTGGGCGTCATCGGCGGACGAGGCGGCGCCGGTGCCTCCACGCTGGCCTGCGCGCTCGCGCTGGCCGCCGCGAGGACCGGGCGGCGCACCCTGCTCGTGGACGGTGACCCGCTCGGCGGCGGACTGGACGTCCTGCTCGGCGGAGAACGGGTCGCAGGCAGGCGATGGCCCGACTTCGCCGCCTCCAAGGGACGGGTCGCGGGCGGCGCCCTGGAGGAGTCGCTGCCCTCGGTGCGCGGGCTTCGCGTGCTCAGCTGGGACCGGGGCGACTCGGTGCTCGTCCCGCCCGAGGCGATGCGCTCCGTGCTGGCGGCGGCGCGCAGGCGTGGCGGGATCGTCGTCGTGGACCTGCCCCGCCGGGTCGACGCGGCGGTGACCGAGGCGCTGGCCCAGCTGGACCTCGGACTTCTGCTCGTCCCCGGCGAGTTGCGGGCCGTCGCGGCGGCGCGGCGGGTCGCCGCCCACGCGGGCCGGGCGGTGCGCGATCTGCGGGCGGTGGTGCGCGGTCCGTACGCTCCCGGGCTCGACGAGCATTGGGTCGCGGACGCGCTGCGGCTGCCGCTCGCCGGAGAACTGCCGCACGATCCCGGCCTCCTGGAAGCCCTGGACGACGGCGCACCCCCGGGCGCCGACGCGCGCGGAACGCTCGGCCGCTTCTGTGCGGAGTTCTGGACGCGCGCCCTGACCCCGGACGGGGCGTCATGAGCGCGGGGACGTCCAGGGGCGCCGGAGCCTCCCTGGGCGGTGCCGGACTTCTGGACGCCGTGCGGCAGCGGCTCGCCGAGAGCGGCGCCGAGCCGACGCCCGCACGGGTCGCGGCGGCGCTGCGGGCCCAGGGACGGCTGCTCGGAGACGCGGAAGTCCTGGGCGCGGCGGAGGCGTTGCGCTGCGAGCTGGTCGGCACGGGCCCGCTGGAGCCCCTGCTCGCCGATCCCGCCGTCACCGACGTGCTCGTCTCTTCACCCGATCGGGTCTGGGTCGACCGGGGCGCCGGTCTGGAGCTCACCGAGGTCCGCTTCGCGGACGCGCCGTCCGTACGCCGGCTGGCGCAGCGGCTCGCCGCGGTGGCCGGCCGACGCCTGGACGACGCCCGGCCCTGGGTGGACGCGCGTCTGCCCGACGGGACGCGGATGCACGCCGTCCTCCCGCCGGTGGCGGTCGGTTCGACCTGCCTGGCGCTGCGGGTGGTGCGCCCGCGTGCCTTCTCCGTGGGCGAGTTGACCGAGGCGGGCACGGTCCCGCCGGGTGGGGAGCGGATCCTGCGGGCGCTGATCGAGGCCCGGGTCTCGTATCTGATCTCCGGTGGCACGGGCTCGGGAAAGACGACGCTCCTGTCCACGCTCCTGGGCCTCGTCGGCGAACGCGAGCGCATCGTCCTGGCCGAGGACTCGGCCGAACTGCGGCCCGACCACCCGCATGTGGTGCGCCTGGAGGCGCGTCCGGCGAACCAGGAGGGCGCCGGCCTGGTCACCCTGCGGGACCTGGTCCGGCAGGCCCTGCGGATGCGACCGGACCGGCTGGTGGTCGGCGAGGTCCGGGGCGGGGAGGCGGTCGATCTGCTGGCCGCCCTCAACACGGGACACGAAGGCGGCTCGGGAACCCTCCACGCCAACACGGCGGCCGACGTGCCGGCCCGCCTCGAAGCCCTCGGCACGGCCGCCGGCCTCGACCGGGCGGCGCTGCACAGCCAGTTGGGCGCCGGGCTGTCGGTCGTGCTGCATCTCGTACGGGACCGGGCGGGGCGACGGCGGATCGCCGAGATCCATGTCCTCGAAAGGGACCGGGAGGGGCTGGTGGTGACCGTGCCCGCGCTGCGCTGGGCATCGGCCGGGTTCGAGCGGGACCGGGGCTGGGAGCGGCTGAGGTCGCTGATCGGGGGCGAGTGGTGAGCGGGGAGCAGTGGGCGCCGGCGCAGGTCGCGGCGGCGCTGTGCGCCGGGGCGGCGATCTGGCGGCTGGCCGAGCGGGAGCGGGGACTGCGCAGGGCACGGCTGGCACTGGCCGGTGGGGACGCCCCGGGAATCCTGGGCGCTCCGGGGGCGGCGCGGGTGTCCCTACGGGTGTCGGGCGCGCGGTGGTGGGCCGTGGTGCGGGCACGGCGGGCCTGGCTGTGTCTGCCCGTCGCCGCGACCCTCGCGCTCCTCGGCGAGTCGCCGCTGCCGTTGGCGGCGGGGGCGGTCGCGGTGCCCCTGGTGGGGCGCGGGCTGCGGACGAGGGCGCGCCGCAAGGAGCGGGAGGCGCGCTCCGACGCGGTGGTGGCCCTGTGCGGGGCGGTCGCGGGGGAGTTGAGAGCCGGCCGACAGCCCGCGCAGGCGCTGCTCTTCGCGGTCGGGGCGACCGAGGCGCTCGGGCCGGGGGAGGAGGCGGAGGTCCTGGCGGCGGCCCGGTTCGGCGGGGACGTGGCAGGGGCGCTGCGGCGGGCGGCGCGGCGGGACGGACGGGACGGTCTCGCCGGTCTGGCGGCCTGCTGGCAGGTCGCGGTGGACGGGGGTGCCGGTCTCGCCGCGGGGCTCGACCGGCTGGAGGCCGCGCTCCGGGAGGACCGGGACCAGCGCGAGCGCCTGAGGGCCCAACTGGCCGGGGCCTGGGCGACGGTCGCCGTGCTCGCGGTGCTCCCTGTGGTGGGGCTCCTGCTCGGTACGGCGCTGGGCGCGAGGCCGCTGCACGTGCTGCTGCACACGCCGGTGGGGCTGGGGTGTCTGGTCGTCGGCAGCGCTCTGGAGGCGGCCGGCCTGTGGTGGGCGGCGCGGATCGTGCGAGGCGGGGAGCGGGCGTGAGCGGGACGGTGGGACTCTTCGGACCGGTGGGACTCTTCCGACCGGCGGGGCTCTTCGGACCGGCGGGACACTTCGCGGCGGGTGTCGTCGGGTCGGGAGCCGTCGGGTCGGGAGCCGTCGGGTCGGGTGAGTTCGTCCACAGGCTGGGGATGGTGGCGGCGTCGGCGGGCGCGGTCGTGTGCGCCGCCTGGGCCGTGGCCGACCGACGACGTCGGACGCGGACCCGCAGGCGGATCGCGGCCCTGCTGGAGGCCGGGTTCGAGCCCGGGCGCCGCCGGATCGGGCTTCCGCCCCTGCTGCGCGGCTGGGCATGGCCCCTCCTGGCGGCGATCGTCGGCTGGGCGCTCATCGGCGGTCCGGCCGGTCTCCTGGCGGCCGTCGCGGCGGGCTGGGGAGTACGGAGGTTCCGCGCGCGCCGTGCCTCGACGGCGGTAGACGACGGGGAGGCCGTACGCCGGCTGCCGCTCGCGGCCGATCTGCTGGCGGCCTGCGTGTCGGCCGGAGCCGGACCCGGCGAGGCGGCGGACGCGGTCGGCCGGTCGCTGGGCGGGCCGGTCGGCGAGCGGCTGACCCGGACGGCGGCCGAACTCCGCCTGGGCGGTGAACCGGCCGACGTGTGGCGGAGGTTCGGCGAGATACCCGGCGCCGAGGCTCTCGCCCGCTGCTTGGAACGGGCCGGCTCCTCCGGGGCGCCCGCCGCGGAGGCAGTCTCGCGACACGCGGCCGACCTGCGGGCGGACCGCGCGCGGAAGGCGGCGGCCCGGGCCCAGCGGGCACAGGTGCTGATCACCGCGCCCGTGGGGCTCTGCTTCCTGCCCGCCTTCCTGGCGGTCGGCGTGGCCCCGGTGGTGATCGGTCTCGCGAGCGGCCTGCTGCGGCACTGACGGAGGACGCGCACGCACAGGCATGGGCACGCGCTCGCGCACGACAACGCGCACGTGCGCACATGAACACGAAGACGAGCACGAGCACACGTATGAGCACGAAGACGAGCACGAACACGGTGACGACACATGGGGGTTGGCATGAAGAGGATGAGCGCGTGGTGGCGGGCCCGGCGGGCGGCCCGGAGCGATGCGGGGATGACCACGTCCGAGTACGCGATGGGAACGATCGCGGCCGCGGCCTTCGCGACCGTGCTCTACAAGATCGTGACCAGCGGAGGGGTCTCCGGCGCCCTGGAGTCGGTGATCGGGAAGGCGCTCGATGCGCCGTTCTGAGGACCGGGGCGCGGTGACCGTGGAGGCGGCGATGGCCTTGCCGGCCCTGGTCGTGTTCACGATGGCCCTGGTCTGGGCGCTCGCCGCCGCGGCGGCGCAGATCCAGTGCGTGGACGCGGCGCGGGCCGGGGCGAGGGCGGTGGCCCGGTCGGAGCCCGTCGCGGGCGCCGAGGCGGCCGCCCGGGCGGCCGCGCCGGAGGGGGCGAAGGTCGGCGTGACCCGTTCGGGCGAGCTGTGGCGGGTGACGGTGGAAGTGTCGGCACCGGGCCCCGGCGGCATGGGCCTCACCCTCCGCGCCGGAGCCGCGGCCCTGGCCGAGGACACGGTGGGGGTGACGGCTCCATGAGCGGCTCCACGAGCGGATCGACGAGCGGCGCCGCGGCGGGCGGGACGGGCAGGACGGGCGGGGCCGGTGGAGCGCCCTGCACCGGCTCGGGCGGGGAGGCCGGCACCGGCTCGGGCGGGGAGGCCGGCACAGGCTCGGGCGGGACGGGGAGACCGGTCGGGGCCCGCCGCCCCGCGACGGCCGCCGCCGGGCGCGACCGGGGGATGGCGACGGTGTGGACCGCGTTCGCGGCCTGCGTCCTGTGCGTGGTGTTCGGGGCGGTGCTCGCGCTGGGGCAGGCGGTCGTGGCCCGGCACCGCGCGGGCGGTGCCGCGGACCTGGCGGCGCTCGCCGCCGCCGACCGCGCGCTGTGGGGCGAGGAGGCGGCCTGCGCGGCGGCGTCCAGGGTGGCGGGCGCGCAGGGCGCGGCCGTGCTGCGGTGCTCCCTGCACGGCGACGTCGCGGACGTGACCGCCGCGGTGCGCCTGGGACCGTACGCGCCGGCGATCAGGGCCCGGGCGGGGCCTCCTGAGGCTCTTCCGGGGCTTCCCGCAGCAGTTCCGTGAGGAGGCGCACGGCGCCGCGCTTGTGGAGCGGGTCGTTGCCGTTGCCGCACTTGGGCGACTGGATGCAGGAGGGGCAGCCCGCCTCGCACTCGCAGGAGGCGATCGCCTCGCGGGTGGCCGACAGCCACGCGCGGGCGGTGTGGAAGGCCCGTTCGGAGAAGCCCGCACCACCCGGATGGCCGTCGTAGACGAAGACGGTCGGCAGCAGGGTGTCGGGGTGGAGCGGGACGGAGACCCCGCCGATGTCCCAGCGGTCACAGGTGGCGAAGAGCGGCAGCATCCCGATCGAGGCGTGCTCGGCGGCGTGCAGGGCACCGCCGAGGATCTCCGGGTGGATCCGGGCGGCGTCCAGCTGGTCGTCGGTGACCGTCCACCACACGGCCCGGGTGCGCAGCGTGCGGGGCGGCAGGTCGAGCTTGGTCTCGCCGAGGACCTCGCCCGTGATCAGACGGCGGCGCAGGAAGGAGACGACCTGGTTGGTGACCTCGACGGAGCCGTAGCAGAGGCGGCCGGCTCCCCAGGGGATCTCGATGTCGGTTTCGAGGACGGAGATGGAGGTGGTGTCCCTGGCGGTGGTGGAGTACGACGGGCTGGCCTCCTCCACCAGGGCCACGGAGTCCTTGAGGTCCAGGGTCTTCACCAGGTACGTACGGCCCTGATGGAGGTGGACGGCTCCGTCGTGGACGGCGGTGTGGGAGGCGGCCTCGTCGACCGTGCCGAGGAGACGTCCGGTGGCGGCTTCCACGATCTGGACGGGGCTGCCGCCTCCGCCCCGGATGTCGGTCAGGTCGGCGGCCCGCTCGCGGCGGGTCCAGTACCAGCCGGTGGAGCGCCTGCGCAGCAGTCCCGCGGCCTCCAGCTGGGGCAGCAGCTCGGGGACGGCCGGACCGAAGAGGGCCAGGTCGGCGTCGGTCAGCGGGAGCTCCGCCGCGGCGGCGCACAGATGGGGGGCGAGGACGTACGGATTGTCGGGATCCAGGACGGTCGACTCGACCGGCTGCTGGAACAGGGCCTCGGGGTGGTGGACCAGGAACGTGTCCAGCGGGTCGTCGCGGGCGACCAGGATCGCCAGGGCGCCCTCTCCCGAGCGGCCCGCGCGGCCCGCCTGCTGCCACAGGGAGGCCCGCGTGCCCGGGTAGCCGGCGATCACCACGGCGTCCAGGCCCGAGACGTCCACGCCCAGCTCCAGGGCCGTCGTGGCGGCGAGCCCGAGCAGCTCGCCCGAGTGCAGGGCGCGCTCCAGGGCGCGGCGCTCCTCGGGGAGGTAGCCGCCGCGGTAGGCGGCGACCCTGCGCGCGAGTGAGCGGTCGACCTCGACGAGGCGTTCCTGGGCGATGACCGAGATCAGCTCCGCGCCGCGCCGGGAGCGGACGAAGGCGACCGAGCGGACGCCCTGCACGGTCAGGTCGGTCAGCAGGTCGGCCGTCTCCGCGGTGGCCGTGCGGCGCACCGGGGCGCCCTGCTCCCCGTGGAGCTCGGTCAGCGGCGGCTCCCAGAGGGCGAAGACCAGCTCGCCGTGCGGGGAGGCGTCGTCGGAGACCTCCGAGACGGGCAGGCCGGTGAGGCGGCCGGCGGCGAGGGCGGGATCGGCCGAGGTGGCCGAGGCGAGGAGGAAGACGGGATCCGCGCCGTACCGGGCGCAGACACGCCGAAGGCGGCGCAGCAGCTGGGCGACGTGGGAGCCGAAGACGCCCCGGTAGGTGTGGCACTCGTCGATCACGACGAAGCGCAGGGAGCGCAGGAAGGAGGACCACCTGGGGTGGGACGGGAGGATCCCCCGATGGAGCATGTCCGGATTGGTCAGCACGTAGTTCGCGTACTGGCGGACCCACTCGCGCTCCTCGACCGGCGTGTCGCCGTCGTAGACGGCGGGCCGGATCCGGTTGCCGAGCGGGGCGGCCAGCTCGCGCACGGCGCGGCGCTGGTCGGCGGCGAGGGCCTTGGTGGGCGCCAGGTACAGGGCGGTGGTGCCCCGGCCGTTCGCGGCCTCGGAGCCGTCCAGGAGCGTGGACAGGACGGGTGCGAGATAGGCCAGTGACTTGCCCGAGGCGGTGCCGGTGGAGATCACCACGGACTGGCCGTCCAGGGCGTGCTCGGCGGCCTCTGCCTGGTGGGCCCAGGGGTGCTCGATGCCGGCCGCCTGGATCGCGCCGATCACTTCCGGCCGGATGCGATGCGGCCAGACGGCATGGCGACCCTCCCGGGCGGGCAAGTGCTCCGTATGAGTGATGCGCGCGGCCCGGCTCTCGCCCGAGGAGAGCCGGTCGAGGATCATGCCGGGAGAGGGGCGGCTGCCCCTCTCCCCGGCAGGTCGACTGGGGCGGTGATTCTTGGCCATCGGCACCGAGTGTGTCACTGGCGTGACGGACAATGCTCCCAAGGCGTCGTGCATGGCTGCTGGTAAGTGATTGAATGCCATCGCGGCTGGCGATCTGTCCCCCGACTCCGCCGGGGAGACCCGAGGGGCGACCGCTCGATAGCAAGGTGCTGGAGGATCCGTGGACCTGTCCCTGTCGACTCGCAATGTGTCCGGCCCGAGTGGCGACCGTACGGTCGTCGAGGTCGGTGGCGAGATTGATGTGTATACCGCGCCCAAGCTGCGCGAGCAGTTGGTCGAGTTGGTGAATGACGGCAGCTACCACCTGGTTGTCGACATGGAGGGCGTGGACTTCCTCGACTCGACCGGCCTCGGCGTGCTGGTGGGCGGCCTGAAGCGCGTCCGCGCGCATGAGGGCTCGCTGCGCCTGGTCTGCAACCAGGAGCGCATTCTGAAGATCTTCCGGATCACCGGCCTGACCAAGGTGTTCCCCATTCACACCACGGTCGACGAGGCCGTCAACGCCACCGACTGACGGTCGGCCGGCTTCGGAAGACGAGAGGGAGAGCCGGGCCGTACACGCCCGGTCCTCCGACTTGCCCGCCCATACGTTCCTAGGGGGACCGCATGGCCACCGTTGAACTCCGCTTCAGCGCCCAGCCCGAGCACGTCCGCACGGCCCGCCTCGTGGCGGCCGCGGTGGCGCGTCGGGCCGGGGTCGACGAGGCGGTCCTCGACGAGGTCAGACTCGCCGTCGGCGAGGCGTGTTCCCGCGCTGTGGGGCTGCACCGCAGCAACGACGTCGTCACCCCCGTCCGGGTCGTGCTGACCGAGGAGGAGAAGACGTTCTCCATCGAGGTCGGCGACGAGGTCCCGGGCGCGGGCGTGGCGGCGGCCGATGCCGCCGGTGTGCCTGGCGCACGGGACGAGGCTCCGGCCGAGGAGTTCGACGACGCGGACGGTGAGGACGAGATGGGTCTCGCGGTGATCCGCGGGCTCGTCGACGACGTCGAGGTCCGCGCCGGCGAGGAGGGCGGGGTCATCAGGATGAGCTGGCCCACCACACCGGCCGTCGCGCTCCCCTGACCGCCGTCCCCGACCCGCGTCGCGCTCCCTGAGCGTCCACCCGCCGGGCGTCGCCGCATCAGCGGCGTGCCGGTGGGCGTCGCCACGTCCGGGACCGATCCAGGGACCGTCTCCGGGGCCGATCCGCGGAACCGATCCCCACGACCGTTCTCGGTACCGATCCCCGCGACCGTTCTCGGGACGGATCCCCGCCACCGATCCCCGCGACCGTTTCCTGGGCCGATCCCCGCGACCGATCCCTGGACCGATCCCCGGGACCGTTCTCGGGATCATTCCGCCGGACGGCGTACCCCGAACGAATGACCCTCGGTCCGTGAGGTCATGGCGAGATCATGAGAAGAGGCCCTGCTGAGCAGGGCCTCTTTTCATTTCTCTAGATCATGGATCATGGGTAAATGCTTTTGCCCCATTACTTCTTTCGATGGGAAGATCGAGTCAATGGGGAATTCCGTTTGCGGCGCCCTGTTTTGATCAGGTTCCGCTCCCTACAATCCGTCCACATCTTGAGCTCGCAACGTCAAGGAGGACGAATGGCGGGGCTCTTCAACACAGAACTGACCGGACACCCCACTTCTCTCGCCGCGGCCGTACTCACCGACGAGAACCGAACCATCGTGATCGTCATCGCGGTCGTCGCGCTGGCCGCGCTCTTCGTCGCCCAGGTGCTGGTGCGCCAGGTGCTCGCCGCCGGTGAGGGCACCGATGCGATGAAGAAGATCGCCGGTGCCGTGCAGGAGGGCGCGAACGCCTATCTCGCGCGGCAGTTGCGGACCCTCGCGATCTTCGCCGTCATCGTGTTCTTCCTGCTGTTGCTGCTTCCCGCCGACAACTGGTCGCAGCGTGCCGGGCGTTCCCTCTTCTTCCTGGTGGGTGCGCTTTTCTCGGCGGCCACCGGATACATCGGAATGAGGCTCGCCGTACGGGCGAATGTGCGAGTGGCCGCGGCCGCGCGCGAGGCGACCCCGGGGCCGGGCGAACCGGAAAAGGATCTGACGTCCGTCGCGCACAAGGCGATGAAGATCGCTTTCCGTACGGGCGGAGTGGTCGGCATGTTCACGGTGGGCCTCGGCCTGCTCGGTGCCTCCTGCGTCGTCCTCGTCTACGCGGCCGACGCGCCCAAGGTCCTGGAGGGATTCGGACTCGGCGCCGCGCTCATCGCGATGTTCATGCGAGTCGGCGGCGGCATCTTCACCAAGGCCGCGGACGTCGGTGCCGACCTGGTCGGCAAGGTCGAGCAGGGCATCCCCGAGGACGATCCGCGCAACGCCGCCACGATCGCCGACAACGTGGGCGACAACGTCGGCGACTGCGCGGGCATGGCCGCCGACCTCTTCGAGTCGTACGCCGTCACCCTCGTCGCCGCACTCATCCTCGGCAAGGCGGCCTTCGGCGACCTCGGCCTCGCCTTTCCGCTGATCGTCCCGGCGATCGGCGTGGTCACCGCGATGATCGGCATCTTCGCGGTCGCCCCGCGGCGCGCCGACCGCAGCGGAATGAGCGCCATCAACCGAGGCTTCTTCATCTCCGCGGTGATCTCGCTCGCCCTCGTCGCCATCGCCGTCTTCGCCTACCTGCCCTCCTCCTACGCCGACCTCAAGGGCGTCACGGAGCCCGGCATCCAGAGCCACGCCGGAGACCCCCGGATCCTCGCCCTGGTCGCCGTCGCCATCGGCATCGTCCTGGCCGCGCTGATCCAGCAGCTCACCGGCTACTTCACGGAGACGACCCGGCGCCCGGTCAAGGACATCGGCAAGTCCTCGCTCACCGGCGCCGCCACCGTCGTCCTCGCGGGCATCTCCATCGGCCTGGAGTCGGCCGTCTACACGGCCCTGCTCATCGGCCTCGGCGTCTACGGGGCGTTCCTGCTCGGTGGCGCGTCGATCATGCTGGCGCTGTTCGCGGTCGCCCTCGCCGGCACGGGTCTGCTCACCACCGTCGGTGTGATCGTCGCCATGGACACCTTCGGCCCGGTCTCCGACAACGCGCAGGGCATCGCCGAGATGTCCGGCGACGTCGAGGGCGCGGGCGCGCAGGTCCTCACCGATCTCGACGCCGTCGGCAACACCACCAAGGCCATCACCAAGGGCATCGCCATCGCGACCGCGGTCCTGGCGGCGGCGGCGCTGTTCGGTTCGTACCGCGACGCGATCGCCACGGCGGTGTCCGACGTCGGGGCCAAGGCCACCGAGATGAATCTCTCCATGGACATCTCGCAGCCCAACAACCTCTTCGGCATGGTCCTCGGCGCCGCGGTCGTGTTCCTCTTCTCGGGGCTCGCGATCAACGCGGTGTCCCGCTCGGCCGGCTCGGTCGTCTACGAGGTGCGACGGCAGTTCCGCGAGCACCCCGGGATCATGAACCACACCGAGACGCCCGAGTACGGGCGAGTGGTCGACATCTGCACCAAGGACGCCCTGCGGGAACTCGCCACGCCCGGGCTGCTCGCCGTGATGGCGCCGATCGCCGTGGGCTTCTCGCTCGGCGTGGGCGCGCTCGGCTCGTACCTCGCCGGAGCCATCGCCACCGGCACGCTGATGGCGGTCTTCCTCGCCAACTCCGGCGGTGCCTGGGACAACGCCAAGAAGCTCGTCGAGGACGGTCACCACGGCGGCAAGGGCAGCGACGCCCATGCCGCGACCGTCATCGGCGACACCGTCGGCGACCCGTTCAAGGACACCGCGGGACCGGCCATCAACCCGTTGCTGAAGGTCATGAACCTGGTCGCCCTGTTGATCGCTCCGGCGGTCGTGCAGTTCAGCTTCGGCGACGACGCCAGCGGCGGACTGCGGGCGCTGATCGCGATCCTCGCGATCGTCGTCATCATCGGAGCCGTCTACGTCTCCAAGCGGCGTTCGGTGGCCGTCGGAGACGAAACGGGTGACGAAGACAACGCCGCGCATCGCACGGCCGCCTCACCGGACACCCCGGTGATTTCGTAACACCTGGTCAGAGAGCGGGCGGACGGCATGTGATGACATGTCGTCCGCCCGTCGTATGGAGCGGCGTGAGGCGTGTCTCCCTTGGTGCGAAAGGCTGCAATATGGGATGAACCGGTCGCACGAAAGGTGGATGTCGCCCGCATGGCGTGTATGTTCCGGGGCCGAGAGCCTTGGAAGGGACCGATCCGGTGAACAAGAAACTTGCGGCCGCGCTGTCCGGTGGCGCGGTACTGGTGCTCGCGCTTTCCGGTTGCAGCGACGACGGCGACAAGGTCGACGACTGGGCCAAGACGGTCTGCGACCAGGCGAAGCCCCAGATCCAGAAGCGGGCCGACGCACAGCAGCTGATCATCTCGACGGCGGCGGACGGCAAGCCGGCCGACATCCAGGCGGCGGACTCGAAGGCGTTCCAGGACATCGCCGACGCGGACCGGGCGCTCGCCAAGTCCATCGAGGCCGCCGGGGCGCCGCCCGTGGACAACGGCGAGAAGCTCCAGCAGGACGCGGTCAAGGAACTCAACGCCACGGCGGTCGCGTACGAGGGGCTGAAGAAGCAGGTCGACGAGCTCGATCCGAACAACCAGCAGAAGTTCGCGGACGGTCTGCAGAACGTCGCCGACGGCCTGAAGAAGATCGAGAAGATGGACCAGGACGCGCTCGCCAAGCTGCAGTCCGGTGAGGTCGGCGCGGCGATGGCGAAGCAGCCGGGCTGCCAGCGGGCGACGCCGTCGCCGGCGTCGGGCGGCTCGGCCTCGCCCGACGCGGGCGCCACGCCTTCGGGGAAGGCGTCCGCCAAGCCGTCGGAATCCGCGAGCAAGAAGGCGGAGTAGCGAGGACGGACCGCAGGGGCCCCGGGCGAGCGCCGCTGGCCCCGCGGGCCCCGCGGGGGGGGCGGGGCGCCCCCGGCCCCCCCCCCCCCCCCACGCCAGGGGCACCCAACGGAAAAACAACCA
>NZ_JBEZNW010000018.1:0-147201 GCF_040653355.1 Streptomyces sp. NPDC047971 | reverse complement strand
TTCCGATCCCCGCGACCGGGCGAGGCACGACCGGGGCCCGACGGGAGCCGGGGCGCACCTCCGGACCGGACCGGACCGGACCAGACCGGACCGACCGAATCGGACCGGACCGGATCGAGGAGCGCGCCCCCTACGCCTCTCTCGGCGTCGCCGCCGAGATGTCCGCGCACCTCCGGACCGGACCGACCGAATCGGATCGGACCGGATCGCAGGGCATGCCGGGCGTCGCGAGCCCGGAAGGGACGGCCTACGCCGTCGCCAGCGCCAGCGTCGGCGACAGGCGGGACGCGCGGACCGCCGGGTAGAGGCCCGCGACCGTGCCGATCGCCAGCGTCGCCGCGAAGCCACCGCCCACCGCCCACGGCGGAACCACCCACGGCAGCCCGCCCGTGGACGCGTACACGCCCGTCGCCGCCGCGCCCAGTGCCACACCCGCGAGGCCGCCGAGGCCGGACAGCATCAGGGACTCCGTGACGAACTGGATCCTGATCTGCCCCCGTGTCGCGCCCAGGGACCGCCGCAGGCCGATCTCGTGGCGGCGCTCCAACACCGAGATGATCATGGTGTTGGCGACCCCGACCCCGCCCACCAACAGCGCGATCCCGCCCAGCCCGAGCAACAGCGTCGAGAACGCCCCCTCGGTCGCCGCCTTCGCCTTGAGTGCCGCCGACGGATCGCCGACGGACACGTTCTGCGGGTTCTGCGGGTCGATCGTCGGGGCCAGGAGCCGCTGGACGTCCCGTACGGACGCGTCCGTGGACCGCTCGTACACCGTCGTCGGATGCCCGTCGAAGCCGAGCAGCGGCCCCGCCCCCTCCCAGCCCACGAGCGCCGAGCGTTCGATCTCGGGGGCGAGCGGAAGCGGGGCGAGGACCCCGATGACGGTGAAGTACCGGTCGTCGATCCACACCTGCTGGCCGGGCCGGGTGATGCCCAGCCGGTCGGCCGCGACATGGCCCAGCACCACGGACGGGTAGCGCCCGTTGGCCGCGTTCAGCCACGTCCCGGACGCCATGCCGCCGCGCAGGACGTCGAGCAGTCCCTCCGTCGCCGCCTTCACCGAGATCCCGCCGGTCTCGCCCTCCGGGATCTTCTCCGAGCGGCGTACCGAGCTCCTGAGGTCGCCGGTCCCGGCCGCCTCCTCGACCCCCGCGATACGGCCGACCATGCCGACCGCGTCCTTGGGCAGTTTGACCTCCTGCCCGCTGAACATCCCCTCGCCGACCTCGGCGACCAGCATGTTCGTCCCCAACGCGTCGAGCTGCCGCAGCAGCTGCGCCTGACTGGAGGCGGAGATGCCCACGACCGCGATCATCGTGGCGATGCCGATCGCGATGCCGAGTGCGGACAGCACGACCCGGACGGGCCGGCTCCGCAGCCCGGCCGAGCCGACATGGAGCACGTCGCGCGGCCCGAGCCGGGCCGCGGAGAGCTTCGTACGCGTACGGGACATCAGACCGCCCCTTCCGCGCCGTTGGATCCCGGTGCCGTGTCGGTGCCGGAGCGTCCGTCGGCGGATCGATGTGCCGTGGCCGTGCCGGAGCGTCCGCCGCCGGACCCGGGGGCCGTGTCCGCGGTCACCAGTCGGCTGCCGCCCCCGTGCCCCGTGTCTCCCACCACGCGCCCGTCCCTCACCCGTACCTGACGGGGCAGCCGGCTCGCGATCTCGCCGTCGTGGGTGATCACCGCGATCGTCGCGCCCTCCGCGTTCAGGTCGTGCAGCAGCGTCATCACGGCCTCTCCCGACGCCGAGTCGAGCGCGCCCGTCGGTTCGTCGGCGAGCAGCAGGGCCGGTTCGCCCACCACGGCGCGGGCGATGGCGACCCGCTGCTTCTGCCCGCCCGACAGCTCGTGCGGCCGGTGTCTCATCCGGTCGGCGAGACCCACCCGGGCCAGGGCGTCGGCGGCCAGCTTCCGGCGACGGGTCCGGGGCAGGCCGGAGTAGAGCAGCCCCTCCGCCACGTTCTCCAGCGCGCCCACGCCCGGCACCAGGTGGAACGCCTGGAAGACGAAGCCGATCCGGCGCGCCCGCAGCGCCGACAGCCTGCGGTCCGTCAGCGAGGCGACGTCGTGCCCGGCGATGTGGACCGTCCCGGCGGTGGGCCGGTCCAGGGTGCCGACGATGTGCAGCAGCGTCGACTTGCCGGAGCCGGAGGGCCCGACGATGCCGAGCAACTCCCCTTCCTCGATGGTGAGGTCGACGCCGTCGAGGGCCCGGACGCCGCCCGCGTACTCCTTGGTGACCCCGGAGAGCCGTACGACCGTGGTCATGCGGACGGCACCCCGACCTTCATGCCCTCGCGCAGCCCGCCACCGCCGACCTCGACCCGGCCCTGCCCGAACATGCCGAGTTCGACCTCCACCTCGCGGGCCGTCCCGTTCTCCACGACCTGGACCCCGAAGCCGCCGCCGGGCAGCGCGAGCAGCGCGTTGACGGGCACGGACAGGACGTCCCGGCGGGTCTCGCCGGTGAGTTCGACGGTGACCGGGGACTGGTCGACGCCCTTGACCTTCGCCGGGTCGTCGAAGGAGACCGTGACGGGGATCTTCGGGGTCCTGTCCTGCGGGTCGTCACCGGCCTTGGCGGTCCTCCCGACCGCCGACACCTTCCCCGGCAGCTCCGTGCCGTCCGGCAGCAGGACCCTCACCCGGGTGCCGGTCTTGGCCGACGCGGCCTCCGCGACCGGAATCTCGAAGGTCACGACCCGCTCGGAGCCGGTCACGGTGAGCACCGGACCGCCCGGTGCGACCCGGTCACCGGGCGCCGCGCCCGCCTCCTTCACCCGTACCGCGCTGCCGGCGAAGGCGATCTGCTCCGGGCCCACCGTGCCGGTCTGCCTCAGCTCGTGGGACTTCTGCCAGCGCTTGACGGCGGCCGCGGTCTTCGCCGTGTACTCCTCGTCGACGTCGAAGCCGGTGTACCCGAGGGCGGCGAGGTTCTCCTCCAGTTGGTGGACGTCCTTGCCCTTGTCGCCGGTCTTGAGCGTGCGGTACATGGGTTCGGCGCCGTACATCAGCCGGACCGGGCCGCCCTCGACCTCGTACAGCCGCCCGTCCCGCCCGACGACCGAGCCGGCGCCCGCGACCCAGGTGAGGATTCCGGCCGGTCCCGCGTTGATCTTCCGCTCGCCGAGGTGGCCGAGGGTGCCGTCCTGCTGGGAGCTGTTGCCCAGATCGCCGCGGGTGACGGGAGCGGTGGCCTTCGGCAGTCCCTGGGAGCCGGCCGCGACCTCGGGCCTGTCGGGGGCGGTCAGCGCGGTGACGGCGGCCCCGCCGCCCGCGACCGCGACGATCGCCACCAGGGCGACGACGAGCCTGCGCCGGCTCATCGGGCCACGCCCTCGCACGCCTTGGCCGCCTTGTCGAACTTCTGCTTCTCGGCGCCCTGCGGTATCGGCAGCGCGGCCTGCGCGCCGCCGTCGAACTTCGGGTCGGGCATGTCGAAGCCGTTCTCGCGCATGCACTTCGCGTACGCCAGCGCCTTGTCCTTGTCGGCCTGCGTGGGCTCCTTGCCGAGGCCGGCGCCGCCGCCCTTGCCCTGGCACGCCTTGAACGCCTTCTCCATCTTCTCCTTCGACATGCCGTCGCCGCCGATGGTCAGCCCGACGCCCTGCTCGCCCGGCTTGGGCTCGGGCACGTCGAGGCCCTGCTCGCGCAGACACTTGCGGTGCTCGAACGCCTGGTCGGCCTTCTTGCCCTCCTCGTTCGCCGCGGGGGCGTCGGTCCCGCCGGAGCAGGCGGCCGTGAAGAGGGAGAGGGCGGCGAACACGGCCGCGACGGCCGGCCAGGTCTTCCGTGAAGTCGTCATGGGCGGGAGCGTGCCGCGAAGGGATGTTTCGCTTCTCTCAGCGGATGGGTTAACACCGACGAAAGGTCCCCTTCGGATACACAGGGGCCATGCGCGTACTGGTGGTGGAGGACGAGGCGTTTCTCGCCGAGATGATCGCCGAGGGACTGCGCCGCGACGCGCTCGCCGTGGACGTCGCGGCCGACGGCCTCGAAGCGCTGCGGAAACTGCGGCTGGGCGAGTACGACGTCCTCGTCCTGGACCGCGACCTGCCCGGGATGCACGGCGACGAGGTGTGCCGGCGGGTGGTCGAGCAGCGGCTGATGACCCGGGTGCTGATGCTGACGGCGGCGGGGACGGTACGGGACCGGGTCGAGGGTCTCGGCCTCGGCGCCGACGACTACCTGACCAAGCCCTTCGCGTACGACGAGCTGCTCGCCCGCGTGCTGGCGCTGGGCCGCCGTGCCAGGCCCGCGCTGCCTCCGGTGCTGGAGCGGGCCGGGATCGAGCTCGACACCGCCCGTCGCCAGGCGAGCCGGGACGGGCGCCATCTCCAGCTGTCGCGGAAGGAGTTCGCGGTCCTGGAGGCGCTGCTGCGCGCCGAGGGGGCGGTGGTGAGCGGCGAGGACCTGATCGAGCAGGTCTGGGAGGAGCACACGAGCTACCGCACGAACGCGGTACGGGTGACGCTGAGCAAGCTGCGGGCGAAGCTGGGGGAGCCGCCGGTGGTGGAGACGGTGCCCGGCGCGGGCTACCGGATCTCGTCATGAGGCGGGTGGTGACGGGGGAGCGGTTCCGGCTGACGGCCCTGTACGGCGGGCTTCTGCTGCTGGCGGGCGGGCTGCTCACGGGTGTGGTCTATCTGCTGGTGAAGGACGGGCTGTACTCCTCGATCAGCCTCGCGATCACGCACGCGGTGCCCGCGCGGCGGCTCGCGGACCTGCCGACGGCGTACCCGACGGACTATGCGAGCGCCGTGCCGGCGAGCCCCGCTCCGACGGTGCCGGGCCAGATCGCTCCCGAGACGCTCACGGTGGCCCGGACGGTCAGCGACGCGGCGGAGTCGGCGGCACTGGAACGGCTCCTGACGGTCTCGCTGCTCGTCCTCGCCGGGTACGCGCTCCTCTCGGTCGTGCTGGCCTGGTGGATGGCGGGCCGGGTGCTCCGGCCGGTGGCCGTGATCACCGAGACGGCGCGGCGGCTGTCGGGCGAGAACCTGCACGAGAGGATCGCGCTGGAGGGGCCGCCGGGCGAGCTGAAGCGGCTGGCCGACACCTTCGACGGGATGCTCGGCCGGATGGAACGGCTGGTCTCGGCGCAGCAGCGGTTCGCGGCGAACGCGGCGCACGAGCTGCGGACGCCGGTCGCGGTGCAGCGGGCCGCGGCGGAGATCGGCCTCGCGGGGGAGCCGTCCCCGGAGCGGGTCGCCCGGATCAGGGAGAAGCTGATCGAGGTCGCGGACGACAGTGAACGGATCATCGAGGGGCTGCTGTTGCTGGCCGCCTCCGACCAGGGGCTGAGGGAGCGGCGCCGGGTGAGGGTGGACGAGGTGGCCCGCGAGGCGGTGGAGGCGCTGACGGCGGAGGCAGCGGAGCGTGGGGTGACGGTCACGGTCCGGGCCCGGCCGCTGACGGTCGACGGCGACGCGGTGCTGCTGGACCGGCTGGTCCACAACCTGGTCGTGAACGGCGTACGCCACAACGTCCCCGACGGCCGCGTGGAGATCCGTACGGGGCCCGGTGGCATCGAGGTGACGAACACCGGCCCCGAGGTCCCGCCGGAGACGGTCCCGCTCCTCTTCGAGCCGTTCCGCCGCCTGACGGCCCGCACCCAGGCCCCCGGCGAGGGAGCGGGCCTGGGCCTGTCGATCGTGGACGCGATCGCCCGCGCCCACGGCGCCACGACGGAGGCGTTCCCGAACACCGAGGGCGGCGGCCTGACGGTCCGGGTCCGCTTCGCGGCACGGGCCTGATCCCGGACCGGGTGGCCGGCCGTCGCCGGCCCGTCAGCCGGCGTCGCGCAGGCGGCGACCGATCGCGATGTCGTCCTCCAGCGCGCTGAGCCGCGGCGGGGTCCTGGACGCGTCCAGGACCACCACGTGAAGCCGGTCGCCCGCCGCCGGGGGCGATGCCTCCCGCGACCACCACGACGGGTGCTTGGCCTGGTCGATGAAGCCCTCCTCGCCTTCGGGGCCCTCGATCCTCACCCGCGATCCCACCCTCGCCACCCCGACGATCACCACGTCGAACTCCTCGTGATCCCTGACCATCTCGTCACCTCTCGCCGCCGTACGGAAATCCGTGTCCTTCACGACCGGTTCGTCGAGCCGGTCCAGGCCGGTGCCGTCACGACCCGTTCGTCGAGCCGGTCCGGCCGGTGCCCTCAGCCCCGGGAGTCTCGCGCCTCCGCCGTGCGGCGGAGGCCGTTCGTCGCAGCGGGCGACGTGCCGCCGACGGCCCACGGCCAGCATGGACGCCATGACGACGACCGCACCCCTCGACGCCCCCGCCCCCGCCCCCGTCTGGGCCCGGCGCGCCGCCCATGCCGTGGCGCTCTGCGCCCTCCCGTCCGGTCTGTGGCGGGTCGCCATGGCGTCCGGGATCTACGTGGGCTACAGCGACCAGGTGCTGCGCGAGGTCTTCGACATCCCGGGCTGGGGCGTCGCGTACGTCGTCGGCCTCTCCGTCGTCGTCGAGGTGGCCGCGCTGTTCCCGCTGCTGCTCGTCGGCGACCGGTGGCGGCCGCTGTCTCCCCGCACCCTCGCCTCGGTGTCCTGGACCGTCTCGGGCTGCCTGGTCGTGCTGGCGCTGTGGCAGCTCGTGGTCGCGTTCACCGTGGAGAGCCGGACGTACATGGAGAGCGGTGCGGCGCAGACCGTCTGGTGGTTCGTCTTCGCCCCGCTCTTCGCCGTCCCGTTCCTGATGACCGCGGTGACCTGGTCGTACGCGAAGCGCCACCGGGCACGCCCGCGGGTCTGACCGGTAGGGGCGTTCGCGGCGCCGGCGGGCCGCCGTTCAGTCCCGGATCCAGTTCTCCTCCATCAGATCCGTCGCGGCACGGGTGTGCCGGACGCGGAACACCGACGTCCGCACCCGGCGGCGCCGCCACGGGCGATGCGGTCCGAGGATCAGCTCCCCGAGCCCGCCCCAGTAGGTCGAGGTGGGGTCGGACGGGTCGTAGTCGACGTCGGCCTCCTTCGCGGTCCCCGACGTCACCCCGCAGGCGTCCAGAACGGCCCGCGGGTCGCCGTCCAGCGTCCACATCGACGCGTCGTCCTCGCAGGGCCAGCCCTCGGAGTGCACGAGTGCGAAGCCGGGGACCACCCATGCCGCCTCCTCGTGGGTCTCACCGCGGTGGACCGAGGCCCCGCCGACGATCTTGGCTCCGGGGAAGCGTTCCGCCAGCTGCCCGACCTGTTCCAGAACCGGCCACGAGTTTCCGTCGTCCGCCAGCGAGGGATCCGAGATGCCGATCACGTTCCCCCACACCCCGACCCTGATCCACTCCAGGTCGGCGCGTGTCTGCAGCGCGAATCCGTCGCTGATGTTGCGTTCCCCGTGGTACTCCAGCACCTCGTCGACCGTCCCGAACGACGAGGCGAACTCCCTGGCCCGTTCGGGGTCGTTGGGGGGCCACTCCTGGGAACGGTCCGGAAACGGTGGCAGCACGATCGTGACCGTGTAGTCGCCCGACCCCCGCACCTCGGCCTGCGGCGGGCACGTCCAAAAGCTGTTCTCCGTCATGTTCGTCACCGTAGCGCCACAAACACTCGACTCAATCTCCGTGCCTTCACGGCGAGTTGGACCCTAGGCTGCCTCAGCCGGTGTCAACGACCAACGGGGGCCACTGACCCGGCCCATCCATCCTGGGCCCCCCAGGAGAACTCGACGTGAACCATTTAATACATCGGCCACGACGGCGCGCCTGGACCCGCGGCGCCCTCGCCCTGGCGTGTGCGTCCGTCATGGCGCTGGTGGGCCTTCCCGCGCTCGACAGCGCGGAGGCCGCGCCGGCGCCGCTCAAGCCCGGCAAGCGCTGCGACGAGCTGTTCGGCCTCAAGGGCACGCCCACGAAGGCCCTTCCTGGCGGTGACGCCTCGCGGATCAAGGACCTGTGGGACCAGTACGAGTACGTGAACCCCGGTATGGAGTTCGACGGGCTCAACCCCACCCAGAAGCAGCTGGACGAGGCGGGGACGGACTACAAGAAGTACCCGCACAGCGACCCGAGGCGTATCTACGCCCGGTTCAACGCCCAGAAGCGGTGGAAGAACTTCGACGAGTATCTGACCAAGCAGTACATCCCCAACCAGGGCAACGACCCGCGCGGGGAGGCTTTCGAGAAGAAGGTCGTCAAGGACATGGGCCTCACCGGCCCGGACTGGATCTGCCAGAAGGAGGTGTACTTCACCGATCCCGAGACCGGTGAGCGTCACAAGCGGGTTCTCGACGCGTACAACAAGAAGACCCGCGAGATCGTCGAGATGAAGTCCAACGGCAAGCCGGACGCGTCCCAGACCCGCGCCGACAAGGCCTGGGCCCGCCACAAGGGCTGGAGTTCGTACAAGTACACCTTCGTCTTCGGCGAGAAGCAGGAGAGCGAAGCCCGCAAGTTCCTGACCGAGATGAAGTCGGCCGCGGGCAAGGACGCGCTGGGCCGTGAGCGGGTGCGGTCGTACAACTTCCACTCCGACCACAAGCCGCAGGCGCCCAAGGGCACGGAGAACGGCCAGTACCGGCGCAACGACCAGTTCATGTCCAACGGCGCGGGCAAGAACACCGGCTCCCGCGGTGGCGGCAACAACCTCATCAAGCAGTCGCCGCCCACCCCGCAGACCCTGAAGGAGCAGCTCGACCGGATCAGGGCGGGCGACCCGCAGGGCCGGATGCCCAAGGGGCCCGGTGGCATCGACTTCTCCACCCTGGACCTGCGCTTCATCGGCAAGCCCGTCAAGGGCGAGGGCCTGAACTACGCGTTCGCCGCGAAGCAGGTCGGCGACGAGTACGCGGCCGGGTGGGGCGGCCAGGAGAAGGCCCAGCTCATCTCGGACTCGTTCTTCACCTGGCTCGCGCTGACGCCGGAGAAGTTCTGGGTCAACCTCAACCCGGACCAGCCCGAGCTGATCATGGACCCCGCGTTCGGCAGGACCGACGCCGGCCGGGTGCTGCTGGAGGCCGACCTGGAGATGAAGCGCGACTTCGCCGACGCCATGAACCCGAAGAAGCGGCCCGAGGCCGACCGGTACTGGAAGTCGATGCCGCGCAACTCCCAGGGCGTCCCCTGCTGGTTCCAGGTCCGCAACTGGATCGAGCCGAAGACCGCCGTGGTGCGCGAGGAGGACGGCGGCATCCACATCCTGGACACGCCGCTCGCGGTCAAGTCGCAGTACCTGAAGATCAACAACGTGCCCCCGGGCTCGTACCTCTGCGACTTCGACGAGGCCGAGAAGAAGTGGGCCGAGCGTCAGGTCAACACGCTGATCACGCCCGAGGTCGAGAAGCGGGTCAACGAGGACCCGCGCTACGCCGACCTGCGCCGCGTCTACACCGCCCGCGTCGCCGCCGAGTTCGTCCGGCAGCAGGACGCGCAGGCTCCGACCGACTACCGCAACGTCATCAACAGCAACGACGTGAAGCGGTGGCCGCTGCGGGGCGACAACAAGGACTGGACGCGGGAGAAGACCTACCAGGCGTACCTGAAGTCGCTGCGCGACGGTGAGGCGAGCTGGGAGCACGACGCCGGCGGCGGTCCGTACACCTACAGCGTCGGCGGAGTGGACTTCTCCAAGCAGCCGAAGCAGAACATGAACCCGGTGCGCTTCCGCGCCGAGCACCGCTACAAGCCGCGCACCACGCAGTTCGCCGTCGGGCAGATGACCGACGACGCGGACAAGGAGGGCTACGTGATGCTCGGCGGCAACACCGCCGGCAAGTCGACCGGTGGCGGCGATCCGACCCCGGACCCGACGCCGACGGACGAGCCGACGGACAAGCCGACCGACGACCCGTCGACCCCCGCGCCGTCCACGCCTCCGACCGGTGACGGTGACGGCACGACCCCGCCGGGCCGGACCCCCGAAGGCGATCTCGCCGACACCGGCTCCGACACGCCGGTCGGCCTCATCGCCGGTGTCGCCGCGGCCCTCGCGGCCGCCGGTGCGGCGCTGATCTGGTTCAAGCGCCGGCGCAGGAGCACCGGAGACTGACAGGTCGCCCTCGGGCGGCACGACAGCGGCCCCGCACCCACGCCATGGGTGCGGGGCCGCCGCTGTCGGAAGGGGGGTGCACCGGCACCCCAAGGGCTGCTAAGTTAGGCAAGCCTAACCTAAGGAGTTCCTGATGGCCTTCGCCAAGGCGCGCCGCAACGGACCCACCGACGCCGAGCGGATCCGCTCCGTCATCGCCGCCGCCGGCTCCCTGAGCCTCACGACGGACGGCAACAGCTACGACCTGGTGGCGATGCACGACGTCGACGGTTCCGGCCGGCTGGCGCTGCACGCCCCGGCGGACAGCCCGCTGGCGGCCGAGGCGGCCTGCGCTCCCCGCGGAGCCCTCTCCGCGCTGCTGGAGTTCACGGACATCGCCCCGATCGCGGTCCGCGACCGCGTCAGGGCGCGCGTCACCCTCGCGGGGCGGCTCACGCCGTCGCCGCTGCAGACGTCACCCGGGGTGCTCGTGCTCCGGCTCGACGTGGCGCGGGCGAGCATCCAGCGGGGCGCGCTCGTGGAGCACATCGGTCCGGAGGAGCTGGAGCGTGCCGCGCCCGACGTGCTGGCGGTGGCCGAGGCCGCGATGCTGACGCACCTGGAAGAGGGGCACCGGGACGTCGTCGACCGGCTGGCCCGGCTGGCCGACCCGGAGCTCCCGCACACCGCCGCCCGCGTCGCGCCCCTCGCGCTGGACCGCCACGGCATCACCCTCCGCTGCGAGTACGCCCACGGCGTCGCCGATCTCCGGATCGCGTTCAGGACTCCGGTGAAGGACGTGGACGAGGTCGGCCGGCAGGTCGAGATCCTGCTGCGCCGCGCCGTGGCCGCACCCTCCGGTAAGCGCGCAGGCCGCGAGGACGCGGGCTCCTAGTGCCGGTAGAAGATCCGGTCGCGGTACTCCGCCATCACCCGGCCGTTCCACTCGTGGCCGCCGTCGACGTTCCCCGAGCGCAGCAGCGGAGGCTCGATGCCGAGCCGCACCATCTCCTCGGCCGCGGCGGCCATCGTGGCCTGCATCAGGGCGCTCGTGACGACCGTCGAGGCGGGCGCGAAGGGGGCCTCGACGCCCTCGTGGGTGAGCTCGGCGTCGCCGACGGCGATGCGCGAGTCGAGGACGACGTCGCAGTGGTCCTTGAGATACGTCCCCGAGACGTGCCGGGACTTCGTCTCCGTCGCGTACGCCACCGAGGTGACGCCGATCACCGTCAGGCCCAGGGCGCGCGCGTTCATCGCCATCTCGACGGGCAGGGCGTTGCGGCCCGAGAGCGAGATGATGATCAGTACGTCGCCGGCCTTGGCGGGCGAGGAGTCGAGCACCGCCCCCGCGAGGCCGTCCACCCGCTCCAGGGCCGAGCCGAGTGTCGCCGGCATGACGTCGACGCCGACCACCCCGGGCACGGCCAGCAGGTTCATCAGCGCCAGTCCGCCCGCCCGGTAGACGACGTCCTGGGCGGCCAGCGAGGAGTGCCCCGCGCCGAAGGCGAACAGGCGGCCTCCGCCGGCCACGGACTCGGCGATCGCGGCTCCGGCTGCGGCGATCTCCTCGGCATCCTCGTCGCGGACCTGCTGCAGCAGGCCGATCGCGGCGTCGAAGAACCGTCCGGCCAGCTTGGACTCGCGCGCGCTGTCGCCCATTCCCGAAGCTCCTTGTCGTCGTGTCGCGGATCACGGTGCGGTCTGGACCATTGCTCTGTCAATACCGCCTTTCCCCGGCGCGGCACGGTTGTCTGTGGCATGCGTCAGAATTGGGGCAGGGCCAGCGCACAACTCATCGAGGGGCACGTATGTCCGGACTGATCGACACAACGGAGATGTATCTCCGCACCATCCTCGAGCTGGAGGAGGAAGGTGTGGTCCCCATGCGCGCCCGGATCGCCGAGCGGCTCGACCAGAGCGGCCCCACGGTGAGCCAGACGGTGGCCCGTATGGAGCGCGACGGTCTGGTGACGGTCGCCGGCGACCGTCACCTGGAGCTGACGGACGAGGGCCGCCGACTCGCCACGCGCGTGATGCGCAAGCACCGGCTCGCCGAGTGCCTGCTCGTCGACGTGATCGGCCTGGAGTGGGAGCAGGTCCACGCCGAGGCCTGCCGCTGGGAGCACGTGATGAGCGAGGCCGTGGAGCGGCGCGTCCTGGAGCTGCTGCGGCACCCGACCGAGTCGCCGTACGGCAACCCGATCCCGGGTCTCGAGGAGCTGGGCGAGAAGGCCGAGGCGGAGTCCTTCCTGGACGACTCCATGGTCTCGCTGGCCGATCTGGACGCGGGCCAGGAGGGCAAGACGGTGATCGTCCGGCGGATCGGCGAGCCGATCCAGACGGACGCCCAGCTGATGTACACGCTGCGGCGCGCGGGCGTGCAGCCCGGTTCCGTGGTGAGCGTGACGGAGTCGGCGGGCGGTGTTCTCGTCGGCAGCAGCGGCGAGGCGGCCGAGCTGGACGCCGACGTCGCCGCGCACGTCTTCGTGGCGAAGCGCTAAGGCCCTTCCTCCCGATCGCCGGGCCTCCCGGCGGCGCCGTTCACCGGCCGAAGCCCCTGCTCGGGCCCCGGGAAGCACCCCTCCCGCTTTCCCTGGGCCCGTTTTACGGCGGAATCACCACGCCCGCACCCTCGGCGTGCCACGCTGGGGGGAGCCGTACGGCCGGGGAGGGATGTGGCGATGACGAAGGCGTCCGGGGCGGTGTGCGAAGAGACAGAGGGCCCCGGCGCCCATGGGCGCCGGGGCCTGTCCTCCCCTGTGCTGACCCGGAGCCCCGAGCTCCCAGGGTCATTCCCCACGGACCGTTTTCCCCGAGCGGTCCGCCTCCCGCTGAAGATCTCCCCTCGGCGGCGCCCGTCAATCCTTGAGCCCCGTCACTCGAACGAGGGGTGTTACGTGGCAGAACCGCATTTTCGAATAAGGGTTCGATAGTCTGGCGGTGCTCGACACGCTCGATGGAAAGAGGGGGTGCCAGGGAACATGGTGCGACGTCTCGACGTCACCGGGGCCGACGGCGTACGCCTGGCTGCCTGGGAGTTCACGGAAGAGCGGGTGGAGACGGCCGGGTCCGGCGTCTTACTCCTGCACGGTCTCATGGGGCGCGCCTCCCACTGGGCGCCCACCGCCCGCTGGCTCGCCGACCGTCATCGGGCCGTCGCGCTCGACCAGCGCGGACACGGCCGCAGCGAGAAGCCGGCCACCGGCCCCTTCACCCGCGAGGCGTACGTCGCCGACGCGGCCGCGGCCGTCGAGCAGCTCGGCCTCGGGCCGGTCACCCTCATCGGCCACTCCATGGGCGCCCTCACCGCCTGGCAGCTCGCCGCCGAGCGCCCCGATCTCGTCCGCGCCCTGGTCATCTGCGACATGCGGGCCTCGGCCCTCGGGGCCGCCTCGCAGCGGGAGTGGCAGGACTGGTTCCGCCGCTGGCCGGCCCCCTTCGCCTCGCTCGACGCCGTACGGAAGTGGTTCGGCGACGAGGACCCCTGGGTCGAGCGGCCGAACCCCGCTCGCGGCGAGTTCTTCGCGGAGGTGATGGCCGAGCGCCCCGACGGCTGGTACCCGGTCTTCGACCCCGCCCAGATGCTGACCTCCCGCGAGACCTGGGTCCACGACGCCCACTGGGACTCGCTCGCCCAGGTCCGCTGCCCGACCCTCGTCGTCCGCGGCCTGGACGGCGAGTTGGGCCGCGCCGAGGCCCAGGAGATGGTCCGTGTCCTGCCCCGCGGGGCGTACGCGGAGATCCCCGACGCCGGCCACCTCCTCCACTACGACCAGCCGGAAGCCTGGCGCACGGCGATCGAGCCCTTCCTCAACGGTGTCCTGACGTCCTGACAGCCGGACTCAGCGCGGCGGGACCACCCCGTCGTACACGTTGTCCGGTGTCACGATGCCGGTGATCGCCCGGGCGACCGGCGTGCTCGGCTCCTGGCCACCCTGCGTGGTGATGTCGGTGTTGAGCATGAGCACCAGGGTCGCCTTCTGCGAGGGCAGATAGACGGTCACGGTCTCGTAGCCGGGGATGGAGCCGTTGTGCCCGATCCAGCCACTGGCGTCGAAGATGCCGAGACCGTAACTGGTGCCGGGGAAGCCCGTCGGCAGGGTCGTGAGCCGCTCGGCCTGGGTCTTCGGGCTGAGCAGCTCCCCGGTCGCGACGATCTTCGCCCAGCGGCGCAGGTCCTCCAGATTCGAGATCATCGCCCCCGCCGACCAGGCCCAACTGGGGTTCCAGTCGGTGGAGTCGGTGACCTCGCCGCTCAGCGTCTGGTCGGTGTACCCGCGCGGATGCGGCTCCGGGAACTCCGAGCCCTCCGGGAGCAGGGTGTGGCGCAGCCCGGCCGGGCGGAGCACCCGCTTGTCGAGGAAGTCGACGAGACGGCGACCGCTGACCTTCTCGACCACGAGGCCGAGGAGGACGAGGTTGCTGTTGGAGTACTGGAACTGCGCCCCCGGCTCGAAGGTGTTCTTGTGCCGGTAGCCGTAGGCGAGCGTCTCGTACGGGGTGAACGAGCGCTGCGGGTCGCTCAGGAGGTCCTTGGTGAAGTCCGGGTCGGAGGTGTACGGGAAGAGACCGCTGCGCATCTCGGCGAGGTGGCGCAGTGTGATCTTGTGCCCGTTGGGCACACCGCGGATGTAGTCGTCGATCGGGTCGTCCAGCCGCACCTTGCCGTCGTCGACGAGCTTCAGGAGCGCGGTGACCGTGAAGGTCTTGGTCTCGCTGCCGATCCGCACGTAGCCGCCGGTGCTCATCGGCTCGCCCGTGACCTTGTCGGCGACGCCGAACGCGCGGACGTAGCTGCCCTTCCCCGGCATCCACAGCCCGGCGACGAGCCCCGGGATGCCGGCCTGCTTGCGGACGTCCTCGATGGTCTTGTCGAGGCGAGCGGTCAGGTCGGGGCCGAGACCGCCGGGCGGGCAGTCCTCCCCGCCGTGGTGGGTGAGGGCGGCGGGGACGGCCGTGGCGGGAGTGGTGGCCACCGGGGCCAGTACGGACGCCACGAGCAGCGCGGCGGCGAAGAGTCGGCGGGCGGGGGTACGTCGCATGTCGGGGGCGCCTCTTCCGGTTCAGGATCGGGAACGCCAACGAGACCCCCGCGACGCCTCGGTGCGCCCCTTCCCCGCCGCCCGGCCCCGGTGAGTCCACTCGTTCGGACCCGGCGGAGCCCGACGCGTCACCCGGGGTGCGACCGGGCCGCCAACCCCCGTCGCAGGCACTCGCTCAGCCGGGTGGCGATCGTTCCGTCGAGGTCGAGTCGCGGGTTGAAGATCGTGACGTCGAACCCGACGGCACCCTCGTGCGCCAGTGCGGTCCGCAGGACGTCCTCCAGTTCGGCCCAGCTCAGCCCGCCCGGCTGGCGGTAGTCCACGGCGGGCATGACCGCGTCGTCCAGGACGTCGACGTCGAGATGGATCCAGAACCCGTCGCCCAGGGTCAGCCGGCCCAGGACCTGGCGGACCGCCTCGGCGGCTCCGAGCGCGCGCACGTCGTCCAGGTCGAGCGCGCACAGCCGCAGGGGCAGGGGCTGCATCCCCGCCGCGGCGGACTCGACGGCGTCCCGGAACCCGAACGCGACGACGTCCTCGTCCCGGACGAGCGGCCCCCGCCCTTCGAGGTCGGCGAGCAGCCGGGGGCCCCGGCCGGTGGCCAGCGCGAGCTCCATCGACGCGACCTCGCCGGTCGGCTCGGCGGACGGCTGGTAGAAGTCGGTGTGCCCGTCGAGGAACAGCAGTCCGTACCGGCCGCGGCGGCGCAGGGCGAGGAGGTTGCCGAGCAGGATGCTGCAGTCGCCGCCGAGGACGACGGGAAAGCGCCCCGAGCCGAGAACCTCGCCGACGGCGTCCGCCAGCCGTACGGAGTACTCCGCGATGCCGCCGGGATTGAGCACACCGGTCTCGGCGTCCCGCTTCGGGTCGTACACGGGCGCCTCGACGCGGTCGGCCCGCACCATTCCGTCGAGCAGGGCCGCCGGCAGGTCCTGAACACCGGACGGCCGCAGCCCGAGCACGGACGGCGCTTCGATGATCACCGGTTCTGGGCGGCCGGGAAGTGGCATATGTCCATGGTGCCCCAGACGGCCCGCGGGGAGGCGGAGGGACGCCTCGCGGGTCCGCCGTCTGCGGACCGGGGACTCCGGGACAGCCGCGACGGTCCGCCTCAGGCGGGCCTGCGCCCGACGGAGATGTGCTTCGCGGAGTCCTGGGTGAACGGCGTCCGTCCCGGTCGGCGACGCGACGTTCCCGCTCCAGCCCGGCGAGTCGTGCCATCAGGTCGCTGCTCGTCACGGGCGGCCCATCAGCCGGGCGCCGAGGCGCGGTGCCGACGCGGTTGCGCTCGCCCGGAGTGCGGCGTCTCCCCTCCTCGCCCACGTCGCGGGCTTGTCCGGTGAAGTGTCCGTGCGGAGCGGAGAGTTCGCGCGATCGGCCGTGGCCGGCTAGCGGGTGAGTGTCAGGACGAGGAAGAGGCCGAGCAGGACCAGGCCGACCGCTGCCGAGCCGAGCGTGAGGACATGCCTGATCCGCTGTGGTGAGAGGTACGGGAAGACCTCGATCTCGGCGGTCCGCCCCGGGAAGACGTAGAAGACGCGGTCCGGATCGGCGGGCACCTCGACGCGGGCCAGCGGCAGATGCCGCAGGACCACCCGCCTGGCGACCTCGCCGTCCCGCCTGGCGAGCCGGGGAGTGAGGGCCGCGACGTGTGCGGGATCCAGATCGGCGGGCAGTTTCCCGCCCTCGTCGAGGACGGCCTCGGCCCACCGGCCGGCGCCCTCCGCCCGCTGCCGTACGAGGACCGGCGGCCGCTGCTCGGGCATCCTCACCGGCTCCTTGTCGCCGCGGCGCTCGACGACCGCCCCGGTCCAGGTGGTGAGGCTGCCGGTGCCCCCGCACGCCGCGTGCTCGACCGTCCCCTTCCCTCCGCAGTCCTCGCAGGTGACGGAGCCCTTTCCCGCGCAGTCGGGGCACTTCGCGGTCCCGCGCCCCAAGCACGCGGGGCAGGCCGCCGCCGGCTTGTCGCAGCGCACGCAGTCGACGCGCTCGTCGGAGGTCCGCGCGCCGCGGTTCGCTGGGGGCCGCCCCTGGGGGCGGCCCGTGCCATGGCACCGGACACAGGGGTCGGTGCCACTGCAGGCCGTGCACGGCCTGGTCGGCTCGCACCGGCGCCGCTTGCTTCCCTGGCACAGCTGACAGCGCCATCTGCCGTTGCCGCAGGCGCACGTCCGCTGCCGCACCGAGCCACGGCGCACCAGCTCCAGCGTCTCGCGCGCGGCCGGGTCGGACGGCGGGGGGATGTCGTGCCCCGCCAGATCGGTGTACTCGGGGAGGTCGGAGAGGTCGACCCTGCCCGGCTTCTCCCGGGGCGCCTCGGAGCGCGTCTCCAGGGAGCGGACGACCTCGCCGTCGAGGATCGAGTGCCAGGTGATCCGTGCGGCGCCGGGGGCGCTGAGGGAGGTCTGTGTGCCACGACCGGACAGATGGAGTTCGACTGCGCGGAGTATGTCGTCGTCGGGGAGCCGTCCGGGTGTGACCTCGGCCAAGGTGTTCTCCCTGTCGATGGTTCGCGAGAGGCGACCTTCGCAGGATAGGAGGCTCCCCGTGGGCCATCAAGAACCCCGCGAGGGCCGCTCCTTGGGCGGAACGACGAGGAGGGCGGCGCCGGAGCGTCCGTCCGGCCGACCCGAAGGGATCGGCAGAACGGACGGTCGCGACGGACGCGCGGTCGGCGGGTTCAGGCGCGGCAGCGCAGCATCTCCAGCGGCGGGTGCGCGAGCAGGTCCGCCCAGAACTCCTCGCCGTACTCACGGATGCCGGCTTCGGACACCGTCAGCGGAACCCACTCCACCTCGCCGAAGCCGGCCGCCGCCAGACACCGCTCGTAGACCTCGCGGCGCGGGGCGGCGGCGACGATGCTGATCGGCTGCGGGTCGAGGAGAGCCGTCACCCGCACCCGCGGACCCGTCTCGATCTCCTCGTCGAGCCGCTCGCAGAGGAATCCGTACGTGTCCAGGGAGGCGCAGTCGAAGGCGTAGTCGGGCTTCTGCGCGAAGACGAAGAACTCCCCGCCCGGGACCAGGCTCCGGTGGATGTTGCGGCACATCCGCTCCATCGCCGCGATGTCCTCGGCGTAGTTGAGGCACTGCACCGCGAGCGCGATGTCGAACTGCCGGTCGAGGGACTCCAGTTCCTCGACGGCGCCGACCTCGTACCGCACGCCCAGCGGATCGCGCTTCTCGATCTCCCGCGCGGCGGCGATCATCTCGACGGAGATGTCGACGCCGAAGACGTCCGTCGCGCCGCGCCGCTTGAACTCCCGGCTGTAGAAGCCGGTGCCGCAGGCGAGGTCGAGCACCGACCTGCCGCTCACGTCCCCGACCATGCCCAGGAAGCTCGGCACCTCCCCGAACCGCGTCAGCGGCAGTGCCTTGAACCCTTCGAACGCCTCGCCGATCCCGTCGTACTGCTGCACGCTCACGTGCCGCCCCCTCGTGTCGATCCGGTTCGTACGCGGCCACGCCGGAGCTCCGGCGGACCAGTGCCGATGAGTCTCCTCCGAGAAGATCGACAGCCCGTACTGGCAGATGCACCAAAGAAGTCGACCGACTGAGCCCCGGATCGCCCAAGGCCCCCGGCCGCGACGCCCTGTGCCGCCGGGTGTCGGATGCCGGACGCCGAAGCCGAACGCCGGGCGCCGGGCGCCGGGCCGCTCGACGACACCGGCCGACGCCGGGCCCGGGGTGAGCGGGCTCGCGACGTCGGCCGGTGGACGGACCGAGGGGTCAGAACGTGAAGACCGAGCTCCGGGCCATGCCGACGTTCATCTCGCAGGCGTTGCCGTACGTCGCCGTCCAGCTGATCCGCTTGCCCTCCCACACGCCGTCGCCGGTGAGGGTGACCGGGTCCCAGATCTTCGTACAGGGGCTGTTGCTCCAGGCCACGGTCAGTTCGGCGATGTCGCCGTCCACCGCGCTGAGGTCGGCGCAGGCCAGTTCGGGCGCGGGGTGGGTGCCGCTCGGCGTGGGGGCGCAGTTGAGGGTGACCGCCCTGGCGACCGTCGCCGTCGCCGCGTCCTCACCCCTGCCGATCGCGAGCACCAGCGCCGACGGCGGGTAGAGCGCGGCCGGCGCGGTGGTCGAGGGAGCGGGCTCGGCCTGGGCGGGGCTCGCCGCGACGCCGATGAGGGCGAGGCCGCTGGTGAGAGCGGTGGTGAGAGCGGTGTTGCGGAGGACGTAACGCACGGGGGTGTCCCTTCGAGGCGGGTGCTTCGTGATTGCGCGCCGGAGTCTTGCCGATGCGGAGGGTGATCGCCAATCACCCGCCGCTTTCCGGCCGTACCCCCCGTGCGGCACCCGACCGACCGATCGTTCAGGCAGCTCGGGAGGGGTGCGACGGGCCGCCGAGAGCCGCCGCCGGCGACTCTTCGCCGCAGTGGTACAAGCACGAACGACCCTTTGACCTGCGGTGATTCGGAATTGGTTCGGCGTTGGAGCACACGCGAAGGGTCCTGTTCGACTGGAAGACCTCCAGTCGAACAGGACCCGTGTCCGCTGTTCGCGCTCTCAGCGCGCGGTGTATCGCTCGTACTCCACGGGCGGCTCGGCGAGTTCGGGACGCTCCAGGTGGGAGAAGTCGCCGAAGACCCGGCCCATCGCCCAGTGCCACGCGCTGTCGTGGAAGACGAGGTCCCGGTACGGCCTGTCCGGGGGCTTGTACGCGTAGAACTCCACCGCCTCCGCCCCGGCCTGCGCCTTCGTGCGGCCCCCGTACCGGTGCAGCACCCAGGCGAAGCCGCGGCGCTCGGACGCCAGGTAGGAGACGTACTCCTCCTCGTCCATGGACCGCTCGTAGGACCCCGTCACTTGCTCACGGCCGCGAGGATCTCCGGCAGCCGCCGTGCCGTCCGGGGCGCCGCGACCTTCAGGCCGGCCCAGGCGAGCAGGGCGCCGTACAGCGTGCCGCCCGGGAGCAGGATCCACAGCAAGGACTCCTGGTCCGTCACGTTCAGGTAGATCGTCAACCCGATGACCGGGCCGCACAGCAGGGTGCCCGCGATCATCCCGCCGAAGATCGACATCCAGGCCAGACCGCCCTGCCCCGGAGCGACGTTCTTGTACGCGCTGTCCTGGGGGATCGAGTACGCGAACATCGCCGAGGTCACCGCGCCCGTCCCCAGCATCGCGCCGAGCAGGGCGAGGGCCAGACCGAGCGCGTCCGGGAGCGAGGACCAGTCACCGAGGACCGCCGCGGTCGCCGTCGTCACGAGGACCGTGAACGGCAGCGTGACCAGCAGCAGGGCCAGGGCCCGCGCCCGCAGCTCGGCGTACGCGTCCGCCGGCGTCGAGATCGTCTGCGCGACCATCCAGAACGCCGAGGTGTCCTGCCCGAACTGGTTGTACATCTGGATGCCCAGCATCCCCGAGGCGAAGCACGCGAAGTAGATCGAGCCCGTGCCCTGCAGGGCGTTGAACATCGGCACGATCGCCCCGACCGCGAGCGAGGAGATCCACGCGCCCTTCGTCTTCGGGTCACGCCAGATGTAGCGCAGGCTGCGCTCCATCACCGTGCCCGTGCGCCCGCCCGGCAGCATCCGCCCCAGCAGGCCCGTACCGGCACGGTCCCGGTCCTGCGGGGACGCCGCGCCGATCGTCGAACCGTCGGGCGTCGTCATCAGCTGCACCAGGCTCCGCTGCCACCAGTACAGCAGCGCCCCCAGCACCAGCACCGTCAGCAGCAGTTGGGCCGCGGCCACCGCGTAGTCGCCCTCGCTCGCCGAATCCACCGCGGCGATCGCCGACGACGGAGGCAGCCAGCTCACGACCGCGGCCGCCGGTTCGAGGGAGGACAGCCCCCCGGCCCGGCTCAGCCGCTGCGCGCCGAAGTTCACCACCTGCATGCCGACCGCGATCATCAGACCGCTGAAGATCGCCAGGTCGCGGCCCTTGCGCGAGGTCAGCAGCCGTACGTTGGCGGCGGCGACCGCGCGCGACAGCGCCACGCACACCACGACCACCAGTGGCACCGCGAGCACCGCGGCCGCCACGCCCGCCACTCCGTGTGCCAGGGCGAGGGCGCCGCCCAGCGCTATGCAGAGCGTGAACAGGGGACCGCCACCCACCAGTGAGGCCACCAGCAGCGCGCGCACCAGCGGCCGGGGCCGCAGCGGAAGCATCACGAGCCGCGACGGGTCGAGCGTCTCGTCCCCGCTGGGCACGAACAGCGGCATCACGGTCCACGACAGCGCGAGCACCGCCGTCAGCAGCACCACGATCACATCGGTGTCCGCGCTGCCCCGCATCAGAACGAACGCGAGCAGCATCGCCGCCGCGAAGAGGACCGTGATCACGATCGAGATGACGTACGCGGCGGTACGGCCCGCCGACTGCCGCAGTCCGTTGCGCAGCAGCGACAGCTTGAGCCGGACGAAGACCGACGTCAGGGAGGCGGGGGCCGGGGCGACAGCGGTCATCGGGCGGTACCGCCGCCCAGCCAGTCGAGGGAGTCGCCGGCGGCCTCGCGCCCGTTCGCCCCCACCAGCTCCAGGAACGCGGCCTGCAGCGAGGGCGCTTCGCCCCGTACCTGCGCCAACGGGCCCTGGGCCCGGATCTGTCCGGCGGCCATCACCGCGACCCAGTCGCACAGCGACTCCACCAGCTCCATGACGTGGCTGGAGAAGACGACGGTCGCGCCCGAGCCGGTGTACCGCTCCAGCACCCCCCGGATGGTCTGCGCGGACACCGGGTCGACGCCCTCGAACGGCTCGTCGAGGAAGAGCACCTCGGGGTTGTGCAGCAGCGCCGCGGCCAGCCCGATCTTCTTGCGCATGCCGGTCGAGTAGTCGACGACCAGCTTGTTCTGCGCCCCGGCGAGGTCCAGGACGTCGAGCAGCTGGGCGGCCCGCTTGTCCACCTCGGCACCGGGCAGCCCCCGCAGCCGCCCGCTGTACGCGAGGAGTTCCCGTCCCGACAGCCGCTCGAAGAGGCGCAGCCCCTCCGGCAGGATGCCGATCCGGGCCTTGACCTCGGCCACCGACTCGGGGTCGCGCCAGACGTCGTGACCGGCGACCAGGATGCGCCCGGCGTCGGGCCGCAGCAGGCCGGTGATCATGGAGAGCGTGGTGGTCTTGCCGGCGCCGTTGGGCCCGACCAGGCCGATGAACTTGCCCGCGGGCAGCACGAGGTCGATGCCGTTCACCGCGATCTGCTGGCCGAAGCGCTTCCACAGCCCCTCGACACGAACGGCGGGCACCGCACCCGTTCCCGGTGCGCTGCCCGCCTGTTCGAACACTCCGTCAAATGCCTGGTCAGGCATGTTGTGTCAACCCCTTGGTCGTCCCCGTAATGACGAGCACACCATAAGGGGAACCCGCTACGGCCGACGTGCCCTGGCCGCCGCCGCCTCCCGGCCGCAGGCGTAGGCGAGCGGACTGATCAACTCCTCGGCGTCCGGCAGCCAGCGGTTCGCCGGGGTGGGCCGCCGCGCCCACTGCACGGCCCCGGATCCGCCGACCCGGGTGGGCGGCGCCGCGACGTAGTGGCCCTCGCCCCGGGTGACCAGGTCGATCGAGGCGGGGGCCCAGCCCAGCTTGCGGACGAGGTCCGGCACCTTGGTGGCGGCGCCGGGCAGGACGAAGAAGAGCATCCGGCGATCGGGGGTGCAGGTCACCGGGCCGAGCGTGAGCTCCATGCGCTCCATCCGGGCCAGCGCGAGGAAGCCGGCCGACTCCGGGACGTCGATCGCGTCGAAGGTGCGGCCGGTCGGCAGCAGGATCGACGCCTTGGGCTGCTTCGACCACATGCGTCGCGCCCCGACGGCGCTGCCGGTCGCCTGTGTCGACCAGTCGGGCCTGGCCGGGTGGGCGCCGGGGGTGGCGCAGCTCTCCACCCCGCAGGAGCAGCGCTCCCTGCCCTCCACGGCTTCCAGCCAGGTCCCGGGGAACACGTCCCAGTGCCGCTCTTCCGCATACCGCACGGCGCAGTCCAGCAGCAGCTCGCCTCGCTGCTTGGGGATGTGTGCGGCTTCCGTGACTCCGATGGTCTCTTCCACGGTGAGCACAACTCCCGCCGTCACCTGGGGTTACGGGCGCGGTGAAGAGCGGTGTGGAGCATCGATCCTGCATACGGGGCGCATGGGTGCATGAGTGGGGGCGCGCGTGGGCCCGGGAAGCGGTGGGTGGGTAGCCCCCATCGGGGGGTGTCGCCCGGGGTTCTGTACGACTGGGTGATGCGTCCGGTTTCGCGTGTTCACATCGGCATTGACCGGATATCCGTCGGGCAGTGATCAGTTCTCGGATCGCTCTCCGGCCTCAGGGGGTACTCATGGCAGCCAGGCCACTCGTTGCCCGTCAGCCGAACGAACGGCTGCAGGCGCTGATTCAGGAGGCCGCATGCTCCAACGCGGGCCTCGCCCGCAGGGTGAACATGGTCGGGGCCGAACGCGGTCTCGACCTGCGCTACGACAAGACGTCGGTGGCGCGCTGGCTGCGCGGGCAGCAGCCGCGCGGCCGGGCGCCGGGGATCATCGCGGAGGCGCTGGGCCGCAAGCTGGGCCGCACGGTCACCATCGACGAGATCGGCATGGCGAACGGCAAGAACCTGGCCTCCGGCGTCGGGCTGCAGTTCGCGCCGACCGTGCTCGGCGCGATCGAGCAGGTCTGCGAGCTGTGGCGCAGCGACGTGGGGCGCCGGGACTTCCTGTCCGGGTCCACGGTGGCCGCCTCCGCGCTGGTGGAGCCCAGCCGGGACTGGCTGATCACGGGCGCGGACGCGCAGGTGGCCCGGTCGGCCGGGTCGCGGGTGGGGTTCGCGGACGTGGAGGCGGTCCGGGCGATGACCTCCGCGCTGGTCGACCTGGACCGGCGGTTCGGCAGCGGGCACGTCCGGCCGGTCGTGGTGCACTACCTGAACAGCGTGGTGGCGGGGATGCTGTCGGGCTCGTACCGGGAGTCGGTGGGCCGGCAGCTGTTCGCGGCGGTCGCGCGGCTCACCGAGCTGGCCGGGTACATGGCGGTGGACACCGGGCAGCCGGGGCTCGCCCAGCGGTACTACATCCAGGCGCTGCGGCTCGCGCAGGCGGCGGGCGACCGGGGTTACGGCGGCTATGTGCTGGCGGCCTCGATGAGCCACCTCGCCGCGCAGCTCGGCAACCCCCGGGAGATCGCCCAGCTGGCCCGGGCGGCGCAGGAGGGAGCGCGGGGGCGCGTGACACCGCGGGCGGAGGCGATGTTCTACGCGGCCGAGGCCCGGGGGCACGCGCTGCTGGGGGACGCCCACTCCTTCGAGGCGGTCGCGGGCCGGGCCGTACGGGCGCTGGAGCGGGCCGACCCGGAGTCGGGGGACGACCCGGACTGGATCGCCCACTTCGACCACGCGTATCTCGCGGACGAACTGGCCCACTGTCACCGGGACCTGGGCCGTCCGGAGGCGGCCGCCAGGGCCGCGGAGGAGTCGCTGAGCGGCCATCCGCAGACCCGGGCCAGGCGCAGGGCGATCGGTCTGGTGCTGCTCGCCTCCGCGCAGGTGCAGCGGCGCGAGGTGGAACTCGCCTGCCACACGGGCACGCAGGCGCTGGAGCTGCTGGCCACCCTGCGGTCCTCGCGCGGGACGGAGTATCTGGACGACCTCAAGGAGCGACTGGAGCCCTACGCGGGGGAGCCGGCGGTGCGGGAGTTCGGGGCGCGGGTCGACCTGCTCGCGGCCTGACGCCGTGTGACCACGGTCACCGCGCGGGTGGCTCCGTGGGGCGGATCGGCCGCGATGGTGCGGCAGTTGTGTGTGGGGTTGTTGTGGGTCTGTTACCGGACTCACACGTGTGTGCGCGGCCCTGGACGCACCCGGTAGCGTGAGCCGACGATTCCGTAGGTCCATCAGTAGGAGTCCCGGTGACGCAAAGCGGACAGGGTCCGGAGCCGCAGTATCCGGCGGTACGGCCCACGCACGAAGGTGTCGTGCTGCCCGCGGAGGGTGGCGTGGAGACCGGCCCGGCCGCAGGCCCGGCCGGAGGCCGGCCGTGGGGCGGCGCCTGGGGTCCCGGTGGGGCGCCGCAGGGGCAGCCCCTGCCGCCCGCGCAGCCGCTGCCGCCGGAGGCCGTGCCGGGCGGGGCCGCGGACATGCAGGCGACGCAGTACATCGCGCCGGTCCCGCCGCAGGGTGCCCCGCCGTCCGCCGGACCGGGGCCGATGCCGGGCGCCATGCCCGCGGCGAACGGGGACATACCGGGCTCGCATCCGCTGTCGTCGCACCGTCCCCCGGAGGGCGGCTACGGCTTCCCGCCGCAGGGCGCCCCGCAGAGCGGCTACGGCTACCCTCCGGCCGCTCCCGCGGAAGGCGGCTACGGATACCCGCCGGCGGCTCCCGCGCACAACGCCGGGGACATGCAGGCGACCCAGCACATCCCGCCGGTCGCCGCGGCGCAGGGCGGGCCGGACACGCAGTTCCTCGGCACCGGGCCGCTGCACCAGCAGCAGGGCGCTCCCGCCCAGCCGGCCGGCGCCTCCGACGCGACGCAGTACATCGCTCCCGTACCGCCGCAGATGCCCGGCGAGCGGCAGCCGCCCGCCGAGTTCGACAACCTCTTCCGCAGCGGCGCCACGCAGCACCTGCCGCAGCAGCACGCCCAGCCACCGCGGGCGCAGCAGCCGTACAGCCCCCAGCCGTCCCCGCAGCAGCAGTTCCGGCAGCCCGCGCAGCCGTCCCCGTTCCAGGGCGCGTACCAGCAGGACGCCTACCAGGACGGCTATGACGACGAGCCCGAGCCGCGCCGCCGGTCGCCGCTGGCCCTCATCGCCGCCGTCGTCGTCGGCTGCGCGGTCGTCGGCCTCGGCGCCGGCGCGCTGCTCAGCGGCGGGGACGACGACAAGAAGGAGCAGGGCCCCGGCCAGAACGTGGTCGCCTCCTCCGGAACCCCGTCCCCCGGCGCGACGGAGAAGGCCGCCGACCCCGCGGAGCCGCAGGCGAAGGCGCTCGACAAGCTCCTCGCGGACAGCAACAACAGCCGTGACGCGGTGATCCGCTCCGTCGAGGCCATCAAGCAGTGCAAGAACCTCGACCAGGCCGCCACCGACCTGCGCGGCGCCGCCCAGCAGCGCCGGGACCTGGTGACCCGGCTGCGGGGACTCTCGGTCGACCAGCTGCCGGACAACGCCGCCCTGACCGCCGCCCTCACCAAGGCGTGGGAGGCGTCGGCCGCCGCCGACGACCACTACGCCGCCTGGGCGGACCAGATGAAGCCCAAGAAGGCGTGCAAGGGCGGCAAGGCCCGCAGCACCAGCCAGACGGTGGCGGCGACGAAGAAGAGCGGTGAGGCGACGACCGCCAAGCGTCAGGCGGCCACGCTGTGGAACCCGACCGCCACGAAGTACGGACTCCCGCAGCGGACTCCCACCCAGCTGTAGGAGAAGGGGAGTCGCGGCCCTCCCCCTGCGTGGGGAAGGGCCGGCACGCTTCCTAGGGGGCGCCGAGCACGGTGGCGCCGACGTCGACGAAGCCGGGCTTCTGCGCCACGAGCCGCCCCTCGCGGACCACTTGGAAGGTCACCTCGTGGTTGACGATCCGGGGGAAGCGCGGGGCGCCGAGCATGTCCTCGTAGTGCCAGCGCAGTTCGGGGGTGAGACCGCCGGTGTCGATCCGGACTCCCTGGTCGAGGGCGTGCGAGACCGCCGCCGGTGTGATCGTGTCCTTGTCGAGCGACTCGATCACCTGCCTCAGGACGGTGTAGGCGATCCAGGTCGTCTGCACCCCCGCGTCTGCCGGGTCGACACGGTTGTCGGCGAACGCGTGCTCCTTGATCACCTTGCGCATCGGCCCCCACCGCGCGTCGTTCGCCTCCGGGTACCAGCCGGTGACGTAGGCGCCCTCGAAGGGGCTGTGCGCGCCGCCGGTGCGGTCGATGACGGGCTGGCTGACGCTGCCGAGGACGGAGGAGATCCGCACGTCCTCGCCGCCCTTCCCGCCGTCCCCGTCCCCGCTCCCGTCTCCGCCGCCGTCCTCGACGGTCTCCCCGTCCGCGGGCAGGCGCCGGAAGGAGTCGAAGAACGTCTGGGTCCGCTCGCCGAGGACCGCGGCGACGCAGCCCTCCTCGCGGCCCGCCCTGGCCCGGGCCCGGCCCGCCTGCTCGGTGTACTCGGCGGCGTCCTCCAGCGCCGGGATGTCGGCGGCGTCCTTGTGGCGGCCCTTGCTGAGACCGGAGTTGAGGAGGTCGGGCAGCTTGTCGCCGGCGAGCGTGTCGGGCCGTACGAGGGAGACCTTGCGGCAGGACTCGGCCAGTTGCATGCCGTGGCCCGCCATGAGGGACGCCTGGCCGCCGTTCACCGGGTAGGAGAGCGGGCTGGTGAACTCGTCCTCGGAGATCCCGTAGCCGCCGATGTACGGGATGCTCGCCGCCTCCAGCGGGGCCATGAAGGCCCGGCCGTTCTGGCTGTAGGAGCCGACGACGGCGACGACGCCCTCGCGGACGGCCCGGCGCGCGCAGGCCGCGGCCCCGGCGGAGGTGTTCTGCTCGTTGCAGGTGAGGATGCGCAGCTCGTGGCCGTCGATGCCGCCGTTGGCGTTGACCCAGCGGGCGTAGGCCTGGGCCATGGCGGGCATGCCGGGCTGGTTGGTGGCGCGGGTGCCGTCCGGGGCCCAGGTCATCACCGTGACGGGCTCCCTGGATCCACCCGTGATTCCAGGGAGCACGCCACACCCGGTGAGCAGCGACGCCCCGGTCGTCGCCGCAGTGACATATGCGAGGAGTGAGGTCAGTCGCCTACCGGTCATGACCATGCACAATTCCGCCCCACGGGTAACGCAGAAGTGAGCGGGGTTCAACGCGGGGTGACGCGAAGGTGAATTGCGGGGGTCGGCGACGGCCGGGGAGGGGCCCGGTCCGCCGATCTTGGAAGGGAACGTACGATCGAAACGTGTCCAGTCCAGTCTCAGGTTCGGTGAACTCTTCCCGTCGCGGCCGTCGCTCCTCCACCATGGGCGGCATGCCGCTCAACGACATGCCGTGGTGGCGCTGGCGCAGCAATGTGCGCTCGGCGCTGCACATGCTTTCCGATCCCGAGTTCCACGAGACGGTCTGGCTGGCCGGCCTCGACGGGTACGGCGACGTCACCGACGCCGTCTACCGCCTGGTCGAGGACACCTGGCTCGACAACTGGTCCGCCGAGAAGTACGTGGGGACGATCTTCCGCGACTCCGGTGAGGCCGCGCTCGTGGACGTGGCCGTGCTGCGGGTGCTGCGGATCATGCACCAGGTGGGGCCCGACGCGCCGTTCTCCGCGTACATGGAGCACCACGGGTGGCCGGAGGCCGTGCGCGCCGCCCGCGAGGCCCACGTACGGATGGCGTCGGCGGACGCCGAGGACCCCGACACGCCCCCGCGCTCCCTGGACGTGCTCCGTATCATGACGCGGTCCGCCTGACGGACGGCGACCCTGCCGCCGCGGCGGGGTGTGGCACCCTACGGGGATGACCGACCAGTACGTCCTCACGCTTTCCTGCCCGGACAAACAGGGCATCGTGCACGCCGTGTCGAGCTATCTCTTCATCACGGGATGCAACATCGAGGACAGCCAGCAGTTCAAGGACCGGGACACGGGTCTCTTCTTCATGCGGGTCCACTTCTCGGCGGAGACGCCGGTGACCGTGGAGAAGCTCCGCGCGAGCTTCGCGGCGGTGGGCGACTCGTTCGAGATGGACTGGCACATCAACCGGGCCGACGAGCGCATGCGGGTCGTGCTGATGGTGTCGAAGTTCGGCCACTGCCTGAACGACCTGCTCTTCCGCTCGCGCATCGGGGCGCTGCCGGTGGAGATCGTCGCGGTCGTCTCCAACCACACGGACTTCGCCGAGCTGGTGGGCTCGTACGGCCTTCCGTTCCGGCACATCCCGGTCACGAAGGACACCAAGTCGCAGGCGGAGGCCGAGCTCCTGGAGCTGGTCCGCGAGGAGAACATCGAGCTCGTCGTCCTCGCCCGCTACATGCAGGTGCTCTCGGACGACCTGTGCAAGCAGCTGTCGGGCCGGATCATCAACATCCACCACTCCTTCCTGCCGAGCTTCAAGGGCGCGAAGCCCTACCACCAGGCGCACGCGCGCGGGGTGAAGCTGATCGGCGCGACCGCCCACTACGTGACGGCCGACCTCGACGAGGGCCCGATCATCGAGCAGGAGGTCGAGCGGGTGGGCCACGAGGTCTCCCCGGACCAGCTGGTGGCGATCGGCCGGGACGTGGAGTGCCAGGCGCTGGCCCGCGCGGTGAAGTGGCACGCGGAACGCCGCATCCTGCTGAACGGCCGCCGCACGGTCGTCTTCGCGTAACCCGGCGGCGCCCCGCCGCAGGGCGGGGCGCGCCACGGCCGGCCCGGCTGTGGGTACGAGGCCGGCGCCCTCCGGCTACAGGCGGCTCAGCGATGCCGCCGCGAAGAGGACGTCACGGATCGCCTCGCGGTCGCCGTCCTGCCCCGCCGCCGCTTCCTCCGGCGGCACATGGCCCGCCACCAGCTGGCAGAACTCGACCCCGTCCATCGCCACCTGTGCCACCGCGTGGTCGGGGGAGCCGAGGGCGGCCGGGGAGTCCAGGGCGATGTACCAGTGACCGCCGCCCGAGCCCTCGACCTCCAGATGGAGCGAGCGGCCGGGCGCGCCCGCCGTCACGAGATGGCGCGGCGGGGACGCCAGCCCCGCGCGGCGCCGGTCGGCCAGCGCCGCCGGAAGCAGCCGGGCCGCCAGGTCGATCATGCCGTGCAGATGCGCCCCGCTCGGCGGCTCGTACGGATACGCCACCGCGTTCGCGATGTCGTCCGCGTGCACCCAGCACTCGAAGGCCCGTTCCAGGAGCGAGTCCCGCATCGGCAGCGCGAAGTCGCCGTACGTCACCGTCAGATCCGCGACGCCCCGCCCGGCGAACGACACCGTCCGGATCAGCGTGTGGCTCTGCTCCCGCCACGGCTCGCGCACCCCGCGCGTCGGCGGGTGGTACGAGCCCTGCCAGTACGTCTCCGTCCGCTCCGTCGGCGACACCTCCGTGGCCGCAGGCCCCAACGGGTCGCCCAGCCCGAGCGCCGTCGACACCAGGCCGTCCACGGTCAGCAGATGCCCGATCACCCCGGCCACCGTCGTCTTGCGGCTCACCGGGCGCTCGCCCTCGAACCACTTCAGCCGCACCGGCGCATGCCACTCCGACTCGCCGATGTCCCGCAGCAGCGCGTCGAGCCGGGCGGTCTCCGCGTCGTACGACGTCGCCCAGGCGGGCACCGGGATACGGGCGGGGCGCCGGCCCAGACAGTTCTCCAGCACCCGGGAGCGCAGCAGCGGATCGAGGTCCAGGTCCCGCTCGGAGTGCAGCAGCCCGACGGCGTCGCGCAGCCGCAGCGCCTCGTCCGCGCACGCCGCGCAGACGGTGAGGTGGTCCTCGACGGCCTGGGTCTCCTCGGCCGAACACGCCGAGAGTGCCCACGCCCCGAGCAGGGACTTGAGCACACTGTGCGGCGGCACGACCGGTGGAGGCTCCGGCGGAGGAGCGGGCTCCACGGCCGCCGCGTTCGCGACCGCCTCGGGCCGACCCGTCAGGTCCGCGTGGTCGTCCGCGGCCGATCGCGGTCCCGGTATCCGCGGAGCGCGCGCGACCTCGTCCGGGTCGCCGTTCGCCCCGGTCACAGCGAGCGTCCGTAGCCGGGCGGTGAGGTGCCCTCCAGAGGGCGGGTGTTCGCCGTCGACAGCAGTTGCAGCCCGAGCCGCAGCCGGCGCCGCGCCTCGTCCTCCGTCACCCCGAGATCGGCGGCGGTCTGGCGGTAGTCCCGCCGCTGGAAGTACGCCAGTTCCAGCGCCGCGCGCAACGGCGCCGGCATCGACGTCACGATGTAGTCCGCGCGGGCGGCGACCGACGCCCGGCGCACCTTCTGCTCCAGCTCCTCCGCCGAGCCCTCGCCGGTCTCCGCGTACGCCGTCGCCTCCGTCTGCCGCAGCCGGTGCACGGCCTGCCGCTGGGTCAGCTTCGCGACCCACGAGCGCATGTTGCCCTGCTTGGGGTCGTAGGCGTCGGGGTTCTCCCAGATGTAGCCGAACACCTCGCGGGTGACCTGGTCGGCCGCGCTGTCGTCGTCCAGCACCCGGTGGGCCAGGCTGTGGACGAGGGAGGCGAAGCGGTCGTAGAGCTCTCCGAGCGCGGCGGCCTCACCGCGCGCGAGCCGCTGCTGCATCCTGCGGTCCCAGCGCGGTGGTGTGTCCTTCGCCATACGAAGCCCTCCGGAGCTCTTCGACTGCCCTCCCGACCCGAGTTCCCATCCAAAGTAATGCGCCGGACAGGCGGCGCACCCGCCTTTGCGGCAAGTACCCCCGCGCGAGGTCCGGTGATGGTAGGGAAAGCGTCACCTTTCATCCGGGGTGTTTCGTTCTTCCGTGGCGGGGCAGCGGGAGGAGACAGGAAGCACTGCCTCCGTTTGAAGGGCGCTAGTCGTGACGCTCCACGTCGAGGAAGACGAGCGGGACCCCTGGACCGTGCTGCGCATCCAGGGCGAGCTGGACCTGGTGACGTCACCGCTGGTCCGCAGACGCGTCCACGACGCGGTCGCGGGCGGCCGGCGCGACGTGGTCCTCGATCTCTCGGGGGTGCTCTTCTGCGACTCCAGCGGCGTGGGCGTGCTGATCGCCGCGCGCCGTCTGATGCGCTCCTGCGGCGGCCGCCTGCGGGTCGTGCTGCCGGCTCGCGGCGCGGTGGAGGGCTCGCACGTCAACCGTGTCCTGGCCGCGCTCGGAGTGCGCCGGCTCTTCGAGGTGTACGCGGACGCCACCGACGCGCTCGACGAGCACGCCCGGCCCCTGCCCGTGGACACCCTCGTCGGACAGACCACCTCCGTGCCGGCCCAGCCCGTCCGCCACCGGAGCCATCAGGCGCGCCGTCTCTCCGCGTAGCGGCCCGGCTCCACACGGCCGCCCCTCTCGGCACGAGGGCCGCCTTCGACGTACGCTCCGCCCATGGAGCCCAGGGAACCCGAGCAGGACCAGGACACCGGACAGCTCTACCAGCGCCGGATCGCCCGCCGTTTCTCCGCCTTCGACCAGGACGGCGACGGGACGATCTCGCGCGAGGACTTCAGTACGGCGGCGAAACGGCTGCTGACGGAGTTCGACGTGCCGTTCCGCTCCGACCGCGGACAGGCGCTGTGCGACGGCGCCGAGGCGTTCTGGCAGGGCATGGCCGGGATCGCCGACGTCGACGGGGACCAGCGGGTCAGCCGGGCGGAGTTCGTCGGCGGCGCGGTGAAGCGGCTGCACGACCACCCCGAACGCTTCGCCGAGATCGCCCGGCCCTTCCTGCACGCCGTCCTCGCCATCGCCGAGACCCCCGCCGGAGTGGAGCGCGCCCTGCTGGCGCTCGGCGTCGACCCGGAGCCGGCGGCCATGAGCGTCCGGGCGCTGCCGGCCCTCGACTCCGGCCGGATCGACGAGTCCGCGGCGGTGACCGCCTTCGCCCACTACTTCATGACGGAGTGACCCGGCTCCCGGAGTAGCGCTCGCGCAGCTTGTACTTCAGGACCTTGCGCAGGGTCTCGTTGCGCGGCAGGGCCTCCACCACCTCCAGTTGCTCCGGCAGCTTGTGGACGGAGAGGCCCTCCGCGCGCAGGAAGCCCGTGACGGCCTCCAGGGTCAGCGGCGCGGCGCCCGCCGGCTGCTCGATCACCGCGCAGACGCGTTCGCCGCGCTCGGGGTCGGGGAGGCCGACGACGGCCGCGTCACCGACCGCCGGGTGCCGGTGCAGCAGGTCCTCGATCTCCTTGGCGGAGATGTTCTCGCCCTTGCGGATGATGATGTCCTTGATCCGGCCCGTGAGGACGAGGTGGCCGCTCGGGGTCACGTGCCCCACGTCACCCGTGATCAGGAAGCCGTCCTCGTCGAAGGCGGCGGCCGACTGCGCGGGATCCAGATATCCCCGGCAGACCGCCTCGCCGCGCAGCCGGACCTCGCCGCCCTCGGAGATCCGTATCTCCATGCCCTCGGGCGGCCGTCCCTCCGTCGTCGCCAGGTTCTCCGCCGTGTCGTCCGGCGCGCCCATCGTGATCATGGGGACCTCGGTCATCCCGTAGCCGTGGGTGAGCTGGCAGCCCATCTCCCGTACGACGGAGTGGTAGATCTCCGGCGGCTTGGGCGCGCCGCCGCCGGCGAGCAGGCGGAGGGTCGGGATCAGCTTCCGGCCGGGCTGCTTGCGCTGCTCGGCGAGGAACATCGAGTAGAAGGCGGTCGACCCGCCGGCCACCGTCACGCCGTGCCTGCGGTACTCCGCCAGCGCCTCGGGCAGCGCGAACTGCTCGAACATCACGGCCGGGAAGCCGTAGAGCAGCAGCATCACCGTGTAGTCGGGCCCGGCGATGTGCGCGTACGGGAAGGCCATCGAGCCGATGTCGTCCTCGCGCAACCGCAGCGCGTGGGCGAGGCAGGAGCCGCCCGCGATCAGCGAGCGGTCGGTGTGCAGCACGCCCTTGGGGTCGGAGGTCGTCCCCGAGGTCCAGTAGATCCACCGCACGTCGGTGCCCTCGGCGGGGGGCGGCGGCAGGACGGCCGGGTCGCCGTCCGGCAGCGCGTCGTATGCCTCAAAGATCCCGCGCGCGCCGAGCCGGCGCGCCATCTCCGTGTGGTCGAAGCCGCGCCACACCCCGGGTACGGCGAAGAAGTCGGCCTTGGACTCGCGCAGCGCGAAGCCGACCTCGCGGTCCCGGTAGAAGGGGATGACCGGGGACTGCACGGCTCCGACACGGGCCAGCGCGAAGGAGAGGACGGCGGTCTCGATCCGGGTCGGCAGCTGCCAGGCCACGACCGTGCCGGGCCGCACCCCCATCCCGTACAGCCCGGCGGCGCACCGCTCGGCGCGGTCCCGCAGCTCTCCGAAGGTCAGGGCGCGGTCCCCCTGGAGGAGGACGGGCCGGTCGGGGGTGAGGGCGGCACGCCGCTCGACGAGCTCCCAGAGGGTGCGGGAGGTGCCCAGGGTGTGTGCGATGTCGGTCACGACGATCCCCTCTCCGTCCACACCTGACGCCCAGTCAGATTGCCTGGAGAGCGTAGAGGCCCGCTGCTTGTCGGTCCAGGGGTCGGGAGCTAGCCTGAGACCGATCGGTATCTGACGGGTCATCAGAAATGCGGGAATGGGAGAGGGTCTCATGACGGAACTTCCGCGGATCATCAGCGTCGACGACCACGTGATCGAACCGGCCCATCTCTTCGAGACCTGGCTCCCGGCCAAGTACCGGGACCGAGGGCCCCAGCCGCTGACCGCCGGGATCGGGGAGCTCGCCTACGTCGGCGGGAAGTACCAGATCACGATGGACCCCGACGGGCCGCCGACCGACTGGTGGATCTACGAGGACCTCAAGTTCCCGTACAAGCGCAACATCGCCGCCGTCGGCTTCGACCGCGACGAGATGACCCTGGAGGGCATCACCCGCGCGGAGATGCGGCGCGGCTGCTGGGACCCCGTCGAGCGGCTCCGGGACATGGACCTCAACCACGTCGAGGCGTCCCTCTGCTTCCCCACCTTCCCCCGCTTCTGCGGCCAGACCTTCGCCGAGGCCAAGGACAAGGAGGTCGCCCTCGCCTGCGTCCGCGCCTACAACGACTGGATGGTCGAGGAGTGGTGCGGGGACAGCGGCGGCCGGCTCATCCCGCTCTGCATCATCCCGCTCTGGGACATCGACCTGGCCGTCGCCGAGATCCGGCGGAACGCCGCGCGGGGCGTCAAGGCGGTCACCTTCTCCGAGATCCCGACCTACCTCGGCCTCCCGTCGATCCACTCCGGCTACTGGGACCCGTTCTTCGCGGTCTGCCAGGAGACGGGCACGGTCGTCAACATGCACATCGGCTCCAGCAGCCAGATGCCCGCCGCCTCGCCCGACGCCCCGCCCGCCGTCCAGGCGTCCCTGAGCTTCAACAACGCGATGGCCTCGATGATGGACTTCCTCTTCAGCGGCGTCCTGGTCAGATTCCCGAGGCTGAAGCTGGCGTACAGCGAGGGCCAGATGGGCTGGATCCCCTACGCCCTGGAACGCGCGGACGACGTGTGGGAGGAGCACCGGGCATGGGGCGGGGTGCGGGACCTCGTCCCCGAGCCGCCGTCGACGTACTACTACCGGCAGATCTTCTGCTGCTTCTTCCGCGACAAGCACGGCATCGCCTCGCTCGACGTCGTCGGCCGGGACAACGCCACCTTCGAGACCGACTACCCGCACGTCGACTCCACCTTCCCGCACACCAAGGAAGTCGCCCTCGACCACGTCAAGGGACTCGACGACGAGACGGTCTACAAGCTCATGCGCGGCAACGCCATCCGCATGCTGGACCTGGGCATCGTCTGATGGACCTCGCGTACGACGAGAAGGAGGAGGAGTTCCGGTCCCGGCTGCGGGAGTGGCTCGCACGCGTCCTGCCGACCCTGCCGCCCCGGCCCGACCCGCTGGACTGGCCGGGGCGGCGGGCGTACGACTGCGGCTGGCAGCGGCGGCTGTACGACGCCGGGTACGCGGACGTCCACTGGGATGCCTCCCCGACCCAGCGGCTCATCTTCCTCGAGGAGACCGAGCGGGCCGGGGCCCCCTACGTGGGCGCCAACTTCGTCGGGCTGCTGCACGCCGGGCCGACGATCGCCGCCGAGGGGACGCCGGAGCAGCGGGAGCGGTGGCTGCCGCCGGTGCTGCGGGGCGACGAGGTGTGGTGCCAGGGCTTCAGCGAGCCGGACGCCGGCTCCGACCTGGCCTCGCTGCGGACGAGGGCGGTGCGGGACGGGGACGCGTACGTCGTCACCGGCTCCAAGATCTGGACCTCGCACGCCGAGGTCGCGGACTGGTGCGAGCTGCTCGTGAGGACGGACCCGGGGGCGTCCTCGAAGCACCGGGGGATCAGCTGGCTCGCCATGCCCATGGACGCGCCGGGCATCACCGTCCGGCCGCTGCGGACCCTCGCCGGGTCGACCGAGTTCGCCGAGATGTTCCTCGACGAGGTCCGCGTCCCCGTCGCCAACCGGGTCGGCGACGAGAACGACGGCTGGCGCGTCACGATGGTGACGCTCTCCTTCGAGCGCGGAACGGCCTTCGTCGGCGAAGTCGTCGCCTGCCGGCGGGTACTCGCCGAACTCGCCCGGGCGGCGCGGGAGAACGGCACCTGGGACGATCCGGTGATCCGGCGCGGGCTCGGCCGGCTGAGCGCCGAGTTCCGGGCGCTGTGGCGGCTCACCCAGTGGAACGTCAGCGAGGCGGAGGCGACGGGCGGGGTGCCGGGGGTCGGCGGCTCGGTCTTCAAGCTCCGGTACTCGCACGCGCGGCAGGAGCTGTACGACACGGCGGCCGCCGTTCTCGGCCCGGACGCGCTCGACCTCGGACGGGAGTGGAACCTGGACCGGCTCTCCTCGCTCTCGTACACGATCGCCGCCGGAACCAGTCAGATCCAGGCGAACATCGTCGCCGAGCGCATTCTCGGCCTGCCGAAGGGGCGATGAGAGGTGGTGGTCTCGTGGACTTCCGGCTGACGGACGACCAGAAGGCGCTGAAGGCGGGGATGCGGGAGCTGCTCGCGGGGCGCTTCGACAGGGACGCGCTGCGGGCCTCCGTCGAGCGCGGCACGCTCGACCGCGGGCTGTGGCGGGAGCTGGGGGCCGCCGGCTTCTTCGCGCTGCGGCTGCCGGAGCGGGAGGGCGGTGTGGGGCTCGGGCTGCCGGAGGCGGTCCTCGTCTTCGAGGAGGCGGGGCGGGCCCTGCTGCCCGGACCGCTGGTGGCCACCCATAGGGCGGCGGGCACCGTGGAGGGGGCCGCGGAGGGGGAGGTGGTGGTGGCCTCCGTCGACGGGGGGCTCGTCGAATGGCTCGACGAGTCGGACGCGGTTCTGGGGGACGCCGCCGGGGCGGTTCCCGTCCGGTCCGTCGATCCGCTCACGCCGCTGCACCGGGTGCCGGGGCCCGCGGGCGGGACCGCGTCCGGGGTGGAGGGTCTGCTCACCGCCGCCGAGCAGGTCGGCAGCGCCGCCCGCACGACCGAGGCGGCCGTCTCCTACGCGCGCGCCCGAGAGCAGTTCGGGCAGCCGATCGGGGGCTTCCAGGCGGTCAAGCACCTGTGCGCGCGGATGCTCGTGCGGACCGAGGTCGCCCGGGCCGCGGTCTACGCCGCCGCCGTCACCGGTGACCCCGTCGAGATGGCCGGGGCGAAGCTGCTCGCCGACGAGGCGGCGGTCGACTGCGCGCGGGACTGCCTCCAGGTGCACGGCGGGATGGGGTTCACCTGGGAGTCCGATGTGCACCTGCATCTGAAGCGGGCCTGGGTGAGGTCGCGGCGCGGTCCGTCGAAGGCGCAGGCGGAGGAGGCGGAGGCGGCCGCCTTGTAGCAGGACGTTCACGGAGCGTCGATATCGGGTTGTGTCCTTCGGCCGGTCCGTCACGGCCCGGAGTCGGGCTCCCGCTCCGGTACGCTCCGTGGGATGCGAGTGCTTGTGGACCCGGATCGACCCGGTGCCGCCGATGCGGCGGCTCCGGATCGGGCGATGCCCGCCGCTCGTACCCCGTGGAGGCGCTGGGCGCCCTCCTGTTCGACTCCCCGCAGCGTGCGTCGCACAGTATGGACCATGCGTACTCCTTCGCGCTGGAATATGCCCGAAGCGCTTGTTGCGGTGACTGTACGTCAACCATGCTGTCTCACAGGGGAATCACGGTCCGTGAGGACGTCGATGGCTGTGAGGCGCGAGGCGATGTGTCCGCCGGTTCGGATGGTGTGAGCGGTGCAGGTGCTTCAGGTTCAGTTGGAGGTCGGGCCGGACCCGGCAGAGGTGGGACGCGCTCGGCGATGGGCGCGTTCGAGGCTCGCCGGATCGGGCATAGGGGATGACGAGCCGCTGGCCGAGACGCTGGTGCTGCTCATCTCCGAACTCGTGACCAACGCCGTGGTGCACACGGGCTGTCCCGCCGTGCTGAGGATGCTGTTCGGCGCGGGCTGTCCGGAGGCCGGAACCGTGCGGGTGGAGGTCGCCGACACGAGCGACCGGCCGCCGATGCCGCGCCACGCGCAGGGCGAGGACACCAACGGACGCGGCCTGGAGCTGGTGGACGGTCTGGCCGACCGGTGGGGCTGGCAGCGTGAGGGCGTCGGCAAGAGCATCTGGTGCGAGGTGGACCGTGGGGCGCCCAAGGAGCCCTCGGTCGCCACCCCGGCGGCCTCGGTGCACTGTTGACGGTTCGTGGCGTTTTGTTCACCCTGGGGTGAGCGATTCGACGTGAGGGGACGACGAGGGCGCATCACGCCGCCCTCGACGAGTGCGGGTCGTGTCCAGGGTGGCGGCGGCCGTGCCGTGCTCGGGGCGCGCGCGAGCGCCGCCACCCGCGTACGACCACCGCGACCCCGCAGGCCGTCCCGAGCCTGCCGGTTCTCCGGATCCCGCCGGTTCTCCGGATCCCGCCGGTTCTCCGGATCCCGCCGGTCCTCCGGATTCCGTCGGCCCTCGGAGCGCCGCCGGTTCAGAGGATCGCCACCGGAGCCACGGGTGTGCCCGTACCGCCCACGAAGGGCTCGGGCATCGCGGAGAGCAGGAACGCGTACCGCCCGCTCTGTGCACAGGCTGTGGACAGGTCCTCCAGATTCCAGTTCTGCCCCTGGAGCATCCCCATCTCGACGAGGTCGAGGGCGTGGACGGGCAGCCAGAGGTTCTCGATCTCGGGCGGGAAGATCTCGAAGGTGAGCGTGTCGTTGGCGACGGCGGCGACATCGCGGGCGTGGAACCACTCCGGCGTCCGGAGGGAGAGGCCGGGGGAGGGGAACGCGTAGGCATGCTTGTCCCCGGCGAGGTACTGCCGTATCTGTCCGGTCCGTACGAGGACGATGTCGCCGGCCCGGACGGTGACGCGGCCGAATTCCGCCGCCTCGTCGAGGTCTTCGGGGGTCACGGCGTGGTCGCCGGGCAGCCGGTCCAGTCCCTTCGCGGCGGCCACGTCGAGCAGGACGCCCCGGCCGACGATGTGGCGGGCGGTGTGGATGCCGCTGAACTCGGACCGGCCGTGCGGGGTGATCGTGGTGGCGGGGCGGCCGTTGTAGATCTTGCCCGAGTGCGAGACGTGGGTGAGGGCGTCCCAGTGGGTGGCGGCCTGGAGGCCGAAGGTCACCGCGTCGTCGCTGGTGGCGACCGTGCCGGGACCGAAGAGCTCCTGGTTGACCTGGACCATGACGTGCAAGGGGTTGACCCGGCCCGGGATCATGCCCGTCTGGACGCCGTCCTGCCGCAGGTCGAGGGCGAGGGGGACGCGCCGGCCCGAGCGGACGGTCGCGACGGCGTCCCGCACGACCTCGTCGGTGATCAGGTTGAGGGTCCCGATCTCGTCGTCCCGCCCCCAACGCCCCCAGTTGTTGACGCGCTTGGCGATGTCGTGGAACTCGACGGGAAGCTGCGAGGGAACTGACATCGGGGCCTCCAGGGTCTTGTTTTCCGGTATCTGACGGACCGTAGAATCCTGTCGACGAACGAATCTAACGGACCGTCAGAAAATGCGGGAAGGGGCCGGGCGTGGGGAACTTCTTGGCAGGCAAGGTCGTCGCCGTGACGGGCGCGGGGCGGGGCATCGGGCGCGCGGTCGCCCTCGCGTGCGCGGCCGAGGGGGCGAAGGTCGTCGTCAACGACTACGGCGTCTCCATCGAGGGCGGGGAGCCCACGTCGGAGGTCGCGCTGTCGGTGGTGAAGGAGATCGAGGCGGCGGGCGGTTCGGCGGTCGCCGTCGCCGACGACATCTCGACGATGGCGGGCGGCCAGCGGATCGTGGACGTGGCCCTGGCGGAGTACGGGCGGATCGACGGGGTCGTGTGCGTGGCGGGCATCCTGCGGGAGCGGATGCTCTTCAACATGTCCGAGGAGGAATGGGACCCGGTCGTCGCGACCCATCTGAAGGGGACGTTCACGGTCTTCCGCGCGGCGTCCGCGGTGATGCGGAAGCAGGGCACGGGGACGCTGATCGGCTTCACGAGCGGCAACCACCAGGGATCCGTGGCACAGGCGAACTACTCGGCGGCCAAGGGCGGGATCATCTCGCTGGTGCGGTCGGCCGCGCTGGGCCTGCACAAGTACGGGGTGACGGCGAACGCGGTGGCGCCGGTGGCGCGGACGCGGATGTCGGCGAACGTCCCGATGGAGCTGAAGGAGATCGGCGAGCCGGAGGACGTGGCGGCGCTGGTGGTCTACCTGCTCTCGGAGCGGGCGCGCGCGGAGAGGATCACGGGCCAGGTGTACACGATCGCGGGCCCCAAGATCGCGGTCTGGGCGCAGCCGCGGGAGCTGCGGTCGGGGTACGCGGAGGGCGGCGCCTGGACCCCGGAGCGCATCGCGGACTTCCTGCCGGGGACGGTGGGCGTGGACCCGATGCCGATGCTGGCGCGCCTGGAGGAGATGGCGAAGGCCGCGGCGGAGGGCGCCCGGCCGAACGGCTGACCGCGCCGGGGGTGTCCGCTCCGGGCGCCCCCGTACGACGAGGTTCGCCCCCGACCGCGCGACGGACAGAAGGAGCACGCACATGAGAGGCGTCGTCTACGACGGCAAGCAGGTCCAGGTCGTGCACGATCTGGAGGTTCGGGATCCCGGTCCCGGGGACGTGCTCGTGCGCGTCGCCGCCGCCGGGCTCTGCCACAGCGATCTCGCCGTCATCGACGGCACGATCCCCTTCCCGGCCCCCGTCGTCCTCGGACACGAAGGCGCCGGAGTCGTCGAGGCCGTCGGCCCGGGGGTCACCCATGTCGTCCCCGGGGATCACGTCGCGCTCTCCACGCTCGCCAACTGCGGAGCCTGTGCCGACTGCGACCGTGGCCGGCCCACCATGTGCCGCAAGGCCATCGGGATGCCCAAGCAGCCTTTCTCCCGCAGCGGTTCCGGCCAGGCGCTCTACCAGTTCGCCTCCAACTCCTCCTTCGCCGAGCGGACCGTCGTCAGGGCCGTTCAGGCCGTGAAGATCCCCTCGGACATCCCGCTCACCTCCGCCGCCCTCATGGGCTGCGGAGTCCTCACCGGCGTCGGGGCCGTCCTCAACCGTGCCAGGGTCGACCGCGGCGAGACCGTGGTCGTCATCGGCACCGGCGGCATCGGGCTCAACGTCATCCAGGGCGCGCGGATAGCCGGCGCGCTCACGATCGTGGCCGTCGACACCAACCCCGCCAAGGAGGAGACGGCCCGTCGTTTCGGCGCCACGCACTTCCTCGACTCGGCCGCGTCCGTCCGCGACATCCTCCCCACCGGCGCCGACCACGTCTTCGAGTGCGTCGGTCACGTCGGCCTGGTCAGGCAGGCGATCGACCTCCTGGACCGGCACGGCCAGGCGATCCTCCTCGGCATGACCGCGCCCACCGCGGAGGCGAGCTTCCCGCCCGCGGCGATGTTCCTCGACAAGTCCATCCTCGGTTGCCGCTACGGCTCCTCGCGTCCGCAGAAGGACATCGCCCTCTACGCCGAGCTCTACCGCGAGGGCCGCCTCCTGCTCGACGAACTCGTCACCGCCACGTACCCGGTGGAGGAGTTCGCACGGGCGACGGAGGACGCCGAGCAGGGCAAGGTGGCACGGGGGGTGCTGACCTTCTAACGGGAGGCGTGGCCGCGAGGCCGCGGATACGGTCATGGTCATGGCATACCGCGACCTCGTCACCCGTCCCGTCCTCGTCTGGTCGGCCGTCGCCGTCGCCGCCAGGATGCCGGTCGCCATGGCGCCGCTCGCGCTCGTGTTCCTGGTGCGTGAACTGCCCGGCGGCTACACCCTGGGAGCCGTCCTGGCCGCCGCGTACGTCCTCGGCGAGATCGTCGCCGCCCCGGTCCTCGGCATCCGCCTCGACGCCGAACGGGCCAGACCGCACCTCGCCGTCGGGCTCGTGGTCGGAGCGCTCGCCTTCACCGGCCTCGGCCTCGGGCTCGCCGGGACCGTCCACCCCGTCGTCCTCGGCGCCCTCGCCTTCCTCGCGGGCGCGGGCCCCGCCGCCGCGCCGGGCGGCCTGCGCGCCCTGCTGACCGGCATGGTGCCGGAGAAGGCCGTCACCCAGGCTCTCTCCCTGGAGTCCGTCCTCACCTTCGGGATCTGGGCCGCCGCCCCCGCCCTCGCGACCGGCCTCGCCCTCGGCGTCGGACCCGGCGTACCGCTCCTGCTCCAGGGCGGGTTGATGGCGGCCTCCGTCGCCGGGCTGTGGGCCCTGCCCGCCGGATGGCGGGTCGAGGCGAAGGGCTCCGGCGGCGAGCCGATGCGCCGCGTCCTCGTGCGGGCCTGGCCCGTCTACGTCACGGGCGCGGCGAGCCTGACCCTGCTCGCCCTCGCCGAGCTGATCCTCCCGGCCCTCCTGGAGCAGCGGGCGATCGGGATCGGCTGGGCGGGGCCCCTGCTCGCCGGATTCTCGATCGGCTCGGCGGTCGGCGCGTTCGTCTACGGGCTGCGCGGCGGCTGGCCCGGGTCGCTGCCCGTGCAGAGCGCGCTCCTGATCCTGGGCGTCTCGACGGGCGTCGTGCTCGTCGCCGTGCTGCCCTGGACGGGCGCCATCGCCACCGCCCTCGTCCTCGCCGGACTGCTGCAGGCCCCGGCGATGCTCACCCGCAACCTGGCCCTCCGCCGGATGCTGCCGCCGGAGGCCCTGGCCGCCGGGTACTCCGTGATGTACGCGGCCGTCGGCGCCGGTTACGCGGCGAGCGGCACCCTGGCCGGCGGCCTGCTGAAGGTCGTCGCACCGTCCACGGCGATCCTCTGGGGCGTCGCCCTCACGCTGCTCCTGACCGCGATCGGCGTGGTGGGCGAGTGGCGCCGGGTGCGCCGGGGCGCGTGGCGTGCGGCGGAGGCGCCGGAGGGCGGCCCGGCCGGTGGCGGTGACGGTGTCCGTGGGGCCGCCGGTGGCGGTGGCGGTGACGGTGACGGGGTCCGTGGGGCCGCCGGTGCCAGTGGCGGTGACGGCATCCGTCGCAGCGCCGCTACCGGTGACGGTGCCGATCCGTCCGCCCGGCCGGCTAGCTCGCCGCCGCCCCCGTCCGGAACGTCCGCCGGTACGTCGTCGGGGTGACGCCGATCGCCGTCTGGAGGTGGGACCGCAGCGACTGGGGCGTGCCGAAGCCCGCGTCCCTCGCGACCTGGTCGACCGGCAGGTCCGTGGACTCCAGGAGGTGGCGGGCGCGTTCGACGCGCTGCCGGGTCAGCCACTGGCCGGGGCTGATGCCGACCTCCTCACGGAAGCGGCGCGTGAACGTCCGTACGCTCATCGCCTCCCGTACCGCCAGGTCCCGCAGCTGGATCGGCTCGTGCAGATGGGTCAGCGCCCAGGCCCGCGCCGAGGTCGTCGTCGCCGTCCCCGCCTCCGGGAGCGGGCGGGCGATGTACTGGGCCTGCCCGCCGTCCCGGTGCGGCGGTACGACGGTCCTGCGGGCCACCTCGTTGGCGACGGCGCTCCCGTGGTCACGGCGCACGATGTGCAGGCACAGGTCGAGCCCGGCGGCCACGCCCGCCGAGGTCAGCACGTCCCCGTCGTCGACGAACAGCACGTCCGCGTCGACCCGTACCTTCGGGAACAGCCGCTGGAAGTGCGCGGCCGAGGCCCAGTGCGTGGTGGCCGGCCGCCCGTCGAGGTAGCCGGCGGCGGCGAGCACGTACCCGCCGGTGCAGATGGACACGAGCCGGGTCCCCGGCCGGATGTGGGCGAGGGTGGCCGCCAGTTCGTCGGTCAGCCGGCCCTCGTCGTGGACGGGACCGAGTTCGTACGAGGCGGGGACGACGACGGTGTCCGCCGTCGCGAGCGCCTCCGGGCCGTTCTCCACGTACACGGCGAAGTCCGCGTCCGTCGGGACAGGGCCGGGTACCGGGGCGCAGGTCACGATCTCGTACAGCGGCCGACCCCCGGCGTCCTTGGCGCGGCCGAAGATCCGGTGGGGAATGCCCAGCTCGAAGGGGAGGAGGCCGGGCAGGGCGAGGACGGCGATGCGGTGCGGCACGAGAAATCCCCTTTGTGGTCCAGACCACTTGCTGCTAGAAGTCGGATCCGTGACGACGGACAAGCAGGCGGACGGGCGAGCGGACGTGACGGCGGACGGACAGGTGGACGCACCCGCGGACGGACGTGCGGAGCGGTACCCGTACAAGTCCGGGGGCCCTGAGCGCATTCCCGGACCCAGCGGGGCTCCGGCGCTCTGGAACCGTAACTTCCGGCTCTTCTTCGTGGCCCGGGCCGCCGCGGTCTTCGGCGAGGGCATGGTGCCCGTCGCCCTCGCCGCCGGTCTGCTCGGCGCCGGGCACCCCGGTTCCTCCGTCGGCTACGCGCTCGGCGCCTGGATCGGGCCCTTCGCCCTGTTCGTCGTCGTCGGCGGGGTTCTCGCGGACCGGTTCACCGCCCGTCGGATGATGATCCTCGCCGATCTGGTGCGCCTGCCCGGCGCGGCGGTCCTCGCCGTCTCCTTCGGCCTCGGCGGCCCGCCCCTGTGGGCGGTGTACGCCCTCAGCGCCGTCAGCGGCATCGGCGCCGCGCTCTTCCAGCCCGGCGTCGCCTCGACGATCCCGCGCATCGCCCCCGACGTGCAGCGCGCCAACGCCGTGCTGCGGGTCGTCGAGTCGCTGATGACGATGGCCGGCCCGGCCGCCGCCGGAGTGCTCGTCGCGCTCACGGGCGGCGCGGCGGCCGCGTTCGGCCTCAACGGCGCGACCTTCGCCGTCAGCGCGGTCTGTCTCACCCTGACGCGGCTGCCGTCGACCCCGTTCGACTCGGTGCGGCGCGGCTCGCTGCGGGCCGAGATGGTCGTGGGCTGGCGGGAGTTCACCGCGCGCACCTGGCTGTGGGGCGTGATCGCGATCTGGACGGTGTACGGGTTCACGGTCGCGGGGCCGATGGTCCCGTTGACGGCGACCCTGGTGACCGGGGACCACGGCTCGGCGACGTACGGCGTGCTGATGGCGGTCGCCGGCGCCGGCAACGCGGCCGGCGGGCTGCTCGCCCTGCGGCTGCGGCCCCGCCGTCCGCTCGCGGCGGGCGCGGTCGCCCTGCTCGGTCTCCCGGTGAACCTCGTCCTGCTGGCCTCGGGGGCGCCCGTCGCGCTGCTCGGGGCGGGGCAGTTCCTGGGCGGGGCGGCGTTCGCCTTCTGGCTGGTGATGTGGTCGACGTCGGTGCAGACGCACGTGCCCCAGGACGCGCTCAACCGGATGCACGCGTACGAGGTGGCCGGCTCGCTCCTGATGATGGCCGCGGGCCGGGCGCTGGCGGGTCCGGTGGCGGAGGTCGTCGGCACGGAGGAGGTCCTGCTGGCGGGTGCCGGGTTCGCGGTGCTGGTGGTGGTGGCCCTGGTGGTGGTCCGGCCGATCAGGACGCTGCCCCGGGCGTAGCCCCGTGGACGGCTCGGAGGGCGGACCGTGGCCCGATCCTTGTCAAAGCTGTCATCCGGGCCAGTGGTGGGCGCGGAGTCCGGTCACGATGCTGTGTGACGTGACCCAGACAACCGAGACCCCCGCGACCGTCGGCGAGAAGCCGACGCGTACTCCCCGTGTCCACCGCGCCTGGTTCGTCGCGGCGGTCACCTTCGTCACGATCATCGGCGCCGCGGGCTTCGCCTCGCTGCCGGGCCTGCTGATCGAGCCGCTGCACGGCGAGTTCGACTGGTCGCGCGGCACGATCGGCTTCGCGGTGTCGGTGAACCTCGCGCTGTACGGCCTCACGGCGCCGTTCGCCGCGGCCCTGATGGACCGGTTCGGCATCCGCCGGGTCGTCGCCGTCGCGCTGAGCGTGATCGCGCTCGGGTCCCTGCTGACCGTCTGGATGACCGCGTCCTGGCAGCTCGTCCTGTACTGGGGAGTCCTCGTCGGTCTCGGCAGCGGCACGATGGCCCTGGCGTTCGCGGCGACGGTGACGAACCGCTGGTTCGTCGCCCGGCGCGGTCTCGTCACCGGCGTCCTCACGGCGGCCGGCGCCTCGGGCCAGCTGGTCTTCCTGCCCCTGCTGTCCTGGCTGGTCGAGAACCACGGCTGGCGCCCGGGCGCGGTGACCGTCGCCCTCTCCGCCCTCGTGATCGTCCCCTTCGTCTGGCTGCTGCTGCGCGACCACCCGGCGGACGTGGGCCTCGCCCCGTACGGCGGCACGTTCGCGCCGAAGCCCGTGCCGGTCACCGGCGCGGCCCGGCGGGCCGTGACGGTCCTCCTCAAGGCGGCCCGGACCGGGCCGTTCTGGCTCCTGGCCGGCACCTTCGCCATCTGCGGCGCCTCGACGAACGGTCTGGTCAGGACCCACTTCGTGCCCGCCGCCCACGACCACGGGATGCCCGTCACCGCGGCGGCCTCGCTGCTCGCCGTCATCGGGGTCTTCGACGTCGTCGGCACGATCGCCTCCGGCTGGTTCACCGACCGGTTCGAAGCCCGCCGCCTGCTCGCCGTCTACTACGCGCTGCGCGGGATCTCGCTGCTCTTCCTGCCCGTGCTCCTGGCGCCGTCCGTGCACCCGCCGATGGTCCTGTTCATCGTCTTCTACGGTCTGGACTGGGTGGCCACGGTCCCGCCGACGATCGCCCTGTGCCGTGAGCACTACGGCGAGGACAGCGCGATCGTCTTCGGCTGGGTCCTCGCCTCCCACCAGGTGGGCGCGGCGGTGGTCGCCTTCGCGGGCGGCGCGGCGCGGGACGTCTTCGGCTCCTACGACGTCGTCTGGTACGCCTCGGGCGCCCTGTGCGCGGCGGCGGCGCTGATGGCCCTGGTGATCCGCCGCCGCGAACCGGCCTCCCCGGTTGAGGTCGCCTAGCCGCTGAACCGGCCGGTCCAGGTCGCCTAGCCGCTGAAGCGGCTGAACCGGCCGGTCCAGGTCGCCTAGCCGCTGAAGCGGCCGAACCGGCCCCGGTGGAAGAGCAGCGGTTCGCCGTCCTCGTCGCGGGTGCCGAGGGCCTCCACCCGGCCGACGACGATGAGGTGGTCGCCGCCCGTGTGGACCGTGGCGACCGTGCAGTCGACCCAGGCCGGGGCCCCGGCGAGGCGCGGCGAGCCCGTCACCGGGGCGTCGTCGTACCCCACGCCCGCGAACTTGTCGGCCCCGCTCCTCGCGAACCCAAGGCACAGCTCCCCCTGGTCCGCGCCGAGGATGTTGACGCAGAAGGCGCCGGCGTGGGCGATGCGGGGCCAGGTGGTCGACGTACGGGCGACCATGAAGGCCACCAGGGGCGGGTCGAGGGAGAGCGAGGCGAAGGACTGGCAGGCGAAGCCGGCAGGGCCGTCGGGGCCGGGGGCGGTCACCACGGTGACACCGCTCGCGAAGTGCCCGAGGACGCGCCGGAACTCGGCCGGGTCGACGGGCAGCCGCTCGTCCTCCCGTACCGCGCGGAGGCGGGGCCCGAGGAGTGGTTCGACGGCCGTGGGGGATCCGGCCGACCTGAGGTATCGGACGGCGGTGGCCGCCATCCCAGCATGTCCCATCACACCCCCCATTGAAGGTGACGGTTCGTCAGATGGGAAGCCGTGCGGCGAGGTCGGCCCGTCCGCCGCATGGCGGGTACCGGGCCATGGCGATCGGGTGAAGTGGTCGAGGCGCCCGTAATCGCCTCCTCACCCGGTGCGTTGCCGACGTGCCGGAGTCCGGTGACCGTGCCGCTGCCGAGCAGTCCGAGCAGGTCGCGACGGACCCTCACACGACAGGAGACGTACATGGTCACGCACACGCTCAGGCACCGGATGTCGGCCGTCGGCACCGTCCTGGGGCTCGGCCTCGGACTGCCGTTCGCCTTCGGGGTCACCCCCGCCCACGCGGCGGCGGTGTTGGAGGTCACGAAGACCCACACGGGCGACTTCGCCCGGGGTGGGGCGGGCACCTACCGGATCACGATCACCAACGGCGGCGACGAGGAGAGCAACGCGACGACTTTGGTGGACACATTGCCGCCAGGGCTCCAGATCAGCCTCGTGAACATCGGCGCGAACACGGTAGCGGTCGGCTGCACCTGGGACGATACGACGGTCACGTGCAAAAGCGACCCGATCGGCGTCTCCGAGGGCTACTCCATCGACGTGTCCGTCTCGGTTGCCGACGACGCTCCCTGCAGCCTGACCAACACCGCGACCGTGGTGGACGACGAGACCAGCGCCTCGGCCAGCGCGAGTGACCCCACGACCGTCACCGGCGGGGACTGCGACGACGACGGGAACGGGGGCCTCCTGTCGATCCTCCCCGTCAACCTCAACGGCGTCCTGCCGATGTTCAACAACATCAGCACCAACAACAACATCAACAGCCCTGGCGCCACCAACACCACCGGGCAGAAGTTCAGCCTGACCGCGCCCTGACCGCGCCCTGACCGCGCCCTGACCCTCGTGCGGCTCGGCGGCCCTCGGTACGGGGGTCTCAACGCCCCTCGTACCGAGCCGTCCGCCGTTCCACGAAGCTCGCCACGCCCTCGTTGGCGTCCCGGGTCGTCATGTTGATCTCCTGCGCCGCGGCCTCCGCCGCGAAGGCGGCGGAACGGTCCACGTCCAGCGAGGCGTTCACCAGCTGCTTGGTGAGCGCCAGCGCCCGCGTCGGGCCCTGCGCCAGCCGCTCGGCCCATTCGCGGGCGGTCTTCTCCAGCTCCTCCGCCGGAACCACCCGGTTCACCAGGCCCAGCTCCCGGGCCTCCTGAGCCGTCACCGCGTCGCCGAAGAACATCAGCTCCTTCGCGCGCTGCGGGCCGATCAGCCGGGGCAGCAGGTACGCCCCGCCCCCGTCCGGCACCAGTCCCCGGCGTACGAACACCTCGATGAACCGCGCCGGCTCCGCCGCCAGCACGAGGTCGCAGGCGAACGCCAGATGGGCCCCGATCCCCGCCGCCGTCCCGTTCACCGCCGCGATCACCGGCTTCTCGCAGTCCATGACCGCCCCGATGAACCGCTGCGCGCCGAGCCGGATCGTCCGCGCCACATCCCCCGCCACCCGCTCGCCGGCCGCGGCCGGGGCCCCTCGCAGGTCCGCGCCCGCGCAGAAGCCCCGCCCGGTCGCCGTCAGCACCACCGCCCGTACCCCCGGGTCGGCCGTTGCCTCCCCGAGGAGCGTGATGATCCGCTCACGCTGGTCCCAGGTCACCGCGTTCATCGCCTCGGGCCGGTTGAGCGTGATCCACGAGACGCCGTTCCCGACGGAGTGCAGCAGGTCGTCCACCAGGGCTCCTATCGGCAGACCGCGAGCGCGTCGAGCGCCACCGCGCCCTGCCCCCGCGGCAGCACCATCAACGGGTTGATGTCCAGTTCGGCGAGGTCGTCGTCCAGCTCCAGGGCCATCCGCTGCACCCGCAGCACGACCTCCACCAGCGCGTCCACGTCGGCCGGCGGAGCGCCCCGCACGCCCCTCAGCAGGGCCTGCCCGCGCAGTTCGCCGAGCATGTCCCTGGCCTGGTCCTCCCCGAAGGGCGGCACACGCACCGCCGCGTCGTTCAGGACCTCGACCAGCACGCCCCCCAGGCCCACCGTGACCGTCGGCCCGAAGAGCGGGTCGCGGGTCACGCCCACCACCATCTCGACCCCGCGCCCCACCATCTGGCAGACCAGGATCCCGTCGAGGTCGACGCCCTCGTAGCGGGCGATGTCGGTGAGCTCTCGGTACGCGTCCCGCACCTGACTGGCGGACGTCAGCCCGACCTTCACCAGACCCAGCTCCGTCTTGTGCGCCAGCTGGGCCCCGGACGCCTTCATCACCACCGGGTAGCCCACGAGCCCGGCGGCCCGGACGGCCGCCGCGGCGCTCGTCACCAACTGCTCGCGCGGCACCCGGATCCCGTAGGCCCGCAGCAGCTGCTTCGCCGCGTGCTCGCTCAGCTGCCGGCCCGGCCGCATCAGGGCCTGCGCCTTGCGGAAGGAGGGGGACGGGGTGCGCGGGGCCTCGTCGAAGGGGGAGCGGTAGGCGGTGGTGAAGCGGTGGTGGTCGAGATAGGAGCGCACGGCCCCGATGCAGTTGGAGAACGTACGGAAGGTGGCGACGCGCGAGGACCCGAGCAGGGTCTCGCGGTAGGCGGCCTCCGTCCCCACCGGCGATCCCCACACCACGCACACCAGCTTGTCGGTGGCCTCGGCCGCGTCGACCAGGTCCTGCGCGAGCTTGTCGCTCATCGGCGGGAAGGGGCCCGTGATGGGGCAGATCAGCACCCCGACGGACGGGTCGGCGAGGATCGCGTCGATGATCTTCCGCCCGCGCCAGTCGCCCACCGGATGGCCGCCGTTGTCGACCGGGTTGGCGACGTTCAGGTACGGCGGTATCCACTGGTGCAGCTCGTCCTGCTTGGCCTGCGGGAGCGTCGGCAGCCGCAGCCCGGCGGCCGTGGCGAGGTCGGAGAAGTGCGCGCCGGTGCCGCCGGAGATCGAGTAGACGACGACCCCGTCCGCGACCGGTTTGCGGGCCCGCGCCAGCAGGGCGGCGGTGTCCTGGAGTTCGTCGAGCCCGTCGACCCGGATGACTCCGAACTGCCGCATCGCCGCGTCGACGACCTGGTCCGCGCCGGTGAGTTTGCCGGTGTGCGAGGCGGCCGTCCGCGCCCCGGTCTCGGTCCGTCCGACCTTCACCGCGACGACCGGCACGCCTTCGCGGGCGGCGCGGTCGGCGGCGAGGAGGAAGGAGCGCCCGTCCTTGAGTCCCTCGACGTAGCAGGCGATGGCCCCCACCTCGGGCCGGGTCGCGAAGTACGAGATGAAGTCGGCGGTCTCCAGGTCGGCCTCGTTGCCGGTGGGCGCCCAGTGGGAGAGCCGTACGCCCAGTTCCTGGAGGGTGTGCACGGGCCGCCCCTGGTGGCCCGACTGCGTGATGAGCGCGATCGCCGGCCCGTCGAGGTCGTCGCGGAAGCGCTCGAAGGCGTTGAGGTTGGTGTTCGGCCCCAGCAGACGGATCCCGGAGCGCCGTACGGCGTCGGTGAGACGCTCCTGGGCCGCGGCGCCCTCGTCGCCGGTCTCGGCGAAGCCGGAGGCGAAGGCGACGGCGAACCGCACCTTGGCCTCGGCCAGTTCCTCGATGACCGGCAGCGGGTCGGCGACGAGCAGGACGGCGAGGTCGACGGGCTCGTCGAGCGCGCCGACGGAGGGGACGCAGTCGATCCCGAAGACGCTCGTACGGGTCGGGTGCACGGGCACGAGCCGGGCGCCGACCCGCTCGGCCCAGGCGATGAGCTGCCGCGTGATGCCGGTGTTGGGCCGCCCCTCGGCGTCGGACGCCCCCACGACGGCGACGGACCCGGGCCGGAAGAACCGGTCGAGGTCGGGCACGGGGACGTGCAGCGGCCGCCCGCTCACGTCCCGGTCGCCGTCCACCGCGGTGACACCGTGCACGGCGATCCCGGGCGTCCCGGAGTGCTCCCCGCAGGCGACCACGCGGGCGCGGAGGTCGGTGGTGAAGGTGCCGTGAGTCGATCCAAGCATCGTTCCGCCCACTCTCCCGCTCGTCGTCATCGCCGCAGCGCGTTACCTGACACTTAGTCAGATTACAGAACTGACGCTCAGTCAGGAATGACTGTGACAGGGCCAATGAGCGAAGAGGCCGGGTGGAGGGGCGGGGACGGCCGTGCCGGGAGCGCCCCGGGCGGGCGCGCTCCGGCCGTCGGCCGTCGCGGGGAGGGGCACCCCGGACCGGGACGCCCGGCCCGCGCCCACCCGCTGCCGGTCGGTCGTGGCCCCGTCCGGCGTCAGCCGGCCGTCTTCTCCCTGTTCGCCGACTTGTGGATCGCGCGGGCGATCTTCTCCGCGTCGATCGCCAGCTCCCGGAGCATGCCGCTGATCGGGTTCGTGAACCCGGTGAAGTACAGCCCCGCCGCCTCGCGCGGGCTCCGTGCGCCCCGAGCCGTCGGCCGTCCGTGCTCGTCGAGGACGCCCAGGTGCCCCACGAGCGGTTCCAGGGCGCGCCGGTAGCCGGTCGCGGCGATCACGGCGTCGGGGGTGACGGCCGAGCCGTCCGCGAGGAGGACCTTGTCGCCGTCGAAGCCGTCGACCGCGCCGACGACCTCCACCTTCCCCTTCCGTACGGCGTCGATCAGGCCCACGTCCTGCACGGGGACGGCCCCTTCGCGCTGTCGCGAGTAGAGCCCGGTGTCCGGCCGGGGCAGACCCCGCTCCGACAGGTCCGGGACGGAGACGCGGCACATCAGCTCGCCCGCCTTGTCGACCAGGCGCACCGGCAGTCGCCGCACCAGGATGCCGGTGCGCTGGGCCGGCCACCCGGCCGTGGAGCGCCGCACGATGTGCGGCACGGTGCGTATCGCGAGCCGCACCCGGGCCGCCCCGCCGTCCGCGAGATCGGCCGCGATCTCGGCGCCGGTGTTCCCGGCGCCGACGACGAGGACGTCCTTGCCCGCGTACGGACCCGGGTTCCGGTAGGCGCTCGCGTGGATCAGCTCGCCGCCGTACGCGTCGAGCCCCGGCCACTCGGGCAGCCGGGGGGTGTGGTTGTACCCGGTGGCGACGACCACGGCGCGGCCGGTCAGCCGCCGTCCGCCGGTGGCGTGCAGCAGCCAGTCCTCGCCGACGCGCTCGACGCGGGAGACCTCGACGCCGGTGACGATCTCCAGCTCGTGGAACTCGGCGTACTTCTCCAGGTACCGCACGACGTCCGCGCGGGCGACCCAGCGCCCGAAGGAGCGGGGTATCGGCAGGCCGGGGAGCGCCGAGAGGCGGCGGGTCGTGTGCAGCCGCAGACGGTCGTAGTGCGCCCGCCAGGAGGCGCCGACCGCCTCGGACTTCTCCAGGACGACGGCCCGTACGCCCTGCGCGCGCAGGGCGGCGGCGACGGCGAGTCCGCCGGGTCCGCCGCCGATGACGTACACGGGGTGGTCGGGCCTGGAATGGGGGGTGTTGGACATGAATGCTCAGCGTAACGAGATGCTCACTTGTTGGGTCTCGGTCAAGAGGGGAATCGGTTGCGAAACGGTCACGTGTGGGTGGGAGCTGGGTGGGGTGTGCGGGGGTGGGGCGGGGTCGTGCGGGGGTCTTGCGCAGACGCCGCGACATCCGCTGAACTGACGTACCGTCAGATCAGGATCGGGGAGGGGCAGGTATCGACCGATGCAGACCATCTGGCTCACCGGCGCCGAGTGGCTCGCCGTCCTTCGCATCGGCCTCGGCCTGTGGTGGCTGGAGAGCTGGCGCCACAAGGACAAGAAGGGCTGGTTCGAGCGCGGTACGGGCATCGCCTGGGCGGCGGACGTCGCCGGCAGGCACCGGTGGCCGTTCGTGAGGAAGGGCTTCGACTCGGTCGTCGCGCCGCGCCCCAAGGCGATGGCGTACGTCGTCGTCTACGCCGAACTGGCCCTGGGCCTCGGCCTGATCCTCGGCCTCCTCACCCCCGTTGCCCTGATCGGCGGCCTCCTCCTCAACCTCCTCTACCTCGTCCTGATGATCCACGACTGGGCCGAGCAGGGACAGAACGCGATGATGGCGCTGATCTCGCTGGTCGCCCTCTTCGCGATGTCCTGGCAGACCTGGTCCCTCGACCACGCGATCGGACTGTTCCTGTGACGGCCGCCGATCCGGACATCGACGCCTTCACCCGCCCGTACTGGGACGCGACCGCCGAGGGCCGCCTCCTCCTCATGCGCTGCGGGGCCTGCGGCCGCGCGCACCACTACCCGCGCGAGTTCTGCCCCCACTGCTGGAGCGAGGACGTCCGATGGGAGGAGTCGAGCGGCCGCGCCACGCTCTACACCTGGTCGGTCGTCCACCGCAACGACCTCCCGCCGTTCGGCGACCGGGTGCCCTACGTGGCGGCGGTGGTGGACCTGGCGGAGGGCCCGAGGCTGATGACGGAGGTGGTGGGCGTGCCGGAGGCGGACCTCCGGATCGGCATGGATCTGGAGGTCGCGTTCCGCAGGGAGGGGGAGGTCTCCGTCCCCGTCTTCGGTCGGGCGTCACCGGGGTGACCTTCCGCCGGAGCCGGCCGACGTCGGGCTCCGCGTGGACGACCCGGTGGAGCGGGCCGGTCGGCCCCGAACCGTCGCCGAACGGGGGACGGCCCTATGCGGACGAGCCCGAGAGGGCGAAGGCCAGGATCTCGGGAGCGGCCTCGGACAGGGTCGGGAAGTGACGGTGCCCGCCCGCCCCCGCCGGCGCCGCCGGCGCGTTGACCGTCCACACCGTCATCCCCGCGGCCACGCCCGAGCGGACCCCCGACGGCGCGTCCTCGATCACCAGGCAGTCGGCGGGCGCGGCGCCCAGCCGCTCCGCCGCCAGGAGGTACGGCGCCGGGGAGGGCTTGCCCTCGGTCACGGAGGCGGCGTCCACGACGAGCCCCGGCAGCGGGAGGCCCGTGCGCGCGAATCGACCCCGCACGCGGTGCTCGTAGTTGGAGGTGACGAGCGCCCAGGAGTCCGGCGGGAGGCCGCCGAGCAGCTCCGCGGCGCCCGCGAAGGCACCGTACTCACCGTTCCGTACGTCCTCGTCCTCCAGCGCGTGGAGCAGCGCCAGACACTCCTCCGGGTCGTGGCCGGGCGCCACGGCGGCGAACGTCTCGACGGGCCGCGTGCGGAGCGCGACCGCGTACACCTCCTCCCCGTCCAGCCCGTACCGCGCCGCCCAGGCGTGCCAGACGCGCCGCTGGTTGGCGACGGCGTCCATCAGGGTGCCGTCCACGTCGAAGAGGATGAACTTCCTGGTCATACGGGTGGAGCTTAGTGACCCCGGACCGGAGCCCTCGTTTGCCGGGGCATGAAGAGCACCCTTGCTTTCGCCGTGGCCACGGCCACCGTCGCGGGCTTCGGCCTCGCGGGCGCGGCGGGCGCCGCGCCGACCCCGCCCGCCAGCATCCTCCTGACGATCACGTCGGGTGCGACCGGTGACGTGAAGGAGGTCTCTCTCGGCTGCGGCCCCACCGGGGGAGACCACCCGCAGGCAGAGCTCGCGTGCGGCGACCTGAACGACGCGCGCGGAGACTTCGAGAAGCTGAAGGGGGACGCCGACGTGATGTGCCCGATGGTCTACGAGCCGGTGGTGGCGGAGGCGCAGGGCACCTTCGACGGCGTCCCGGTCGTCTGGAAGAAGGAGTTCGGGAACACCTGCGAGCTGAACGCGAGGACGGGCGCCGTCTTCGCGTTCTGACCGGCGCCGGCCTGGCCGGAAAGGCCGGCGTACCCCTGACGCGATAATGACCTGCGTCGTCGGTCGGTGATCAGTAAGGTCATCCGACGTGAACACCGGACCGGCGCATCGACGCCACGCACGGATCGGCTACCCGGTGGTGGGCTGATCGCTCGGTGGGTGCTGTCGGAGCGCCCCCGCCACCTCGGTTCGGCACGCGGACCTCCCAGCGCTGCTTCTGCACCGCGAGTCCGTTTCCTCCCTGCCGAATCACCATGAGGTCATCCGTATGTCAGTCACGTTCAACCACACCATCATCGCCGCCGAGGACAGCGCCGAGTCGGCCCGGTTCTTCCGGGAGCTGCTGGAACTCCCCGAAGCACCGTCCTGGGGCCCGTTCGTCAACGTGCAGCTCGCCGACGGCGTGCTCCTCCAGTTCGCGACCCCGCCGGGGCACATCGAGATCCAGATGCAGCACTACGCCTTCCTGCTCGACGACGAGCTGTTCGACCGGGCGTACCAGCGGCTGTGCGACCAGGGCGTCGTGCACTGGGCCGATCCGCAGATGCGGCGCCCGGGCGAGATCAACGACGAACACGGCGGCCGGGGCGTCTACTTCAAGGACCCGGCGGGCCACGCGATCGAGCTGATCACTCGTCCGTACGTGTAGGCGGAAGGCCCCGGGCCGGACGTGCACTCCACGTCCGGCCCGGGGCCTTCGCCGTCCGGTCAGGCGATCGAGGTCGGCCTGTTGGCGGACAACGTGGTCTCCTGCCGCTGGGCGAAGGGCGCGCTCCAGCTTCCCGTGCCCTTGTACAGGTACGTCCTGCTGTCGGCGGAGTTGGCCGCGAACAGGTCGGGACGGCCGTCCCGGTCGGCGTCGCCGACGCCGACGATGTGGCTGTAGCCGCCCCAGCCGGCGCCGATCTTGACGCGACTGGCGAAGGTGCCGTCGCCCTTGCCGAGGTAGAGCCAGAGGACTCCGGCGCCGTCGCGGGCGACGAGGTCGCCTGCGGCGCCTCCGGCGATGTTGCCGGTGGCGGTGATCTGGTTGTAGCCGTTCCAGCCGGTGCTGATCTTGACGCGCGTGGTGTACGGGGCGCGCCAGTTGCCGGTGCCCTTGTAGACCCACATGGCGCCGGCGGTGTCGGTGGCGACGAGGTCGGCCCTGCCGTCGCCGTTCAGGTCGCTCCCGGCGGCGATCTTGTTGTAGCCGCCGAAGCCTGTGGTGATCTTGTACCGGGTGGCGAAGGTCCCGTCGCCGTTGCCGAGGTAGTGCCAGAGCGCGCCCGTGGTGTCGCGGGCGATGAGGTCGGCGTGGGCGGCTCCGCCGATGTCGCCGGCGGCCTCGATCTGGTTGTAGCCGTTCCAGCCGCCGCTCAGCATGGTGTGCCCGTCGAATGCCAGTCGGCGGTCGTACACGTCGTAGCGCGAATCGGCGCGGTACAGCACCCCTTGGTTGTCGCGCAGGAGTATGTCGGGGGTGCCGTTGTCGTTGTAGTCGTGCGGGCCGGGCTTGCGGACGACCTTGAACGTCCCTGAGACGACCAGGCTCGGGCCGATGAAGTTCAGCGGATCCGCTGTGATCTCCCAGACGTAGTCGCCGTTGTAGGCGCTCTTGTCGGCGAGGTGGGTCGTCCAGCTGAAGGGCAGGACGCCGTTCTCCAGCATGTACAGGTTCCGGTATTCGACGATCTCGCCGGTCCGCACGTGGCGCAGGGTGAACGAGCCTGCGATGTTCTCCCGCGAGAACTGCCACGTGAACAGCCCCGGGTCCTTGTCGAGGTCGAGCGTGGCGGGAACGTTGTGGCTGAGCAAGGCGACCTTGGTGGGCTCGCCGGTGGAGGCGACGGGCGTGACGGTCGGCACGCCGTCGCCACCGGGGGCGATCCGGTAGAGGCCCTCCCCCTGGTCGACCGTGCCACCACGGACGATCTGGGCGCCGTCCGGTGCGACGGCGGACGTGGTGGTGTGGTCGAGGAGTTTTCGGGTCGTCACCCCGTCCTCGATGTTGAGCGCGGTCAGCGCGTTCAGGGGATTCAGCTTGGTGTCGACCGATCCGCTGCGAGTGCCGTACGTGACCCAGCCGCCGACGAGGCCGACCTCGACGTCGTGCCGCGAGGAGCTGCCGACCGCGATCCGCCGGGCCGTGGCCGTGGAGCGGTCGACGATCACCACTGTGGCGTTGTACCCCGCGTAGTCGACCCAGGCGAGGTGCGTCGCCGAGATGGCGATGTTGCCCTCCACGGTCAAGGGCAACGCGTAGTGCTCCGCCACTGTGTTGGTGGCGAGGTCGAGCGTGGCCAGGTACTTCTTGGATCTCACCTGGTCGCCGGCGTAGTAGGTCACCAGGGCGTGGTCGGCTGTGCCGGCCTTGACCGTGACGCTCGTGAGGTCCGCCGGAAGACCGGCGGTCGGCTGGGCCACCCCGTCGACCGCCGTGTGCATGGACAGGCGCCTGTTCCCCCGCGTGTCGCCGACCGAGGTGAACAGGGCGTCGCGGGCGGCCCCCGCGTAACTGGGCCCGGTCTTGGTGGGGACCGAGAGCAGCGTCTCCCCGGTCGCCATGTCGATGAGCTCGGCTCTGGAGTCGAGCCAGCTCGCGGCGACCGTGTCTCCCCACCCGGTGCTCTCGATCCTGGTGGTGGCCCAGTTCAACTCCTTCGGAGCGGAGCCGTCCGCCGGAACCCAGGTCCGTGTCTCGGAGGAGGGCACGTCACCTGAGGCCCGGGTCTTGGTGAGCGCCAGGAAGCCCGTCGCGCCCGCGCCGAAGATGGTGCTGTTCCTCGGGAACGGCGCGACGTCGGAGGTCGCCGCTTCCCCCGCCTCGGTGGCCGATGCCGGAACCGAGGCAGGCGGCGCGGCCACCGCCCCACCCGTCGACAAGGCGGTCACGGCGAGCGTGACGCCCATCGCGACGGCGAGTCTGCGGCTGAAGGCATGGGAATTCTGGAGCAACGGACGGGCCCTCCCCTTGAGGCGACCGCTCGCACCTCACCCGAGGCGGGGCGGCGGTCGGAAAGCGCGGCGGCGGCCGGAGGTTCCCCCCATCCGGATCTTCGCCTTCCGCGGACTGTGGCCGGAGGATAGCAACCCCGACCGACACCCGTCACGATCTTTCGCGTCGCTCCACCACGCCCCGTACGTACGCCGCTTGGCCCGCATGCTGGTTGTCCTCCGCGACCACGCTCACCAGGCGGACGCCCAGGGTGACCGGGGGGTCCCAGGCGTCGTCCACGACGCGGTCGAGGTCGGCGTCGGTCACCGTGCCCAGGTGTTCCACGCTCCGGGCGTGGACGGCGTCGTAGTAGCCGAGGAGCAGCTCCGCGGAGACCCGCACCTCGGCGACCTGCGCGCTGGAGTGGCCGTAACCCGTGGCCCTCGCCCCGAACGGGAGGCCGAACCGGTCCTTCCAGCCGTCCGACGTCCACACCTGCTCCGTGCCGAACGCGCCCGCGATGTGGTCGTCCTGGATCCGCGTCAGATGCCAGACCAGCCAGGCGATCGAGTTCGCGTCCTCGTCGATCCGTAGCGTCAGCTCGTCCTCCGACAGACCCTCGACGGCTCCGCGCACGGCCTCCTGGACGCGGCCGAAGGCGTCCAGCAGCAGATCGGCGCTCCTCATGTCACTCACTCCTCGCTCGACGGTGCGGTGTGCTCCACCCAGTGGGCCATCGAGGAGGCGCCGGCGACGGGCCGCGCGGCCGGGAGCCGGCCGAGTTCACCTACTCGGTGGCCAGGATCCGCAGGGCTCGGACGAACGTCTCCCGGTCGCCCGCCGGGAGCCGGGCGAGCAGGCGTTCCTCGCCCTCCCGGATCTCGGACCGGATGCCGTCCCGCAGCTCGCGGCCCTCGCGCGTGAGGGAGAGCAGGCGCGCCCGGCGGTCCTGCGGGTCGGGGCGGCGTTCGATCAGGCCGCGTGTCTCCAGGTCGTCGAGGACCGCGATGATCCGGGTCTTGTCCGCCCGGATGGCCTCGGCCAGCGCGGCCTGGGTGCGGATGGGGGTCTCGTCGAGGTGCAGCAGGACGGCGTAGGCCCACATCGTCACGCCGTGGGCGTCCAGGACCGGCTGCTCCGCCGCCAGCAGGGTGCGGCCCAGCGGCACGACCATCGCGGCGAGATCGGGGCGGGGCTCTTCCATGGCCACGAAAATACCCGTTGACAATTCATACGCGCGAGCAGATCGTCAGCACATGCGTATTACTTGGCAAGCTCAGGGACCCTTTGCGCGGTTACGGCTCCTCCACGCGCGCGTGATCCGCGACAGCGTCGCCCTGGTGGAGCGGGTCGCTCCCGGTGACCTCGGCCGGGCGACGCCCTGCGCCGGCTGGACGGTCGCGGATCTGCTCGCCCATATGACGGCGCAGCACCGCGGGTTCGCCGCCGCCGCCCGCGGCGACGGCGCGAAGCTCGCCCACTGGTCCGTCGTCCCGGTGACCGCGTCCGCCGACGGCGTCGCGCGGTACGCCGAGGCCGCCGAGCACGTCCTCGCCGCCTTCGCGGCCCTGGACGGCCCTGACCGGCCCTTCCTCCTGCCCGAGTTCACGGTCGACCGGACCTTCCCGGCCGGCCGGGCCGTGGGCTTCCACCTCGTCGACTACGTCGTCCACGGCTGGGACGTGGCCCGCGGCCTGGATCTCCCGTACGCCCCCGGCCCCGATGTCCTCGACGTCGCGCTGCCGATCGCGCTCTCCGTCCCGGACGGCGCCACCCGGCTCACCCCGGACAGCCCCTTCGGCCCCGGGATCCCCCTGCCTCCGGGGGCCGGGACGTTCGACCGGATCCTCGCGGCCCTCGGCCGGCACCCGTGACCCCGGCGACGGGCCGCACAACTCTCCGTGACCCCGGCGACGCCTACGCGTCCGCCCCTACGCGTCCGCCCCTACGCGTCCGCCCCTACGCGTCCCGCCGCTCGCGGTCCGACGGCTCTTCCCGCCGCGCCCGCCAGTCCGCCAGGGTCTCCTCCATGTCGAACGGGTGCAGGTTCAGCGGTGGCCCCGCCGGCGGCCGGGCCACCGCTTCGGCGATCTTGGTGTTGATCTCGCCCACGATCCGGCGCACCTGTGACTCCGACACCGCCCGGCCGATGGCCTCCACCGCGTCCTCGGCCTCCTTGCGCAGGGCCAGCGACGGCGGCAGGACCGCCGCGCCCTCGCGGTGCATCTTGCTCTTGATCCACCACAACGCGTCGTACGGGGCGTTGTCGTCGTCGAGCGGCTTTCCGAAGCCCGCCAGCTTCTTGAACTCGCCGCGCTCGGCGGCCTCGCGGATCTGCTTGTCCACGAACGACTCGAAGCTGACGCCCGGCGGTTTGCGTTCGGTCATACGACCAGACTACGAGGGGCGCGGGCGGTGGGGGAGGGGGTGAAAAAAGGCAGGAGCCCCGCTCGTGCCCGAAGGCACGGAGCGGGGCTCCTTGGGTACTTCTCTAGCCGTGCGCGATCGCCGACCCGGGCAACTTAGGCCGGGGTGACGTTCTCCGCCTGCGGGCCCTTCGGACCCTGCGTGACGTCGAAGTTCACGACCTGGTTCTCCTCGAGGGAGCGGAACCCGGACGCGTTGATCGCGGAGTAGTGGACGAAGACATCCGGGCCGCCGCCGTCCTGGGCGATGAAGCCGAAGCCCTTTTCAGCGTTGAACCACTTGACGGTTCCGGTAGCCATAAGCCCTCCTTGGGCCAAAGGGTTGCCCTGCTCCAGAACCTGCAAACAAGTCTGAAAACTACAAAAGCCTGCGGGTCACATGCTCCGCAGGCTCTGTACTGCAAGGGAAACCAAACTGCAACTTGCGATGAGCGTAGCACGCAGGGTGTCCGCCGCACTAGAGGGAAAGATCACGTCACCCACACGTTTGACGTGCATCTGATGTGCTGACGCGGCGCCACGCGTGCCCCGGCGATGTCCACCGTACGAGACGGGGCTAGCCTCGCGATGTGGACAATGCAACCGATGACCACCAGCGCAGCCGGCCCCGTGTCGGACACATTCAGTTCCTGAACTGTCTGCCCCTGTACTGGGGCCTGGCCCGTACCGGAACGCTCCTCGACCTGGAGCTGACGAAGGACACCCCGGAGAAGCTCAGCGAGCGGCTGGTGCGGGGCCACCTCGACATCGGGCCGATCACCCTCGTGGAGTACCTCCGCAACGCGGACGATCTCGTCGCCCTGCCGGACATCGCCGTGGGCTGCGACGGCCCCGTCATGTCCTGCGTGATCGTCTCCCAGCGTCCCCTGGCGCAGCTGGACGGGGCGAGGGTGGCGCTCGGGTCCACGTCCCGCACCTCCGTCAGGCTCGCGCAGCTGCTGCTCGCCGAGCGGTACGACGTGCGGCCCGACTACTACACGTGCCCGCCCGACCTCGGGCTGATGATGCAGGAGGCGGAGGCCGCCGTCCTGATCGGCGACGCCGCCCTGCGGGCCTCCCTGCACGACGCCCCGCGGCTCGGCCTGGACGTCCACGATCTGGGGCTGATGTGGAAGGAGTGGACGGGCCTGCCGTTCGTCTTCGCGGTGTGGGCGGCGCGCAAGGACTTCCTGGTCCGCGAGCCGGAGACGGTGCGCGAGGTCCACGACGCGTTCCTGGCCTCGCGTGACCTGTCGCTGGTGGAGGTCGCCAAGGTCGCGGAGCAGGCCGCGCGCTGGGAGTCCTTCGACGCGGAGCTCCTGGAGCGGTACTTCCGGACACTGGACTTCCGCTTCGGGCCCGAGCAGCTGGCGGGGGTGCGCGAGTTCGCCCGCCGGACCGGTCCGACGACCGGCTTCCCGGCGGACGTGAAGGTGGACCTGCTCGCCTGAGGCCGGAGCGTCAGGGTGCGGAGCGTCGGGGGCCGGAGCGTCAGGGTCCCGAGCGTCGGGGGCCGGAGCATCACCCCCGAGCGTCGGGGCCGGGAGCGTCACGCCCCGAGCGCCAGGGTCCCGAGCGTCACGCCCCGAGCGTCAGGCGGAGGGCACCGGCCCCTGCATCTGCCGGCTGATCCACTCCATCGAGCCGTCCCCCATGCCCCTGATGTAGCCCTTGGCGTTGTGCCCGCCGCCCTGGATGACCTGGAGGCGGGTCTTCACCGGGCCCTTCGTGAAGCTCCTCATGAAGGACCTCAGCCGCGGCTCGCCCGACTCCTCCGTCCCGATCTGGAACGCCAGGTAGACCCGGTTCGCCTCGGTGTCCGGCTTCGCGCCGAGCGCCTCGGCGAGCTTCTCCGGGTTGTTCGCCTGCCGCTGTGCCTCGTGGCCCGCCCACAGCGGGGAGTCGGGGACGGTGTCGGGGCCGGACGCGATGACGGCCTTGAACTTGTCGGGGTGCTGGAGCACCGCCTTCAGCCCGGCGAAGCCGCCGGAGGACGAGCCCATGAACGCCCAGCCGTCACGGGACGCGAAGGTGCGGAAATTCGCCCGGACGAAATCGGGAACGTCCTCGGCGAGCCAGGTCCCCATTCTGGGCTGCCCGGGTATATCGCTGCCGTCGTAGTAGTACGTGTCGTCCGGGTTGAGTACCGGCATCACGACAATGAACGGAAGGCTTTTCCCTTCCTGCGCCCATGTGCTGATGCTGGACTGGAGTTTGAGGTCGGTACCCATCCAGTAATTCACCGGATAGCCGTTGCCGCCCGGCAGTGCGACGAGGACCGGGAAGCCGCTTTCCGCGTACTTCGGGTCGAAATACTGCTTCGGCGCCCACACCCACACCCTGCCCGTGAAGCCGGACTTGGCGCCCTTGAGCGTGGTGACGCCGATCTTGGTGCCGTCGTCGAGGGTGTTGGCCGTGGTGAAGCTCGCCCTCGGGCCGGTGGGCAGGACGGTCTCCGGGCCGTTCGCCCCGGGTGATCGCGGAGTCCTCGGCGCCCCCGCGGTGTCGGCCTTCGCCGTGGATCTCGGAGTGTCGAAGGTGACGGGAGCCCCCTCGTCCGAGCAGCCGGCGACGAGAGCGGCCGTGACACCGAGGGCGAGAGCGGCGGCGAGGAGCCTGCGGACCCGGGGGGCGGCGGGGTTCCTCGTGGTCCTGGGGAGGCGTGTCATCGGGTGACTCCGGGGTGCTTCGGACACTGCGACGTATTACGGAGAAGAGGAGGGACGTGGTGGGGGATCGGTTGGCTGGGTACGGTTCCGAATCGTGGTGATCCGGCCCACGAAGGGCCGTGCGCTGCCGGAAGGGGAGACATGCAGCCGCTCGAAGCAGGGGAACCCAGGTCCATCGGCGCCTACCGGATCCTCGGCCGTCTCGGCTCCGGCGGCATGGGGCGCGTCTACCTGGCCCGCAACGAGGGCGGCAGGACCGTGGCCGTGAAGATCGTGCATCCGCACTTCGCCCTGGACGAGCAGTTCCGGGCCCGGTTCCGGCGTGAGGTGGAGGCAGCCCGGCTGGTCGGCGGGGAGTGGACCGCGCCGGTCCTGGACGCCGACCCGGAGGCGGCGGTGCCGTGGGTCGCCACCGGGTACGTCGCCGGGCCGACGCTCACCCGAGCGGTGGAGGCGGTCGGCCCGCTGCCCGCGCACACGGTACGGACCCTCGGCGCCGGCCTGGCCGAGGCGCTGGCGGGCGTGCACGGCCTCGGCCTGGTCCACCGTGATGTGAAGCCCTCCAACGTGCTCGCCACCCTGGAGGGCCCCCGGCTCATCGACTTCGGCATCGCGCGGGCCACGGACGGCACGGCGTCGCTCACCGCGACCGGGGTCTCCATCGGCTCGCCCGGCTACATGGCGCCCGAGCAGATCCTGGGCGACGGGGCGACCGGAGCCTCCGACGTCTTCTCGCTCGGCGCGGTCCTCGCGTACGTGGCGACGGGCGCCCCGCCCTTCCCGGGCGACACCTCCGCCGCCCTGCTCTACAAGGTCGTCCACGAGGAGCCCGAGCTGGGCGCGCTGTCGGGGGAGCTGCGGGAGCTGGTGGCGTCCTGCCTCGCGAAGGACCCGGGGGCTCGTCCCGCCCCGGGCGCGGTCGCGGCGGCGCTCGCCCCGCGCGGGGCGGCGGCGCTGGTCGCGGGCGGCTGGCTGCCGGGCCCGCTGGTGGAGGAGATCAGCCGGACCGCCGTACGGCTGCTGGACTTCGACGCGGGCACGGGAGCGATCCCGCCGTTCCCCGGTGCCTCGCCGGACCCGAACGTGTCGGGTCCCGTTCCCTTCACCGCCCCTTCGGTGTGGGCGCCGGCCCCCGGGGACGCGCCGACCGGCCCGCCGTCGGGCGTCTTCGGCCCGCCGGCGGCCCTGGCGTCCGACGCGGTGGCCGGGACGGCGGGTCCGTCCGGGCGGCCGGCCGTCGAGCCCGGCGTCTTCGGGCCGCCGGTCGCGCCCGCCCCCGGCGGCTTCGCCACCCCGGCCGGACAGGGGCACACCGCCCCCGAGGGCGACGGGACCCGGCGGCGGCAGGCCACGCTCTCGGTCGCCGCGGGCCGGCGCGTCAGCTGCACCGTGGCGCTCGCCGTGGCGGGGGCGCTCGCCGCCGTCACCCTGGGGGCGGGGTACCTCTTCGAGCTGATGCCGGGCGGCCGGCGGGGAGCCGACGCGAGCGACGGCGGTGGGAGCAGGACGAATCCGCCCGCCGCGACCTCCGCTCCCACCGCCACGCCCTCCGGCTCCGTCCCGGAGGCGTTCCTCGGCACCTGGACCGGACCCACCACCGAGCGCAACGGCTCCCCGCACGGGGACTTCACCGTCGTGGTCTCCCAGGGCGGCACCGGCAAGGACGTCGTCCGTACCACCCACACCGTCAGCGTCCTCGGCACCACCGTCCGCTGTCACGGCCTCGGCAAGCTGACCTCGGCGACCGCCACCGAGCTGAACATCGCCGACCGTACGGATCCCGACCGCCCGGGCACGGCGGGTTTCTGCACCACCGGCACGTCGACGTTCACCCTGACCCGCAACCCCGACGGCACCCTCGCCTACCGTTCCGACGAGGAGGCCGCCGGCCGGCCTAGCGGCACCCTGCGGAAGTCATGAGAAGCGCTGGCGTAGGCTGGCTCAGTCCTTAGTTTCCACCCTCCGAAAGGGACTCAGCCGGTGACCCAGAAGGCCGACCTCCAGTCCGTCCTCGACCGCGCCGCGGAGGGTGGCCGGATCACCCCCGAGGAGGCGCTCGACCTCTACCGGTCGGCGCCGCTGCACGCGCTCGGCGCGGCCGCCGATGCCGTACGCCGTCGCCGCTACGCGGGGACGGAGCACATCGCGACGTACATCATCGAGCGGAACATCAACTACACCAACGTCTGTGTGACGGCGTGCAAGTTCTGCGCCTTCTACGCGCCGCCGAAGGACACCGCCAAGGGCTGGACCCGGGACCTCGACGACATCCTGCGCCGCTGCGCGGAGACCGTGGAGCTCGGCGGCACGCAGATCATGTTCCAGGGCGGGCACCACCCGGACTTCGGCGTCGAGTACTACGAGAAGCACTTCGCCGCCATCAAGAAGGACTTCCCGCAGCTGGTCATCCACTCCCTCGGCGCGTCCGAGGTCGAGCACATGGCCAAGATCTCCGGCGTCTCCGTCGAGGAGGCGATCACCCGCATCCACGCGGCCGGTCTCGACTCCTTCGCCGGCGCCGGCGCCGAACTGCTGCCGGAGCGCCCACGCAAGGCGATCGCCCCGCTCAAGGAGAGCGGCGAGCGGTGGCTGGAGATCATGGAGATCGCGCACGGTCTCGGAGTGGAGTCGACGTCCACGATGCTGATGGGCACCGGCGAGACGAACGCGGAGCGCATCGAGCACCTGCGGATGATCCGCGACGTGCAGGACCGGACGGGTGGCTTCCGGGCCTTCATCCCGTACACCTACCAGCCCGAGAACAACCACCTCAAGGGCCGTACGCAGGCCACGCTCTTCGAGTACCTGCGGATGATCGCGATCTCCCGGCTGTTCATGGACAACATCGCCCACATCCAGGGCTCCTGGCTGACCACGGGCAAGGAGATCGGCCAGCTGACCCTGCACTACGGCGCGGACGACCTGGGCTCGATCATGCTGGAGGAGAACGTCGTCTCCTCGGCGGGCGCCAAGCACCGCTCCAACCTGCGCGAGATGATCGACATGATCCGTACGGCGGACCGCGTCCCGGCGCAGCGTTCCACGACGTACGAGCACCTCGTGGTCCACGACGACCCGGCGAACGACCCGGTCGACGAGCGGGTCGCCTCGCACATCTCCTCCACGGCCATCGCCGGCGGTACGGCGCACCCGGAGCTGAAGCTCCTGAACGCCAACTGACCTTCCCGTGCTGACGGTTCACGCGGCGGATGTACTGCTGCCGGGCGGCGGGCGGGCCCCCGTCCCCGCTGGCGCGGTGCTCGTCCGGGACGCGGAGATCGTGGCCCTCGGCCCGTACGAGGAGGTGGCCGGGGCGTTCCCGGCCGCGCGGGTCCGCCGCTGGCCGGGCGTCCTGACTCCGGGGCTGCGGCAGTGGCACGGGCACTGGCTGCTCACACGCGTGTACCACCCGGACCCGCGTGAGGCGGACGAGCTGGGCACCGCCCCCGTCGCGGGTCCGGCCTTCGACGCCCTCGCGCCCGACGGGGCCCGGATGGCGGGCAGCGTGCGGCGTGGTATCCAGCGGATGCTGGCCCACGGGACGACCCATGTGGGGCTCGGGCCCCGGTCGGGGGTCCGGCAGGCCGTGGGCCGGGTCGGGCTGCGAGAGGTGCCGAACGCGCCGTTCCTGGCGCCGCCGGTCTGGGACGGCCCGGATCTGGACCCCTTCGTGGAGGGGCACGACCTGGACGGCACGGTCCACGGTCCGCTGGCGGTGGGCGAACCCGCCGATCTGGCGGTCTTCGACGTGGCGGACGAGGCCGATCTGGTGGCCCGTGGTGCCGGCACCTGCGTCGCCACCGTTCTCGGCGGCCGCCTGGTCTTCCGTCGTCGCTAGCGGGTGCCGGTGACGGTCAGCCGCCCCTGACCGGTGTGGACTTCTCCTGGACCGGGTTCTCGTCGGCGTACTTCACCAGGTCCGTGAAGCGGTCGTCGCGGACCACGGTCAGCAGCTGATCCGCCGTCACCGGAGCCGAGGCCGCGGTCTTCCCGTCCGTTCCGTCGGCGGGGCCGACGGAGAAGAGGACATGGCTGCGGCCGTAGGCGAGCGTGACCATCGCGCCCATGGTGTCGATCTCGTTGACCGCCATCGAGTACGCCTGTGCCGTGCGGCCCCCGCCGAGGTCGGCCTTCTCGCAGGCCATCCGCTTGGCCGGGTCGCTCCGGCAGGGCTGGAGGGCCTGTCCCTCCGCAGGGCGTACGGACAGGGTCGCGGTGAACGTCCGGCCCGCCGAGGTGAGCTGGTAGAGGGAGACCTGGCCTTCCACCGGGCGGATCTCCGTCACGGTGGGCGGCAGCAGTTCGTCCAGGAGCGCGGCGGCCTGCTGCTGGAACTGGGCGCGCCGCTCCGCCTCGGCCCCGGTCTCCGGCTCCGGGGCGTCCTGGCCCGGTGTCGGGGCGATCCGTACGGGGGTGTGGTAGGCCGACGGGAAGGCGACCGGGGGCGCGGCGGGCATCGCCACCCCGGTGCCGGGTCCCGGCAGCAGGCTCAGGCCGAGGGCGGCGGCGGTCACCGTGCCGAAGACGCCGCCGACGGTGGCGAGGCGGGCCCGGGCGCGTCGTCTGCGTCCCTGCGCGATGGCGACCGGGGCGAGGTCGGGGAGCGGTGGAAGGTCTTCGGTCGTCCGGTCCATGGCGCTCTTGAGCAGTGTGGCGTCGTCCACTGGGGGCCTCACCTTCCGGTGGCGTGGTGGTCGGTGGCGTAGAGGTGCGCCTCGCCGAGACGGTCGCGGAGCCGCGCGAGCGAGCGTGAGCAGGTGCTTTTGACCGTCGCCTCGCTGCAGCGCAGGAGCGAGGCGACGGTCTCCACACTGAGGTCCTCCCAGTACCGCAGGACGACCATGGCGCGGGCTCTGGGCGGGAGCTCGGCGAGCGCGGCGAGCAGGGTGACCCGGAGGTCGGCGTGCTCCGCCGCCGGCGCGGGGCCGAGCCCGCCGGTCTTGGTGAAGGCGAGCAGGTCGCGCAGTCGGCGGCGTCGCTCGGCGAGGAAGGTGCGGGTCAGTACGGTCTTGGCGTAGGCGTGCGGGTACTCGGCCGTGCCGGCCCGGCGCCAGTGCTGGAACAGCTTGGCGAGCGTGGTCTGGGTGAGGTCGCGGGCGGTCTCGGCGTCGCCGCAGAGCAGGTACGCCGTGCGGTACAGCCGCGTCTGCCCGGCGCGGGCGAACTCCTCGAACGCCTCGTCCGAGCCGTGCGGTGCCTGCATCGCGCTCCTCCGTCCCTGGGGGTCGTCCCCTCGCTGCCCGACTGTCACCCCTCCTTGAGTCCGCCGCCCCGGAAAAGGTTGAGAGGAATTTTTCGACGAATCCCCGGCGGCCCCGGAGGGCTCCCGAAGGCCGTCGGGCGCGGGCTGCCACAATGGCCGGGTGACCCGAGCATCCCTGGACAAGCAGCCGCACGAAGTCGCCTCGATGTTCGACGACGTGGCGGCGAACTACGACCTCACCAACGACGTGCTCTCGCTCGGTCAGGACCGGCGCTGGCGCAAGGAGGTCGCGAAGGCGGTCGACGCCCGGCCCGCGCAGCGGATCCTGGACCTGGCGGCCGGGACGGCCACCTCCTCGCAGCCCTTCGCCCGCGCCGGGGCCTACGTCGTGCCCTGCGACTTCTCGATCGGGATGCTCCGGGTCGGCAAGGAGCGCCACCCGTGGATGCCGTTCACCGCCGGCGACGGGACGAGGCTCCCGTTCCGCGACGACGTCTTCGACGCGGTGACGATCTCCTTCGGGCTGCGCAACATCCAGGACACCGAAGGGGCGCTGCGCGAGCTGTACCGGGTGACGAAGCCCGGCGGCCGCGTGGTGATCTGCGAGTTCTCGCACCCGACCTGGAAGCCGTTCCGCACGGTGTACGAGGAGTACCTGATGCGCGCGCTGCCGCCGGTGGCCCGGGCGGTGTCGTCCAACCCGGACGCGTACGTCTACCTCGCCGAGTCCATCCAGTCCTGGCCCGACCAGCCGGCTCTCGCGGGGCTGCTGCAGAAGGCCGGCTGGTCCAAGGTGGCCTGGCGCAACCTGACCGGCGGCGTGGTGGCGATGCACCGGGGCTTCAAGCTCCAGGAGTCCGCCCGGACCGCAGGGTCATGACGGGCATCCCGGGCCCGAGGGTCCGGGGGCCCGCGCAATAGACTTCGACCGACCTTCCCTCGACCCTTCGGGAGACCACGCCGTGACCGAGCCCCTCTCCGAGCACAGCGCAGATGTGATCGTCGTCGGGGCAGGCCCGGCCGGCTCCACGACCGCGTACTACCTGGCCAAGGCCGGACTCGACGTCCTGCTCCTGGAGAAGACCGCGTTCCCCCGCGAGAAGGTCTGCGGCGACGGGCTCACCCCGCGCGCCACCAAGCAGCTCGTCGCCATGGGGATCGACATCTCCGAGGAGGCCGGCTGGCTGCGCAACAAGGGCCTGCGCATCATCGGCGGCGGAGTCCGGCTCCAGCTCGACTGGCCGGACCTCGCCTCGTACCCGGACTACGGACTCGTCCGCAAGCGGGACGACTTCGACGAGCAGCTCGCCCGGCAGGCGCAGAAGGCCGGCGCGCGGCTGTACGAGCGCTGCAACGTCGGTGCCCCGATCATCGACGACCGCACGGGCCGGATCACCGGGGTGACCGCGAAGCTCGGCGAGGAGAAGCGCGAGGTCACCTTCCACGCGCCGCTCGTCGTCGCCGCCGACGGCAACTCGACGCGGCTCTCGCTCGCCATGGGTCTGCACCGGCGCGAGGACCGGCCGATGGGTGTGGCGGTACGGACGTACTTCACCAGCCCCCGCCACGACGACGACTACCTGGAGTCCTGGCTGGAGCTGTGGGACCGGCGCGGCCCGCAGGACCGGCTGCTGCCGGGCTACGGCTGGATCTTCGGCATGGGCGACGGCACGTCCAACGTCGGCCTCGGCATCCTCAACTCGTCCTCCGCGTTCCGCGAGCTGGACTGGCGTGAGGTCCTCAAGGCGTGGTGCGCCTCGATGCCGGAGGACTGGGGCTTCACCCCGGAGAACATGACGATCCCGATCCGCGGCGCCGCGCTGCCGATGGCGTTCAACCGGCAGCCGCACTACACCAAGGGCCTGCTGCTCGTCGGTGACGCGGGCGGACTGGTCAACCCGTTCAACGGCGAGGGCATCGCGTACGCCATGGAGTCGGGCCAGATCGCGGCCGATGTCATCGTGCAGGCGCACGCCCGGTCGACCCCGGCCCAGCGCGAACTGGCCCTGCACAACTACCCGAAGATCCTCAAGGACACCTACGGCGGCTACTACACGCTCGGCCGTGCCTTCGTGAAGATCATCGGCAACCCGAAGATCATGAAGATCGCGACGCAGCGCGGTCTGACCCACCCGGTCCTGATGAAGTTCACGCTGAAGATGCTCGCGAACCTGACGGACCCGACCGGCGGCGACGCGATGGACCGGATCATCAACGGCCTGTCGAAGGTGGCCCCGAAGGCCTGAGCCGGCGCCGCCCGCGAACGGTGATGCCCCCGACGCGCTGCGTCGGGGGCATCCTCGTCTCACGGGTAGGTGCCGACCTCCGCCGTGCGCCTCGGCAGCAGCCCCCGGGAGATCACGCTCGTCGTCTGTGCCGCTCGCCCGGCTCCCGCGGGGCGACAAAGACGGCCCGGCCAGACGATCTCCGCGAGGAGCGCCAGCAGGTGGAGCTGGAGACGGGAGAGGCCGCCCAGCTTCTCGCGCATGTTCGTGACATGGAACTTGACGGTGCGTTCGGTGATGCCGAGCCGTGCGGCGAGGTCCGTGTTGGACTCGCCGCCGGGCATGGCCGAGAGCACTTCCCTCTCGCGATCGGTCAGGAGGTCCAGGAGTTGTAAGGCGGCGGTGACGGGGTTCACCCGCGCCGATCTCTCCTCGGCGCCCTCCGCAGGACGTGCCGGGTCGCAGTACTGGCCATGACGATGCATGTCTGTCCCCCCCCAGAGACGGCATTCGTTGCGCGCCGTGCCACGGCGCGCACGGTGCGACGGCGCGGCGTCGCGCCAGTGACCGTAACCCCCATCGAGGCGGAATCCATCGCCCGTCTCGCCTGATGGTCCTCGTCCGAACGGCCGGAAACCGACATTCCGAGCAGTCGGTTTCCGGCCGGTCCGGGTGCTGCGGCCGATCAGCCGTTCAGCGTGTTCGCCAGCTTCAAACGCTCTTCCAGCTCGGTCTTCGCCTGGTTCAGGGTCTCCGCGTTCTGCTCGACGTTCCGCTGCTGATAGGCGGACTCGACCGTGAACCAGACGCCGACAAGGTTGGCTCGTTCCTTGCAGGCGACATCCTGCTTGGCGGCGGCGACGGCCTTCGGGGATCCGAGGGCGCCCGAGGCGATCCCGAGGTCCTCCTGGGGGCTCACGGGATCGTCGGCCTTGTACCCCTTCTCGGCCATGCACGCCGACCATGCCGTGATCGCCTCGGCGACGCGGGAGTCGTCACGGGCGCGGGTGAAGGCGTCGGCGGTCACGTTGAAGACGAACATGACGTCGACCGCGCCCTTCTTCGGCGCGTAGAGCTTGAGATAACTCTCCCGGTTGCAGCCTCCGATGGGCACCTTCTGCCCGTTGACGGTCTTGCCGCTGTCCGCCTTCTGCGCCTCTTCCCAGCTCATCGGCTGAGCGGCGCCCTGCTTGAGGTCCGGTCCGCTCAGGGCGAGTTGTCCGGTGGCTCCGAGGGAGGGGGCCGGCGGCTTCACGGGCGGCGCGGCGCCGGCGCGGCTGTCGTAGCCGTAGCGAGCCGCCTTGTCGGGGTCCGTGAGGCCGTAGCGGGTGTCGTCGGATCCGGACCCGCGGCCCGACTGGACGGGCGGGGGCGGCTCGTAGGTGAAGCCGAACCGCTGCATGCACTGGCTGATCAGCCGGTTCTGGGCCTTCTGGAGCTGCTGCAGCTGTTCGGGAGTGGTCTCGTACGTGTCCATCGGGTACGAGAGCTCCGCTGTCCGGAGCAGCTTGGGCACCGCGCCGATCTCGGGCTCGCTCTTGGCGTCGCCGCCACCGGAGTCCGACGAGGAACAGGCGGTGAGGAGCGCGGCGCTCAGCAGAAGGACGGAGGCGCGCGTGGCGAGTGGGCGCATGGGGCTGCTCCAGAGGAATGTGCGTGGCTACCATGGGCGGAGCCGTTGCTCTGCCCGCCTCTTTCGGGCAGAGCAACGGCTCCTGTGTCATGCGTCGCCGGCGATGCCTAAGGGCTGTCCGACGGGTGGATCAGTGCTGATCAACGGGCCTTGTAGTAGTAGGCCGAGGAGATCTTGTTCTTGAACGTCGTCGAGGCGTTGCCGATGTGGCCGACGGGCAGGCTGCCCTCGACACCGCCGGCGTTGGCGTCGGTGTAGACCCACCAGACGTTCGAGTCGCGGTTCCAGTAGGAGGCCGTGTTGTCGTTGACGGACTGGCCCGCACCGGCACCCGGGCCGGGGAAGGTGTCGCCCGAGAAGTTGGAGTCCGAGACGTACAGGTCGAACACCGCCCCTCCCAGGGAGGAGTTGTAGTACAGGCCGAACTCGCCGCTCTCCAGAACGCCGTTCTTGCCGGTGGCCGCCGCGGCGGAACCCGCGGTGGCGAGGGCGCCCGCGCCGATGGCGGCGAGCGCGATCGCCGTGGCGGCGACGCGACGGATGGCAGTGCGCTGCATGGTGGTGCCTTTCATATCGCTGGTGCTGGTGTGGTGTGTGCGACCCGAGTGGGCCGCCCTTAAGAGCGAACAGCACCAACAGGGCTCAGTCCACTGTCCGTTGAGACAGTTACCGGCACGACTACCCCTGGCTATCCTGACGGGGCCGAGCCGCCCGCCGGGCGCCGGCCGTTCCCGCGCAGGGGCCATGACGCGACGTAGCGCAGCGCCGCGACGGCCCCTCTTCGCGCGTTCCCCTCTGCATGGGAAGCCCTCCGGAAGGACCTTTGTGATGACACGCCGTACGGCCGTCGTACCTCTGCTGATCGCCGCCTTCGGGCTCGCGGGATGCGCGAACTCGGGGGACGGCGCATCCCCGGACAAGGCGGGCGGGAGCACCCGGCCCCCTGCCGCCTCGGCCTCGCCCTCGGAGAAGACCGCGGACTGGGCCGGGTACTACGACTGCCTGGCCGCGCAGGGCCTCACGCTCCAGGACACCGGGAGCGGCGAGAAGCGGGTCGACAAGGACGCCAACGAGCCCGAGGCGATCACCGAGGCGGAGGCGGCCTGCGCGAGCAAGCTGCCGGCCCAGGGCCAGGCCGACCCGGCGGCGCTCGCCGAGGCGAGGAAGATCTCCGCATGCGTACGCGGGGAAGGCGTCACGGACTACCCCGACCCCGACCCCAAGACCGGCGAGGTGGCGCTCGACGGCGCGCTGGCCGAGAAGATCAAGGGCGACCAGAAGGTGATCGAAGCCCTGAAGAAGTGCTCCCCGGCAGCCGGTGGTACGAGCGGGGGGACGGTCGTCGGTGGCTGAGGACACCTCGCCCGACTCCGGAGCCGAAGGCTCCCGGCTCTCCCGCGGCCGCCTCTGGGTCGTCGGTCTGGTCGTCGGCGCGGTGGTCCTGACCGGGGGCGGGATCGTCGCCGGGACGTTCATCAAGTCGCCGTCCCAGGTGGCGGCGGACGCCGAGCCGCCCCCTCCGGACGTCCTGATCGCCCGCGTCGAGAAGCGGGTGCTCGCCGAGACCGTCGTCCTGCGGGGCACCGTCGCGGCCGGCCAGACCGTGCAGGTCGCACCGGTCGCCTCGGGCGCCGAGGGGAGCGGCGCCCCGGTGGTCACCAAGGTCCCGGTCAGAAGCGGCGCCACCGTCCGGCAGGGCCAGGTCCTCCTGGAGATATCCGGCCGTCCCGTCTTCGTCCTGAAGGGCGGGCTGCCGGTCTACCGGGACCTCAAGCCCGGCGCGACCGGGGACGACGTGAAGCAGCTGCAGGAGGCGCTCGCCGCGCTCGGCCACGGGCGCGGCGGCGACGCCAGGGGCACCTTCGGCGAGGGGACGAAGAACGCGGTCGGGGACTTCTACGCCTCGATCGGCTACGACCCCCGGCCGGCCGTGGACGACGAGGGCGCGGCCGTGGACGGTGCCGAGGCCACGGTCACCGGCGCCGAACGGGCGGCCGAGGACGCCCGCGACGCCCTCAAGGCCAACACGGACCGGACCCAGGACAAGACCCTGCGCAAGGCGCGCGACCGGGCCGAGGCGGACCTGCTGACCGCGCGCACCGCGCTCGCCAAGGCGCGGGCCGCGGCCGGCCCGATGCTTCCGGCCGGGGAGGTCGTCTTCGTCCAGGGCTTCCCGGCCCGGGTCGCGTCCGTTCCGGCACGGCCCGGTGCGCCGGTTCAGGGCACGGTGATGACGCTGTCCTCCGGGAGGCTGGTGGCGCAAGGGCACCTCCAGGACCACCAGAAGGGCATGGTCAGAGTCGGGCAGAAGGTGAAGATCCTGGAGGAGAACTCGGGCAGGGAGATCGACGCGAAGGTCGTCGCCGTCGCCGACTCGCCCTCCCGGCAGCAGGATCCGCAGGGCGGCGCCCCGCAGGACGGCGGTGGTGGCGACGGCGACGGGAGCCAGGGCGGCGGCGGAGCCGCCGGCGCGGTCGGCTATCTCTTCACCGCCCAGCCCGCCGGCGAACTGCCCTCCGAACTGGCGGGGCAGGAGGTGCGGCTGACCATCGAGGCCGCCTCCACCGACGGCAAGGCGCTGGTCGTCCCGATCACGGCGGTCTCGGCGGGCCCCGACGGCAGGACCGTCGTCACCACCGTCGACGGGCGGGGCAGACAGGAGCGGATCGAGGTACGGACCGGCACGACCGGCGACGGCTTCGTGGAGGTCACCCCGCTCGCGGACGGCGGTCTTGAGGAGGGCGACAAGGTCGTCACCGGGATCAACCCCGGCGGCGCCGCGGGCGCGTCCGGGGCCGGCTCGTGAGCAGCCCCGGCACCGGTCCCGGCCCCGGCACCGGTCCCGGCCCCGGCACCGGTCCCGGCCCCGGCACCGGTCCCGGCCCCGGCACCGGCACCGGTCCCGGCCCTGCCTCCGTCGCCGGCCCCGCCCCCGGCACCGGTCCCGCTCCCGGCACCCCCGTCATGGAGTTCCGCCAGGTCAGCCTCACCTACCCCGGGCCACCGCCGGTCACCGCGCTCCGACCGTGCGAACTCGTCGTGGGGAAAGGCGAGTTCATCACGATCGTCGGCCCGTCCGGCTCGGGCAAGTCCACCTTCCTGAACGTCGCCGGACTGCTCGACGCGCCCACCGGCGGCAGCTATCTGCTGGACGGCATCGACACCGCGGGGCTGCGCGACGGCGACCGCACGGCGCTGCGCGGCCGCCGTATCGGCTTCGTCTTCCAGTCCTTCCATCTGCTGCCCCACCGCAGCGCGACGGAGAACGTGATGCTCTCGATGGTGTACTCGGCCGTGCCGCGCGCCGAGCGCCGGGCGCGGGCCCGTGCCTCGCTGGAACGGGTCGGCCTCGGCCACCGCGTCGACGCGCTGCCCGGACGGCTCTCGGGAGGCGAGCGCCAGCGCGTGGCCATCGCCCGGGCGCTCGCGGGGCGCCCGTCGCTGCTGCTGTGCGACGAGCCGACCGGAAACCTCGACTCGGACAACGCCGAGTCCGTCCTCGGGCTCCTCGCCGAACTGCACGCCTCGGGCATGACGATCGTGGTCATCACCCATGACGCGGAGGTGGCGGCGCGCGGCGAGCGGACCGTGACCATCCGCGACGGGGTGCTGAGCGAGCCGGCGAGGGTGGGGTGAGCCGTATGCGTCCGCGCAGATCCGCACCGCGTGTGGTCGAGCCGTCCCGGCTCGCCGCCCGGGACGTCCTGTCCGAGGCCCTCGCCGGGATGCTCCAGCGCCCGGGCCGCTCGGTCCTCACCGCGCTCGGCACCGTCCTGGGCGTGGGCACGTTCGTCGCCATCCTCGGACTGACCGCGACGACGTCCTCGCAGATCGACTCCCGGTTCGATCTGCTGACCGCCACCGAGGTCACCGTCGAGGACATCGCCCAGGAGCAGAACGAGTTCGCCGATCCCGCCTTCCCCGCCGACGCGGACGCCCGGATCGAGCGGCTCGGCGGCGTCGAGCACGCCGGGGTGTACTGGACGGTCCGGCTGAAGCCCGGCACGACGGTCCGGTCCGCGCCGGTCGGCGACGGAGCGGCCGGCGAGCAGGTCGACGTGGTGGCCGCCTCCCCGGGCGCGCTGCGAGCCGCGGTGCCGAAGCTGGCGCAGGGGCGGCTGTACGACGACTTCGCGTCGCGGAGCGGCCAGCCGGTGGTGGTGCTCGGGGCGTCCGTGGCGGCCCGGCTCGGCATCACCACGCTGGAGACGAGTCCCGCGGTCTTCATCGGCGACGAGCCGTTCACCGTCGCGGGCATCGTCGACGACGTGAAGCGCCGGGCCGACGTGCTGATGTCGGTGACGGTGCCGCGGACCACCGCGGAGAAGCTGTGGGGGCCGCCCCAGCAGGGGGACGCGAAGATGCTGATCGCGACCCGGGCCGGCGCGGCCGAGCAGATCGCGCACGAGGCGCCGGTGGCGCTGCGCCCGGACCACCCGGAGTACCTGAAGGCGATCCCGCCGCCGGATCCGAAGACGCTGCGGGCCGGCGTGACCGACGACCTCAATCAGCTCTTCCTGCTGCTGGCCGCCATCTGTCTGGTGATCGGCGCGGTCGGGATCGCCAACACCACGCTGGTGGCGGTGCTGGAGCGGACCGGGGAGATCGGCCTGCGCCGGGCACTCGGCGCCAGGGGGCGGCACATCACCGTCCAGTTCCTCACGGAATCAGGGGTTCTGGGGGCGATCGGAGGACTGGTCGGCACGGCGCTGGGCGTCTCGACGGTGATCGCCGTGGCGCTCGTACGGGACTGGACGCCGGTCGTGCACTCGGCGACGGTGGCGGCGGCGCCCGCGATCGGACTGGTCACCGGGGTGCTGGCAGGGCTCTATCCGGCGTGGCGGGCGTCGCGGATCGCACCCGCGGAGGCGCTGCGTCGCTGAACCGGAAGGCGCGCCGGTAGTCGGACGGGGAGACCCCGACCGTCCGGGTGAAGTGGCGTCGCAGATTGGCCGACGTGCCCAGGCCGCTGCGGTCGCCGACCTGCTCCACGGGCAGGTCGGTGGATTCGAGCAGGACCTGGGCACGGGCCACCCGCTGCTGGAGGAGCCACTGCAGCGGCGTGGTGCCGTACGTCTCCTGCACCCGCCGGTGGAAGGTGCGCGGGCTCATCCGGGCCCGCCGGGCGAGGTCGTCGACGGTCAACGGCGCGGCGAGGTTCTCGGTGGCCCACTGCAGGACGGGTCCCAGGCTGTCGTCGTCGCTCGGCGGCAGGGGCGCCTCGATGAACTGCGCCTGCCCGCCGGCGCGATGGGCGTGGACGACCAGGCGCCGCGCGAGCTGACCCGCGATCGTCGCGCCGAGGTCCCTGCGTACGAGGTGCAGGCACAGGTCGAGCGCGGCGGTGGCCCCCGCGCTCGTCAACACGTTCCCCTCGTCCGTGTAGAGGACGGAGTCGTCGACGATCACCGCGGGGTGCCGGGCGGCGAGCTGCCGGGCGTGCTGCCAGTGGGCGGTCGCCCTCCGGCCGTCGAGCAGTCCGGCCGCGGCGAGCGCGAAGGCGCCCGTGCACAGGGACACCATCCGCGCACCGGACGCGGCGGCCGCGCGCAGCGCCTCGACGATCTCGGCCGGCACCTCCTCGCCGTCCTCCACGACCGCGTCGGGCACGGACGGCACGATGACGGTGTCCGCGTCAACGAGTCCGTCGAGACCGTGGTCGGTCCGCACGGAGAAGACCCCGGTGTCACCCGAGTCCCCGCAGAGCCGGAGCTCGTACCAGGGGTCGGCGAGGTCGGGTTGGGGGATGCCGAAGACCGTCGCGGCGATGGAGAGTTCGTACAGCTCCCACAACGAGGTGCCGACCCGTCGGTCCGGTACGACGGCGATGGCGACGACCCCGGGGCTCATGCCGCCGACCCTACGGCAGGAATCGTGCGGGAGCCGTCGGTTCTGCCACTGTCGGCCGGATTCCGCCGCTGCGAGCGTGGAGGGCATGAACGCACGGCACATGAACAAGCAGAACGTCACCGTCATCGGCCTCGGGCAGATGGGCCGAGCCCTCGCCGAGGCCTTCCTCGCCGCGGGCCACCCCACCACCGTCTGGAACCGTACGGAGGGCAAGGCCGACGCGCTGGTCGCCCGGGGCGCCGCCCGCGCCGCCACCGTCGCCGAGGCCGTCGAGGCGAGCGGCCTCGTCGTGGTCTGCGTCCTGGACTACCCGGCCGTGGGCGAACTCCTCGCCCCGGTGGCCGCGTCGCTGCGGGGCCGGACGCTGGTCAACCTCACCAGCGGCTCCCCGGAGCAGGCCCGCGCGGAGGCGAAGTGGGCGGCGGAACACGGCATCGGCTATCTGGACGGCGGCATCATGACGACCCCGCCGGGGGTCGGCGACAGCTCCAACATGATCCTCTACGCGGGTGCGCCCGCGCTGCTCGACGAGCACCGGTCGACCCTTGAGGTGCTGGGCGACCCGGTCGACCTCGGCCCGGACGCCGGGCTCGCCTCGCTGTACGACGCCGGGCTGCTCGGGCTCATGTGGTCGGTCTTCGGCGGCTGGCTGCACGCCACGGCCCTCGTGGGCGCGGACGGGGTCGCGGCCAAGGACTTCACCGCGCTCGCGAACCGCTGGCTGAAGACCGTCTCGTGGTTCATGACGGGATACGCCGAGCAGATCGACGCGGGGGAGTACCCGGGCGCGGACGCCACGATCGACGTCCAGGTGGCGGCGATCGGGCACCTGCTGCACGCGGGGGAGGCGCGGGGCGTCGACGACCGGCTGCCCGGACTGCATCTGGAGCTGATGCGCGCCGCGGTCGACGCCGGGCACGGCGGGGACAGCTACGCCCGGATCATCGAGGTCTTCCGGGGCAAGTAGGACAAAAGCACACAGGCAAGGGAGAAGCCGTCACTCCCCCGAGGAGTGACGGCCTTTCGCGCGCTACGGGACGCGGGTGATCAGAGGATCCGCACCGCGCCGGAGGGCATGTCCCAGTCGAGGGAGCGCTCGACGACACCGGTCGACGGGTTCTGCGCACCGACGTACTTGCCGCCGCCCACGTAGATCGCCACGTGGTACGAACCGCTCCGGCTGCCCCAGTACAGGATGTCGCCCGGCTGCAGGCTGCTCAGCGAGACGGACGTGCCCATGGACGACTGCTGGTTCGAGATGCGCGGCAGGTCGACGCCGGCCTGGCGGTAGGCGGCCTGGACGAGCCCGGAGCAGTCCCAGGAGTTGGGGCCGGTGCCGCCGGAGATGTAGGCGTCGCCGACCTGGGCGCGGGCGAAGGCGACGATCGCGGCGGCGGAACCGGTGGCCACCTGCGAACCGCTGTCGTCGCTGGAGGAGGAGCCACTGTCGGAGGGCGCGGAGAGCGCGGTGCGGGCCTGGGTGCGGGAGGCGCGCTCGCGGGCCTCGGCGCGGGCCTTCTCGGCCTTCTCGGCCTCGGCCTTGCGGTCGGCCTCCGCCTTCGCCTTCTTGGCGTCCTTGGCGGCCTTCGCGATGGCGGCGTTCTCCTGGGCCTGCAGGCTCAGGTCGAGGGCCTCCTGCTGGGAGGCCTCGGCCGAGGCGGAGACGGCGCTCGCCAGGTCGATGTCGAGGGATCCGAGAGTGGGCATCTCGATGGTCTCGGTCACCGGCTCGGCATTCGCCGGCCCGGCAGCACCGGCCACCGCGATGGTGCTGAGGACGCCACCGGCAACTCCTGCCCGGAGCGCGAGCTTCGAGGCGCTGCGGCGGGGCTTCCGGTGGCTGGGTATGTGAGCGGTGTGGGACATGAGGACAACCGCTATCAGGGCTTCACGGTTCCCTTCAAGAAACGTGGGTTGCGCCACAGTTACGTTCGGAACCACATAATCCGCTTACTCCGCGCCCTTATTGACGCCGTAACGGACAATTCGGGCATGGCCTATCAGGCCCTTGATCACGGGTTTTCAGTGAAACGTCCGAATTGACCGCCGCTTACCACCTCTTCACACCGATGGCCAAGCCCCGCTTTCTTCGGGAGGGTGGCGGTGTGGTGCAGGTCACATTCGAGCTCGTGAATGCATGCACGCGTCCACTCCCGTCCGCGAGTGCCCTCGACCGGGCGACGGCCGGTTGCTTTATCACCTGTCCGAGGTCCAGTGCCAATTTGCTTGCATGGCCCACCTCTTGATAGAGCACCACCCCCTCCGACCAGCGCTTTCCGGTCCGGATGTCACAACTGGTGATCACCTGGGCGCTTCGAGTGCCAAGATCACCGCTCATCCGACTTCATGATCCTTCGTCAGGTGGTGGAGATCACAAAGTCCTTGGCGTACCCCGTGTCGCAGATCACAGAGGGGCGGGCATAGGATGCGGAGCAGTCGGGCTTGTGAACTGCCTCACATGGGGGCGATCTTCCATGGCCCGACCGTGCGGTCCAACGGTCAAGGACGACTGGAAGGAGCGAGGAGCGTGAATGCGTACGCGCCCATCCTCGTGCTCGGTGCCCTGGGTGCGGGGTTTGCGATCTTCTCCGTGGTCATGGCCACGCTAATCGGCCCAAAGCGGTACAACAGGGCAAAGCTTGAGGCGTACGAGTGCGGCATCGAGCCGACGCCGACGCCGGCCGGAGGCGGACGCTTCCCCATCAAGTACTACCTGACGGCGATGCTCTTCATCGTCTTCGACATCGAGATCGTCTTCCTCTACCCCTGGGCCGTCACCTTCGACGCCCTGGGGCTTTTCGGGCTCGTGGAGATGCTGCTCTTCGTGCTCACCGTCTTCGTCGCCTACGCCTACGTGTGGCGGCGCGGCGGCCTGGAATGGGACTGAGGGGCTGAGGGGCACCTATGGGACTCGAAGAGAAGCTGCCGAGCGGCTTTCTGCTGACGACGGTCGAACAGGCCGCGGGCTGGGTGCGCAAGGCGTCCGTCTTCCCCGCGACCTTCGGCCTCGCCTGTTGCGCCATCGAGATGATGACGACCGGCGCCGGGCGGTACGACTTGGCGCGCTTCGGCATGGAGGTCTTCCGTGGCTCACCGCGCCAGGCCGACCTGATGATCGTGGCCGGCCGCGTCAGCCAGAAGATGGCGCCCGTCCTGCGGCAGGTCTACGACCAGATGCCCAACCCCAAGTGGGTCATCTCTATGGGGGTTTGCGCTTCTTCAGGCGGAATGTTCAACAATTATGCGATTGTGCAGGGCGTTGACCACATTGTGCCGGTTGACATCTATTTGCCGGGGTGCCCGCCGCGCCCGGAGATGCTGATGGACGCGATCCTCAAGCTCCACCAGAAGATCCAGAGCTCCAAGCTCGGCGTGAACGCGGAGGAAGCGGCCCGCGAGGCGGAGGAAGCGGCGCTCAAGGCCCTGCCGACCATTGAGATGAAGGGTCTGCTCCGGTGAGCGACGAAACTCCGAACCCCGAGAAGGAGCTCTCCGAGCAGAACCTGCCCGGGCAGCGCGGGGAGCACGGCGAGGAGGTCCGCGTCCAGCGCGGCATGTTCGGCGCCAACAACGGCGGCGACACCTCCGGCTACAGCGGCCTCGTCCGCTCCGTACGGCTCCCCGGCCCGGCCACCCGGCCCTACGGCGGCTGGTTCGACGAGGTCGCCGACGAACTCGAGGGCGCCCTCGACGAGCAGGGCCTCCTGCCGGAGAACGCGATCGAGAAGACCGTCGTCGACCGCGACGAGCTGACCTTCCACATCGCCCGCGAGCACCTCGTCCGCGTCGCCCGCACCCTGCGCGACGACCCCGCCCTGCGCTTCGAGCTCTGTACGGGCGTCTCCGGCGTCCACTACCTCGGTGACAAGGGCCGCGAGCTGCACGCCGTCTACCACCTGCGCTCGCTCACCCACGGCCGGCTGATCCGCCTGGAGGTGTCCGCCCCGGACGCCGACCCGCACATCCCGTCGCTCACCGCCGTCTACCCGACCAACGACTGGCACGAGCGCGAGACGTACGACTTCTTCGGCATCGTCTTCGACGGCCACCCCGCCCTCACCCGGATCATGATGCCGGACGACTGGCAGGGCTTCCCGCAGCGCAAGGACTACCCCCTCGGTGGCATCGCCGTCGAGTACAAGGGCGCCCAGATCCCGGCTCCTGACCAGCGGAGGTCGTACAGCTGATGAGCACCGAACACGCCTCCGCACGGGAGACCACCGAAGGCACCGTCTACACCGTCACCGGTGGCGACTGGGAAGAGGTCGTCGAGTCCGCCGCCAAGGCGGACGACGAGCGGATCATCGTCAACATGGGTCCCCAGCACCCGTCCACGCACGGTGTGCTCCGGCTGATCCTGGAGATCGACGGCGAGACCGTCACCGAGGCCCGCTGCGGCATCGGCTACCTCCACACCGGCATCGAGAAGAACCTCGAGTTCCGGACCTGGACGCAGGGCACCACCTTCGTCACGCGCATGGACTACCTCACCTCGTTCTACAACGAGACGGCGTACTGCCTGGGCGTCGAGAAGCTGCTCGGCATCGAGGAGCAGATCCCGGACCGCGCCAGCGTGATCCGCGTCCTCCTCATGGAGCTCAACCGGCTCTCCTCCCACCTGGTGTGCATCGCCACCGGCGGCATGGAGCTGGGCGCGACCACGATCATGATCTACGGCTTCCGGGACCGCGAGATGATCCTGGACCTGTACGAGCTGATCACCGGACTCCGCATGAACCACGCGTTCATCCGCCCCGGCGGCCTCGCCCAGGACCTCCCGCCCGGCGCCGTCGACGCCGTGCGCGAGTTCGTGAAGACCATGAAGAAGAACCTGCCGGAGTACGACAAGCTCGCCACCGGCAACCCCATCTTCAAGGCCCGCATGCAGGACGTCGGCTACCTCGACCTCAGCGGCTGCATGGCGCTCGGCGCCACCGGCCCGATCCTGCGCTCCGCGGGCCTCCCGCACGACCTGCGCAAGACGGACCCGTACTGCGGCTACGAGAACTACGAGTTCGACATCCCGACCGCCGACACCTGCGACTCCTACGGACGCTTCCTCGTCCGCCTGGAGGAGATGCGGCAGTCGCTGCGCATCGTCGAGCAGTGCCTCGAACGGCTGGAGCCCGGCCCGGTCATGGTCGGCGACAAGAAGATCGCCTGGCCCGCGCAGCTCGCGCTCGGCCCGGACGGACTCGGCAACTCCCTCGACCACATCAAGAAGATCATGGGCACCTCCATGGAGGCCCTGATCCACCACTTCAAGCTGGTCACCGAGGGCTTCCGCGTCCCCGCCGGACAGGCGTACGCGGCCGTCGAGTCGCCCAAGGGCGAGCTCGGCGTGCACGTCGTCTCCGACGGCGGCACCCGCCCCTACCGGGTCCACTTCCGCGACCCGTCCTTCACCAACCTGCAGGCCATGGCGGCGATGTGCGAAGGCGGCCAGGTCGCCGACGTCATCGTCGCCGTCGCGTCCATCGACCCCGTGATGGGAGGCGTCGACCGATGACGGACGGACAGACCAGTCTCGGGATGCCCCAGCTCCCCGCCCCCGACTACCCGGCCGAGGTACGCGCCCGGCTGGAGGCGGACGCCAAGGAGATCATCGCCCGCTACCCGGGGTCCCGCTCCGCGCTCCTGCCGCTGCTGCACCTCGTGCAGTCGGAGGAGGGCCATGTGACCCGCACCGGCATGAAGTTCTGCGCCGAGGTCCTCGGCCTGACCACCGCCGAGGTCACCGCGGTCGCCACCTTCTACACGATGTACCGCCGCAAGCCCTCCGGCGACTACCAGGTCGGGGTCTGCACCAACACGCTCTGCGCGGTCATGGGCGGCGACGCCATCTTCGAGGAGCTGAAGGAGCACCTCGGCGTCGGCAACAACGAGACCACCGAGGACGGCAAGGTCACGCTGGAGCACATCGAGTGCAACGCGGCCTGCGACTTCGCCCCCGTCGTGATGGTCAACTGGGAGTTCTTCGACAACCAGACGCCCGACTCCGCCAAGAAGATCGTCGACGACCTGCGGGCCGGCCGCCCGGTCGAGCCGACGCGTGGCGCGCCGCTGTGCACGTACAAGGAGACCGCGCGCATCCTGGCCGGTTTCCCCGACGAGCGCGAGGGGGCCGTCGAGGCCACCGGAGGGGCCGGCCCGGCCTCGCTCGTCGGGCTGCGGCTGGCCAAGGGCGAGACCCCGCACCACAAGATCGTCCACCCGCGCGGCGAATCGGCCAGTGGGGAGGGGGAGTGATGACCTTGGCACCCGAGCTGAACAACAGCAGCCCCGAGAAGCTTCTCGCGCCGGTCCTCTCGGCGTTCTGGGACCAGCCCGAGTCCTGGACCCTGGAGACGTACAAGAGGCACGAGGGGTACGAGGGCCTGCGGAAGGCCCTCGCGATGTCGCCCGACGACCTCATCGCGTACGTCAAGGACTCCGGTCTGCGCGGGCGCGGCGGCGCCGGCTTCCCCACCGGGATGAAGTGGCAGTTCATCCCGCAGGGCGACGGCAAGCCGCACTACCTCGTCGTCAACGCCGACGAGTCGGAGCCGGGCACCTGCAAGGACATCCCGCTCCTCTTCGCCAACCCGCACTCCCTCATCGAGGGAATGATCATCGCCTGCTACGCGATCCGCTCCGAGCACGCCTTCATCTACCTGCGCGGTGAGGTCGTGCCCGTCCTGCGCCGCCTGCACGAGGCGGTGCGCGAGGCGTACGACGCCGGTCTCCTCGGCGAGAACATCCTCGGCAGCGGCCTGAACCTCGACATCACCGTGCACGCCGGCGCCGGCGCGTACATCTGCGGCGAGGAGACCGCGCTGCTCGACTCGCTCGAAGGACGGCGCGGCCAGCCCCGGCTGCGCCCGCCCTTCCCCGCGGTCGCCGGTCTCTACGCCTGCCCCACCGTGGTGAACAACGTCGAGTCCATCGCGTCCGTTCCCGCGATCCTCAACCGGGGCAAGGACTGGTTCAAGTCGATGGGCAGCGAGAAGTCCCCGGGCTTCACGCTCTACTCGCTCAGCGGCCACGTCGCCTCGCCGGGCCAGTACGAGGCCCCGCTCGGGATCACGCTGCGCCAGCTGCTCGACATGAGCGGCGGCATCCGGCCGGGCCACCGGCTGAAGTTCTGGACCCCGGGCGGCTCCTCCACCCCGATGTTCACCGACGCACACCTCGACGTCCCGCTGGACTACGAGGGCGTGGGCGCGGCCGGCTCGATGCTCGGCACGAAGGCCCTCCAGTGCTTCGACGAGACCACCTGCGTGGTCCGCGCGGTGACCCGCTGGACGGAGTTCTACGCCCACGAGTCCTGCGGCAAGTGCACGCCCTGCCGTGAAGGCACGTACTGGCTCGTGCAGCTGCTCCGCGACATCGAGGCCGGCAAGGGCGTCATGGCCGACCTCGACAAGCTCAACGACATCGCCGACAACATCAACGGCAAGTCGTTCTGCGCGCTCGGCGACGGCGCCGCCTCCCCGATCTTCTCCTCGCTGCAGTACTTCCGCGAGGAGTACGAGCAGCACATCACCGGCCGGGGCTGCCCCTTCGACCCGGCCAAGTCGACCGCCTGGGCGGACAACCACAAGGAGGTGACGGCATGACGGTCACCACGGCCGGCCCCGCGGGCGGCGGTTCCCCGGCGGTACCGCCGGAGGACATGGTCACGCTGACCATCGACGGCGCCGAGATCTCCGTCCCCAAGGGGACCCTGGTCATCCGCGCCGCCGAACAGCTCGGCATCGAGATCCCGCGCTTCTGCGACCACCCCCTCCTCGACCCGGCCGGCGCCTGCCGGCAGTGCATCGTCGAGGTCGAGGGCCAGCGCAAGCCGATGGCCTCCTGCACCATCACCTGCACCGACGGCATGGTGGTGAAGTCGCAACTGACCTCCCCGGTCGCCGAGAAGGCCCAGCACGGTGTGATGGAGCTGCTGCTCATCAACCACCCGCTGGACTGCCCCGTCTGCGACAAGGGCGGCGAGTGCCCGCTGCAGAACCAGGCGATGTCCCACGGGCAGGCCGAGTCCCGCTTCGAGGGCCACAAGCGGACCTACGAGAAGCCGGTACCGATCTCCACCCAGGTCCTGCTCGACCGCGAGCGGTGCGTGCTGTGCGCGCGCTGCACCCGGTTCTCGAACCAGGTCGCGGGCGACCCGATGATCGAGCTGGTCGAGCGCGGCGCGCTCCAGCAGGTCGGCACCGGCGAGGGCGACCCCTTCGAGTCGTACTTCTCCGGCAACACGATCCAGATCTGCCCGGTCGGCGCGCTGACCTCCGCCGCGTACCGGTTCCGCTCCCGCCCCTTCGACCTGGTGTCGTCGCCCTCGGTCTGCGAGCACTGCGCGGGCGGCTGCGCGACCCGCACCGACCACCGGCGCGGCAAGGTCATGCGACGGCTCGCCGCGGAGGACCCGGAGGTCAACGAGGAGTGGGTGTGCGACAAGGGACGGTTCGCGTTCCGGTACGCGCAGCAGCGTGACCGGCTGACGACTCCGCTGGTAAGGAACCCGGAGACGGGCGCCCTCGAACCGGCCTCCTGGCCCGAGGCGCTGGAGGCGGCGGCGCGCGGCCTGGTCCGTGGCCGTACCGGCGTCCTGGCCGGCGGGCGACTGACGGTCGAGGACTCCTACGCGTACGCCAAGTTCGCCCGGGTCGCCCTCGACACCAACGACGTCGACTTCCGGGCCCGCGTCCACTCCAGCGAGGAGGCCGACTTCCTGGCCTCGACCGTCGCCGGGCGCGGACGCGACCTGGACGGCTCGGGGGTCACGTACACCTCCCTGGAGGCCGCCCCGGCGGTGCTGCTCGTCGGCTTCGAGTCCGAGGAGGAGGCCCCGGGGGTCTTCCTGCGGCTCCGCAAGGCATGGCGCAAGCGCGGCCAGAAGACGTACGCGCTGGCCTCGCACGCGACCCGCGGCCTGGTGAAGGCGGGCGGCACGCTGCTTCCGGCGGCGCCCGGCACCGAGACCGAGTGGCTGGACGCCCTCACCTCCCGGGTCGGCCTCGACGAGGCGGGCGAGCACGCGGCCGAGGCGCTGCGGAAGGACGGAGCGGTCATCGTCGTCGGCGAGCGGCTCGCCGCCGTACCCGGCGGACCGACCGCCGCCGTGCGGACGGCGGCCGCGACCGGGGCGAAGCTGGTGTGGATCCCGCGCAGGGCCGGCGAGCGCGGCGCGCTCGAAGCGGGCGCCATCCCCACCCTGCTGCCCGGCGGCCGCCCCACGACCGACCCACGCGCGCGTGAGGAGGTCGCGGCCGCCTGGGGCGTGCGCGAACTCCCGCACGGCTACGGCCGCGACACCGGCCAGATCGTCGAGGCAGCGGCCACCGGCGAACTGGGCGCGCTGCTCGTCGGCGGCGTGGAGGTCCGCGACCTGCCCGACCCGGCACGCGCGCGTGAGGCGCTCGACGCGGCCTTCGTGGTCTCCCTGGAGCTTCGGCCCAGCGAGGTCACCGAGCGGGCGGACGTCGTCCTCCCGGTCGCCGCGGTCGCCGAGAAGTCCGGCACCTTCCTCAACTGGGAAGGCAGGGCACGGCTCTTCGAGGCCGCGCTGAAGCCCGAGCAGATGACGAGGGCGCTGTCCCCGACGGACGCCCGGGTGCTGCACATGCTGGCCGACGCCCTCGACGCGCACCTGGCCCTGCCCGATCTGCGCGCGATCCGCCGGGAGCTGGACCGCCTCGGCGGCTGGGACGGCGAGCGGGCCTCCGAGCCCGTCGAGCCCGCGCAGGGCGCGCCCCGGCCGGGTGAGGGAGAGGCGGTCCTCGCCGGACACCGGCTCCTGCTCGACCTGGGCCGCCTCCAGGAGGGCGACGCGGCCCTGGCCGGCACCCGCCACGCGGCCGTCGCCCGGCTCTCGCCCGCCACGGCCGCCGAGACCGGCGTCAAGGACGGCGACCTGCTCGCCGTCACCGGACCGGCCGGCTCGACCCGACTCCCGCTCCAGGTCACCGAGATGCCCGACCGCGTGGTCTGGCTCCCGCTGAACTCCACGGCGGGCGGTGTCCTCTCCGACACCGGTGCCCACCCGGGCGACCTGGTCCGCATCGGCGCGGCGGTTTCGACGGAGGTGCAGGCATGAACACGCTGCTCGCTGCTGAAGACCTCTCGATGTTCGGGACCGACCCCTGGTGGCTCGTCGCGATCAAGGCCGTCTTCTGCTTCGCCTTCCTGATGATCACCGTGCTGTTCTCCATCGTGTGGGAGCGCAAGGTCGTCGCCTGGATGCAGCTGCGCGTCGGACCCAACCGGCACGGCCCCTGGGGCCTCCTCCAGTCCCTCGCGGACGGCATCAAGCTGATGCTCAAGGAGGACGTCGTCGTCAAGCGCGCCGACAAGGTCGTCTACATCCTCGCGCCGATCATCGCCGCGGCCCCCGCGTTCATGGCGATCGCCGTGATCCCCTTCGGCCCGGCCGGCAACGAGGTCTCGATCTTCGGCCACCGCACCACGATGCAGCTCACCGACCTGCCGATCGCCATGCTGTACGTGCTGGCCATCGCCTCGGTCGGCATCTACGGCATCGTGCTCGCCGGCTGGTCCTCGGGCTCGACGTACCCGCTCCTCGGAGGGCTCCGCTCCTGCGCGCAGATGATCTCCTACGAGATCGCCATGGGAGCCGCCTTCGCCTCCGTCTTCCTCTACTCCGGGTCGATGTCGACCTCGGCGATCGTCGAGGCGCAGGCGGACCGCTGGTTCATCGTCCTGCTGCCGGTCTCGTTCATCATCTACGTCGTCACGATGGTCGGCGAGACCAACCGCGCCCCCTTCGACATGCCGGAGTCCGAGGGCGACCTCGTCGGCGGCTTCAACACCGAGTACTCCTCCATCAAGTTCGCGATGTTCATGCTCGCCGAGTACGTGAACATGGTGACGGTCTCGGCCGTCTCCGTGACGCTCTTCCTCGGCGGCTGGCGCGCCCCGTACCCGATCTCCACCTTCTGGGAGGGCGCGAACCACGGCTGGTGGCCGATGCTCTGGTTCGTCCTCAAGGTGCAGCTGCTGCTGTTCTTCTTCATCTGGCTCCGCGGCACCCTGCCCCGCGTCCGCTACGACCAGCTGATGAAGCTGGGCTGGAAGGTCCTCATCCCGGTCTCGGTGCTCTGGCTGATGCTGGTCGCCACCGTCCGGGCCCTGCGCAACGAGAACGTCGGCTTCCAGAACATCGTCCTGTACGTCGCGGGCGCCGTCATCGCCGTCCTGCTGCTCTCCTTCATCGCGGACATGTTCCGCGACAGAAGGGCCAAGGCCGCCGAGGTCGAGGACGAGCCCCCCTTCGATCCGATGGCCGGCGGGTTCCCCGTACCGCCCAAGCCCGGACAGTCCCTGCCGCCCGTACCCCGGCGCAGGCCCCGGCACGACCGGGACCTCGTTGTCAGTGGTGGCCCCGATACTGCTACTGCGAGTGAGGGAAAGGAGACGGACGGTGTCTGATTTCCAGAATCCGGTGGCCGGCTTCGGCGTGACCTTCAAGGCCATGTTCAAGAAGCGGCTCACCGAGCAGTACCCGGAACAGCAGAAGACGACCGCTCCGCGCTTCCACGGCCGGCACCAGCTCAACCGTCACCCCGACGGCCTGGAGAAGTGCGTCGGCTGCGAACTCTGCGCCTGGGCCTGTCCTGCGGACGCCATCTACGTGGAGGGCGCGGACAACACCGACGAGGAGCGCTACTCCCCGGGCGAGCGGTACGGCGTCGTCTACCAGATCAACTACGCCCGCTGCATCCTGTGCGGACTGTGCATCGAGGCATGCCCCACGCGGGCGCTGACGATGACCAACGAGTTCGAACTGGCCGACTCCTCCCGCGAGAACCTGATCTACACCAAGGAGCAGCTCCTCGCGGGCCTGGAGGAGGGCATGGTCGACTCGCCGCACGCCATCTACCCGGGCATGGACGAGCAGGACTACTACCGGGGCCTGGTCACCGAGGCCGCGCCGGGCACGGTCCGTCAGGTGGCCACCGCCAAGGGGGAGAAGGGCGACCCGGAAGAGGTGGACGCATGAGCACCACCCTTGCCGCCTACACGACGTCGAGCGGCGAAGCGTTCCAGTTCTGGGTCCTCGGCACCGTCGCCGTCATCGGCGCCCTGTGCACGGTCCTGATGAAGAAGGCCATGCACAGCGCGCTCTGCCTGGCCGGCACGATGATCATCCTGGCGGTCTTCTACCTCGCCAACGGCGCCTACTTCCTCGGCATCGTCCAGATCGTCGTCTACACCGGCGCGATCATGATGCTGTTCCTCTTCATCGTCATGCTGGTCGGTGTCACGGCCGCGGACTCCTTGAAGGAGACCATCAAGGGGCAGCGTTGGTGGGCCGCGGCCTGCGGCCTCGGCTTCGGCATCCTGCTGATCGCCGGCATCGGCCAGGCGTCCCTGACCGAGTTCAACGGACTCGGCGCGGCCAACGGCGCGTACGGCGGAAACGTCGAGGGCCTCGCCGCCCTCATCTTCACCAAGTACGTCTTCGCCTTCGAGATCACCGGCGCCCTGCTCATCACCGCCGCCGTCGGCGCGATGGTCCTCACCCACCGGGAGCGCACCGAACGGGCCCGCACCCAGCGGGAGCTGTCCGAGCAGCGCGTGCGCGAGGGCAAGCACGTGCCGCCGCTGCCCGCGCCGGGTGTCTACGCCCGGCACAACGCGGTGGACATCGCGGGCCTGCTGCCCGACGGCACGCCCGCCGAGCTGACCGTGATGCAGACGCTGCGCAAGCGCGGTCAGATCCGCGACGTGTCCACCGAGGCGCTGGCCGACCTCAAGGCGCTGGAGCAGCGCTCCGAGGAGCGGCTCGGCCGGGACCGGGACGAAGAGGAGGCCTCGCGGTGAACCCCGTCAACTATCTCTATCTCGCCGCCCTGTTGTTCACCATCGGCGCGGCCGGGGTGCTGATCCGGCGCAACGCGATCGTCGTCTTCATGTGCGTGGAGCTGATGCTCAACGCCTGCAACCTCGCGTTCGTCGCCTTCTCCCGCATGCACGGCAACCTCGACGGCCAGATCATCGCCTTCTTCACGATGGTCGTCGCCGCCGCGGAGGTCGTGGTCGGGCTCGCGATCATCGTGTCGCTGTTCCGTTCCCGCCACTCGGCCTCGGTCGACGACGCCAGCCTGATGAAGCTGTGAGGGGCTGAATCGTGGAGAACCTGATTGCGCTGCTCATCGCGGCGCCTCTGCTGGGAGCGGCCGTCCTGCTGTGCGGCGGGCGGCGCCTGGACAAGGTCGGGCCCCTGCTCGGCACGGTGCTCGCGGCCGCCTCCTTCGTCATCGGTGCCGTCCTCTTCGCCGACATGCTCGGCAAGAGCGCGGACGACCGGGCCCTGTACCAGCACCTGTGGAGCTGGATCCCGGTCGGGGGCTTCCAGGCGGACATCGCCTTCCAGCTCGACCAGCTGTCGATGACGTTCGTGCTGCTGATCACCGGCGTGGGCTCGCTGATCCACGTGTACTCGATCGGGTACATGGAGCACGACGAGCGCAAGCGCCGCTTCTTCGGCTATCTGAACCTGTTCCTCGCGGCGATGCTGCTGCTCGTGCTCGCCGACAACTACCTGCTGCTGTACTTCGGCTGGGAGGGCGTCGGCCTCGCCTCGTACCTCCTGATCGGCTTCTGGCAGCACAAGCCCAGCGCGGCCACCGCCGCGAAGAAGGCCTTCCTGGTCAACCGGGTCGGCGACATGGGCCTCTCGATCGCCATCATGATCATGTTCACCACCTTCGGGACCTTCGCCTTCGGGCCGGTCCTGGAGGCGACCGGCGAGACGAGCGAGGGCACGCTGACGGCGATCGCCCTGATGCTCCTCCTCGCGGCCTGCGGCAAGTCGGCCCAGGTGCCGCTGCAGTCCTGGCTCGGGGACGCGATGGAGGGCCCGACCCCGGTCTCCGCCCTCATCCACGCGGCCACCATGGTGACCGCCGGTGTCTACCTCATCGTCCGCTCCGCGAACATCTTCAACGCCTCCCCCGACGCCCAGCTCGTGGTCGTCGTGGTCGGCGCCGTCACGCTCCTCTTCGGTGCGATCGTCGGTTGCGCGAAGGACGACATCAAGAAGGCGCTGGCCGGCTCGACGATGTCGCAGATCGGCTACATGATCCTGGCGGCGGGCCTCGGCCCCATCGGCTACGTCTTCGCGATCATGCACCTGGTGACGCACGGCTTCTTCAAGGCCGGGCTCTTCCTCGGCGCCGGCTCGGTCATGCACGGCATGAACGACGAGGTGGACATGAGGCGTTACGGCGGCCTCAGGAAGTACATGCCGGTCACCTTCGTCACCTTCGGCCTCGGCTACCTCGCGATCATCGGCTTCCCGGGCCTGTCCGGCTTCTTCTCCAAGGACAAGATCATCGAGGCGGCCTTCGCCAAGGGCGGCACCGAGGGCTGGATCCTCGGCGCGGTCACGCTCCTCGGCGCGGCCATCACGGCGTTCTACATGACGCGCGTGATGCTGATGACCTTCTTCGGCGAGAAGCGCTGGCAGGCCGACGAGAAGGGTGAGATGCCGCACCCGCACGAGTCGCCGAAGTCGATGACGGTGCCGATGATCCTGCTGGCCTTCGGGTCCGTTCTCGCGGGTGGCTTCTTCAGCATCGGCGACCGCTTCATCACCTGGCTGGAGCCGGTGACCGCGTTCGAGCACGGGCACCCGCCGCTCAGCGCCGCGGCCATCACCTCCGCCACGGTCGTGGTGATGGTCGTCGGCGTCGGGATCGCGTACCTCCAGTACGGACGCAGGCCCGTCCCGGTCACCGCGCCGCGCGGCTCGCTGCTCACCCGGGCGGCCCGCCGGGACCTGCTCCAGGACGACTTCAACCACGCCGTCTTCGTGACGGGCGGCACGCACCTCACCCGCTCGCTCGTCTACGTCGACCACACCCTGGTGGACGGAGTGGTCAACGGCACCGCGGCCTCCGTCGGCGGCCTGTCCGGCCGGCTGCGCAAGCTGCAGAACGGCTACGCCCGCACGTATGCGGTCTCCATGTTCGGAGGTACTGCGGTGCTGATCGCCGCGACCCTGCTGATGAGGGCGGTGTAACGCTCATGTCCTTCCCTCTTCTGACGGTGACGGCAGCGGTGCCGGCGGTCGGTGCGATCCTCACCGCCGCCGTCCCCGCGGCCCGCCGCACGGCGGCGAAGTGGCTGGCGCTGCTGGTCTCGCTGGTCACGCTCGTCCTCGCCGCGGTCGTCCTGGTCCGCTTCGAGCCGGGCGGCGACCGCTACCAGCTCGTCGAATCCCACTCCTGGATCAAGGACTTCGGGGTCCGCTACGAACTGGGCGTGGACGGCATCGGGGTGGCGCTGATCGCGCTCACCGCGCTGCTGATCCCCTTCGTCATCCTGGCCGGCTGGCACGACGCCGACCCCCTGGAGACGAAGAGCAGCCGCTGGCGGCCGACCCAGGGCTTCTTCGCCCTGATCCTGATGGTCGAGGCGATGGTGATCCTCTCCTTCGAGGCCACCGACGTCTTCCTCTTCTACATCCTGTTCGAAGCCATGCTCATCCCGATGTACTTCCTCATCGGCGGCTTCGGGGACCGGGCCCACAGCGGCTCGGACGAGAACGCGGCGGCCCAGCGTTCGTACGCGGCGGTCAAGTTCCTGCTCTACAACCTGGTCGGCGGACTGATCATGCTGGCCGCCGTCATCGGGCTCTACGTGGTCGCGGGGAACTTCTCCCTCACCGAGATCGCCGAGGCGCGGGCGTCGGGTCAGCTGGAGATGGCGACCAACACCGAGCGGCTGCTCTTCCTCGGCTTCTTCTTCGCCTTCGCGGTGAAGGCGCCGCTGTGGCCGCTGCACACCTGGCTGCCGAACGCGATGGGGGAGGCGACCGCACCGGTCGCCGTGCTCATCACCGCGGTGGTCGACAAGGTCGGCACCTTCGCGATGCTCCGCTTCTGCCTCCAGCTCTTCCCCGAGGCATCGAAGTGGGCGACCCCGGTGATCATCGCGCTCGCGTTGGTCAGCATCGTCTACGGGGCGCTGCTGGCGGTCGGCCAGCGGGACATCAAGCGCCTGGTCGCGTACGCCTCGATCTCGCACTTCGGCTTCATCATCATGGGCATCTTCGCGATGACCACCCAGGGGCAGAGCGGTGCGACGCTCTACATGGTCAACCACGGCATCTCGACCGCCGCGCTGATGCTGGTCGCCGGCTTCCTGATCTCCCGGCGCGGCTCGCGGCTCATCGCCGACTACGGCGGTGTGCAGAAGGTCGCCCCGGTGCTCGCCGGCACCTTCCTGATCGGCGGTCTCGCCACCCTCTCGCTGCCGGGCCTCGCGCCCTTCGTGAGTGAGTTCCTGGTCCTGGTCGGCACGTTCGCGCGGTACCCGGTGGCGGGCATCATCGCCACCACCGGCATCGTCCTCGCCGCGCTCTACACCCTCGTGCTGTACCAGCGGACGATGACTGGACCCGTGAAGACGGAGGAGGTCCGGACGATGCCGGACCTGCGGGTGCGGGAGCTGGTCGTGGTCGCCCCGCTGATCGCCCTGCTGATCTTCCTCGGGGTGTTCCCGAAGCCGCTGACGGACATCGTCGGTCCGGCCGTCACGCACACCATGTCCGACGTCCAGCAGAAGGACCCCCAGCCCACTGTCCCCATTCAGAACGCGGAGGCGGCCAAGTGAGTGCGTCGGCTGTCCACAGCCTGTGGACGACGGCTGCCGAGCCGTTGAACAAGATCCCGGCACCCCACATCGAGTACGTCCAGCTCTCACCCGTACTCATCGTCGTCGGTGCCGCGGTCCTCAGTGTCCTGGCCGAGGCGTTCGTGCCCCGCAAGGCCCGCTACCAGAGCCAGGTGTTCCTCAGCGTCCTGGCGCTCGTGGCCGCGTTCGCCGCGATCGTCGGCCTCGCCGCCGGCGGATACGGCTCCACCAAGGCCCACATCGCGGCCATGGGAGCCATCGCCGTCGACGGACCGGCGCTCTTCCTGCAGGGCATCATCCTGCTGGCCTCGATCGTCGCGGTCTTCACCTTCGCCGAGCGCCGGCTCGATCCGGCCGACCACGGCCACAAGGTCGACTCCTTCGCCGCCGAGGCCGCCGCCGTCCCCGGCAGCGATCAGGAGAAGGCGGCGGCCAAGGCCGGGTTCACCACCACCGAGGTGTTCCCGCTGGCGCTGTTCGCCATCGCCGGCATGCTGGTCTTCCCCGCCGCCAACGACCTCCTGACGCTCTTCATCGCCCTGGAGGTCTTCTCCCTGCCGCTGTACCTGCTCTGCGCCGTCGCCCGCCGCAAGCGGCTGATGTCGCAGGAGGCCGCGGTCAAGTACTTCCTCCTCGGCGCCTTCTCCTCGGCGTTCCTGCTCTTCGGGATCGCCCTGCTCTACGGCTACGCGGGCTCCGTCTCGTACGCCACCATCGCCGACGTCGTCGACGGCTCGGTCACCTCGATGAACCCGGCGCTCGCCGACACCATGGGCAACGACGCCCTGCTGCTCATCGGCTTCGCCCTGGTCCTGATGGGACTGCTCTTCAAGGTCGGCGCCGTGCCCTTCCACATGTGGACCCCGGACGTCTACCAGGGTGCGCCGACCCCCGTCACCGGCTTCATGGCCGCCGCGACGAAGGTCGCCGCGTTCGGCGCGCTGCTGCGTCTGCTGTACGTGGTGCTGCCGGGCCTCACCTGGGACTGGCGGCCGGTCATGTGGGGCGTCGCCATCGTCACCATGCTGGGCGGCGCGATCGTCGCGATCACCCAGACCGACATCAAGCGGCTGCTCGCGTACTCCTCCATCGCGCACGCGGGCTTCCTGCTGGCCGGTGTCATCGCCGCCACACCCTCCGGCATCTCCTCGGTGCTGTTCTACCTGGGCGCGTACTCCTTCGTGACGATCGGCGCCTTCGCGGTCGTCACCCTGGTCCGGGACGCCGGCGGCGAGGCGACGCACCTGTCCAAGTGGGCCGGTCTGGGCCGCCGTTCGCCGCTCGTGGCCGCGGTCTTCGCGGTCTTCCTGCTCGCCTTCGCCGGCATCCCGCTGACGTCCGGATTCTCCGGCAAGTTCGCGGTCTTCTCGGCGGCGGCGGAGGGCGGCGCGGGCGCGCTGGTCGTCGTCGGTGTCATCTCGTCGGCGATCGCGGCGTTCTTCTACATCCGGGTGATCGTGCTGATGTTCTTCAGCGAGCCGAAGGCGGACGGCCCCACGGTCGCCGTGCCCTCGGGCTTCACGGCCGCCACGATCACGGTCGGCGTCGTCGTGACGCTGGTGCTGGGCCTCGCGCCGCAGTACTTCCTGGACCTGGCGGGCCAGGCGAGCGTGTTCGTGAGGTAGCCGGCGACGCCGTCAGGGCCCGGTCCCCGCTCGCGCGGGGGCCGGGCCCTGACGTATGTGCGGGGCTACGGCGCCGGAACGATCCGCCCGGTCACCTCGCCGAGCGCGACCTGGGTGCCGTCCGGGCCGGGCGCCCACGCGGTGAGCGTGACCACGTCGCCGTCCTCCAGGAACGTCCTCTTCCCGGTGGGGAGTTCGAGCGCGTCCCGGCCGTTCCACGTCAGTTCGAGCAGCGAGCCGCGCTGGTGCACCTCGGGGCCCGAGACCGTGCCGGAGCCGTACAGGTCACCGGTCCGCAGCGACGCTCCGTTGACCGTCATGTGGGCGAGCTGCTGGGCGGCCGTCCAGTACATCGTGGCGAACGGCGGCTCCGAGACCACCTCGCCGTTGATCTCGACCGTGATCCGCACGTCGAAGCCGCCGAGCTCTTCGTCGGCGGAGTCGTCCAGGTACGGCAGCAGGTCGAAGTCCCGGGCCGGCGGCGCGGTACGGGCGGCGTCCAGGGCCTCCAGCGGGGTCACCCAGGCCGAGACGGACGTCGCGAACGACTTCCCGAGGAAGGGGCCGAGCGGCACGTACTCCCACGCCTGGAGGTCCCGCGCCGACCAGTCGTTGAGGAGGGTGAGCCCGAAGACGTGCTCACGGAAGTCACCCAGCGGGACCGGCGTGCCGTGCGCGGACGGGGTGCCGACGACGAAGCCGACCTCCGCCTCGATGTCCAGCTTCACCGAGGGGCCGAAGACGGGCGCCGGGTCCGTGGGCGCCTTGCGCTGCCCGGAGGGGCGTGCGACATCGGTGCCGGAGACCACGACCGTGCCCGCGCGTCCGTGGTAACCGATGGGCAGGTGCTTCCAGTTCGGGGTCAGCGCGTCGCCGTCGGGCCGGAAGATCCGGCCCACGTTGGTGGCGTGGTGCTCGCTCGCGTAGAAGTCGACGTAGTCCGCGACCTCGAAGGGCAGGTGCATCGTGACCGCGCCCAGCGGGTGCAGCAGGGGCTCTATGTCCGGCCGGTGGGCGGGCACGGTCACCCAGGCGGTCAGCGCGCGGCGCACGTCGCGCCAGGCGGTCCGGCCGGCGGCGAGCAGCGGATTGAGGCTGGGCTGCGCGAGCAGCGCGGCGTACGGGGACCCGAGGGCGTGCGCCGCGGCTCCCGCGTCGAGGACATGGCCGCCGATGCGGACGCCGACCCTCCGCCGGTCGGGCTCGTCGGCGGTGGAGAAGACGCCGTACGGAAGGTTGTGCGGGCCGAAGGGGTCGCCTTCGGCGAGGTCGAGCGGGGACTGCTCGGGCATCGGTGCTTGCCTCGCTTTCCACGGGTGTGGGGGACACGTTACGGGTCGGACCGCTCGGCGCGGATGACATGGGTCACACAGAAAGTGCGGCCTGCGTGCACAACTGTCCATGTTCGCGTGCTTTATGCGTGCTGTGCGGCGGCTGTGCGACTGAGCGCGTTCAATTCCCGCTTTTCCCGGGCCTTATTCGGGTCATACGATCTCGGCAACGTCGCACCGCGTGAGGTCCCCGCAGGCGCGACCCCCATTTCTTTCATCTTCGTTCGACCAGAAAAGGTCTGCCTTGAAGATTCGCCGCATTCTCGCGACGGCCGTTGCCGCCGCGGTGACGACGCCCGTCGTTCTCCTTTCGGCCGCCCCGGCGTTCGCCGACAACAAGCCGGCCGCGCCGGCGCAGACGCAGGACGAGAAGCCCTCGATCGAGCAGCTGAAGCTCGCGGTCGCCGCCGCCCAGAAGGCGTACGACGCCGCGGTCGCCGCGGAGGACGCCGCCCAGGTCGAGATCGAGAAGACGCTCGACGCCCTGGACAAGGCCGACCACCCGCTGCGGGTCGCCATTGCCGAGGCGAAGAAGGCGGCCGAGGCCGCCGCCACCGCCAAGACCGAGGCCGACACCAAGCTGGCCGAGGCCGAGGCCGCGCTGGCGGCCCTGCCCGAGGGCTCGGACAAGACCGAGGCCGAGAAGGCGGTCGCCGAGGCGAAGAAGGCGGCCGAGGCCGCCGCCACCGCCAAGACCGCGGCGGACGCCAAGTCCGCCGAGGCCGGCACCGCGCTCTCGGACGCGCGGGTCGCCGCCTTCAAGAAGCTCGGCGTCGCCCAGAAGGCGGAGAAGGACGCCAGGAAGGCCCTCGACGCCGCCAAGAAGGCGCTCGCCGACGCGGAGGCCGAGGAGCCGGGTGAGGAGTGCAAGGACGTCAGCAAGACGCTGACGCTCGACCTGAGCGGCCCCAAGAAGGCCGTCGCGGGCAAGAGCACCGACTTCACGCTGCGCATCAACAACGGCACGGGCACCCAGCTCGACGACGCCGGTGCCTTCACCGCCGTCATCAACACCGCCACCGGTGACAACCTGGACAAGTGGACGGACCTCAAGTGGTCCGTCGACGGGTCGACCTGGAACGACTCCGTCGAGAACATCGCCTTCATCGAGGTCGGCACGATCAAGCCCGGTGCCAAGGTCGACGTCAAGCTGCGTCTCGCGGTCGACGCCAAGGCGCCGAAGGCGTTCGTCTCGCTGATCTCCGCCACCGGCTACGACAACAACGACGGCAGCTGCGGCTGGGGCGACGAGGACGAGACCTTCGACTTCGAGATCGCCAAGGCCGGCACCCCCGCGACCGGCGGCAACGGCAACGGCTCGACCGGCGGGAACACCAACACCACCGGGCAGGGCAACACCTCCACCACCGCGGTGAACGGCGGAACCACCGGTTCCACCACCGGCTCGCTCGCCAAGACCGGTTCGAACGACGCCGTTCCGCAGATCGCCCTCGCGGGCGCCGCGGCCGTCGCGCTCGGTGCCGGTGCGATGTTCGTCGTCCGTCGCCGCAAGGCCGGCGCCGACGCCTGATCGACGTGGTGAGTGAGGGGCCCGCATTCCGTACGGAATGCGGGCCCCTTTCCCTTCCGTTCACCCCGCCGTACGCGGAATCCGTTTCTCCCAGGTCCGGTGGAAGAGAACCTCCCCACCCTCTTTGCACACCACTTCGTTCGACGTGACGAATACATCCGCGTCACAGGAGATCTCCGAACGCGAGTCGACCGTGACGTCCCACGCCAACTCCGGGCGGTGCAGTCGGATCGACCAGTCCGAGCGGGTACGGGCGGAGAGCGGATCGTTCTCGTCGATGGTGTACGTCTCCAGGGCGTCCTCGGTGAATTCCAGGCCGTCCGGATAGACCCGCGTGCCGCCGTACCGGGGGTCGACCTCCAGCCGCCACTCGCCCTTGGCCACGTCCCGCACCACCAGCCGCTCCGGGCGGGGTTCCTCCAGGGTCGCCGGGACGACCACGCCCAGCGGTTCGGACTGCTCGGGCTCCTCCCACTCGATCGCGTCGTCCGTGTGCCGGCGGACGGGGAGCGTCAGGTTCGAGGCGGCGGGATCGAGGGTGAAGCCGGCGGCGTCGGGCTGGGGCCAGATCCACGGCCAGTACGCGGAGGAGACCGCGAGACGGACCCGGTGGCCGGGCGGGAAGGTGTGGCCGATGCCGTTCAGCTCGAAAACGTGGTCCTCCGCCTCGCCGAGCTGGGCCTCCACCGCGCGGTCGCGGCCGTAGCGGGCGGAGAGGTTCAGCACGCCCCGCGTGACGAGCGTCGAGGAGCCGTCGGGGGCGACGTCGCACAGCCGGGCGATCACCTGGCCCGTCGGTGCGCCGGCGCGCAGGGACAGGCTGACCCCGGGGCGGCCCAGGATCTCGATCGCCGCGCCGTCCTCCGGGACCGCGAAGTCGAAGCACGCCGAGTGGGCGTCCTCGTCGCGCTGGTCGGGCGGCAGGTCGGCGTCGTTGCCGAAGGGGAAGAAGCGGCCCGCGTCCAGGCCGGTCTGCTGGGGCGAGTCGACGAGCACCGGCTCGCCCTGGAAGGCGTACGTCACGGGGGTGACGTTCGGGGACGGCCAGGCCGGGTCGGCGACCCAACGGCCCGGCAGCTCCTCGTAGACGGTGGCCGGCGGGTGCGACCCGCTGATCCACGAGCGCAGCAGCGGCTCGGCCATCACGTCGTTGTCGGCGCCCTTGAGGTGGTGGTCCCACCAGCGCAGGGTCTCCTGGAGGAAGCCGATCGCCGGGCCCGGCGGAAGGCCGCGGTCCGGGTACTGGTGCGACCAGGGACCGATGATCCCGCGCACCCGGTCCTGGGGGAGGTGCTCGACCAGTCGCAGCACGGTGTCCCGGTACGGGTCGTGCCAGCCGCCCACCGCGAGGACGGCCGCCTCGATCGCCCCGTAGTCCTCACAGACGCTGCCGTGCCGCCAGTAGGCGTCCCGGGTCTGGTGGGCGAGCCAGGTGTGGATGAACGGATCCACCGCCTCCAGGCGCCGCAGCCACGTCTCCCGCCACTCCCCGCCCACGTACAGGGGGTCCGGCGGGCGGGCGACGAAGGCGAGCATGGTGGCCGCCCAGGCGTGCATGTCCACGGCGAGGACGGAGCCGCCCATGTAGTGGACGTCGTTGTCGTAGCGGTCGTCGGTCGAGCAGACGGTGACGATCGCCTTCAGCGGTTCGGGGGCGAGGGCCGCGATCTGGAGCGAGTTGAAGCCGCCCCAGGAGATGCCGAACATGCCGACCTTCCCCGTGCACCAGGGCTGCTCGGCGAGCCAGTTCACCACCGCCACGCCGTCGGCCAGCTCGACGGCGTCGTACTCGTCGCCGGGCAGGCCCTCGCTGTTGCCGTGCCCGCGCACGTCGACGCGCACGGAGGCGTAGCCGTGCCCGGCGTACCAGGGGTGGCGCTGCCGGTCACGGGGCGCCGTCCAGTCCGTCAGGCGGTACGGCAGGTACTCCAGGAGGGCCGGGACGGGCTCGTCGGTGACCGGCCGCCAGATCCGGGCGTAGAGCTTCGTCCGGTCGGGGAGCGGAATCCGGACATCTTCGTGGGTCGTCTCGTACGGGAACTCGGTACGGATGCGCATGGCGGACCAACCTCAGTGGACGGGGTGCATGGTGCGGCGCAGCCAGGGCGCGAGGGCGATCACGACGAGGCCCGCGGCGACGGCGATGGCGCCGTTGACCCCGAAGTAGGCGGGCTTGGAGACGTCGTCGTAGAGCTTCACGGTCTGTGCCTGGATGCCGTTGGCGAGGGCGAGGGAGAGGAACCAGAGGGACATCGTCTGGCTGGAGAAGGCCTTCGGGGCGAGCTTGGTGGTGGCGGACATCCCGGAGGTCTCCAGGAGGACGTCACCGAGGCCGAGGAGGAGGTACGAGCCGACGATCCACCAGGCCGCCATCCGGTACGTGTCGTCGGCGTGACCGGAGGTCGGCACGACCATCAGCAGGAACGACAGACCGCCGAGGATCACCCCGAACGCGATCTTGTTGGAGGCGTGTGGCTGGTTGTGCCCCATGCGGGCCCAGACGGCGGCCACGACGGGGGCCAGGGCGACCTCGAAGGCGCCGAGGGCGGAGGCGTACCAGCTGGCCGGGAAGTCGAAGCCGAGGATGGTGGTGCGGGCGTTGGTGGACGCCAGCAGGATCATCGTCGAGTACGCCTGGAAGAGGATGAAGTTGAAGACCACCGAGGCCAGGAAGAGCACGACGTACGGCTTGAGCCGGCCGCGTTCCTCCGCGGTGACCCGGGGGCTCTTGAACATCACCCAGAAGTAGACGACCGGGGCGATCACCGAGACGAGCGTCAGCAGGTCGACGAAGCGGTCCATGGTCAGCCAGCCCGCCGCGGCCAGCACGGCCGCCACCGCCCCCACGGCGAGCGTGCCGAGGACGATGAGCAGGACCGCCCGGCGCATGGCGTCGGGGGCCAGCGCGAACTCGGCGGAGTGCTTGCGTCCGGCCAGGTGACGGCGGCCGAGGACGTACTGGAGCAGGCCGAAGGTCATGCCGATGGCGGCGGCCGAGAAGCCCCAGTGGTAGCCCCGGTGGTCGGCGAGCCAGCCGGTGATCAGCGGGCCGGCGAAGGCGCCGATGTTGATCGCCATGTAGTAGATGGCGAAGCCGGCGTCCCGGCGGTCGTCGTCGGTCGCGTAGAGCTTGCCGACCATGGTGGCGACGTTCGGTTTGAGCAGACCGGTGCCGGCGCTGATCAGGCCGAGGCCCGCCCAGGTCATGCCCGCGGTCGGCACCGCCATGGAGTAGTGGCCGAGGGCGATCAGGATGCCGCCCCACAGCACGGCCCGGTAGGAGCCGAGGATGCGGTCGGCCAGCCAGCCGCCGGCGACGGAGACCAGGTAGACCAGGGTGCCGTAGGCGGCCGCGACGGAGGCGGCCGTGCCCGGGGCCATGCCGAGGCCGTCGTTCGCGACGGTGTCGGCGAAGTAGAGGACGAGGATCGCCTGCATCCCGAGGAAGGAGAATCGTTCCCAGATCTCCAGGCCCGAGAGGGTGAGGAGCCCCCTCGGCTGACCGAAGAAGGCATGATCGTCTTCGGGTGGCGGCTGCTCGTCGTTCGTATCGGAATCGATCGCTGTTCGGGACAAAACGCCTACTCCTGGTCGTATGAGCTGATCACGAACATACCGGGGGTGGCGGGAAGGCGCCCATGGTGATCGAAAGGCGACCGGATACGCTGACTTGAGTGAATCGAGCGACACATCGACAATCCGTGTGATCGTCAGCAGGCGTCAGCAGACAGGAGACCCCCTCGTGACCGTCGTCGGGCCGTTCGGTCTTAGCGTGCGGGACCAGGCTCTTGAGGCCGATGTCCAGACCGGATTGGCGGCCGTGGAGGCAGGGCTCCTCGACGCCACCAAGAGCGAGATCCCCTTCATCACGGAGGCCGCCCAGCATCTCGTCCTGGCGGGCGGCAAGCGCTTCAGGCCCCTGCTCGTGATGCTCGCCGCCCAGTTCGGCGACCCGTACGCGCCGGGTGTCGTGCCCTCGGCCGTCGTCGTCGAGCTCACCCACCTCGCCACGCTCTACCACGACGACGTCATGGACGAGGCGGACGTGCGACGGGGCGTCGACTCCGCCAACACCCGATGGGGCAACTCGATCGCCGTCCTGACGGGTGACTTCCTCTTCGCCCGCGCCTCGCACACGCTCGCGGACCTCGGACCCGAGGCCGTACGCATCCAGTCGGAGGCGTTCGAACGTCTGGTCACCGGCCAGATCCTGGAGACCGCGGGCCCGCAGGGCGACCGCGACCCCGTCGACCACTACCTCGACGTCCTCGGAGGCAAGACCGGCTCGCTCGTCGCCGTCTCCTGCCGCTTCGGCGCGATGATGTCCGGCGCGGACGAGAGCGTCGTCGACATCCTCACCCAGTACGGCGAGCGCCTCGGCGTCGCCTTCCAGCTCGCCGACGACGTCCTCGACATCGCCTCCGACTCCCACGAGTCCGGCAAGACCCCCGGCACGGACCTGCGCGAGGGCATCCCGACCCTGCCGGTGCTCCACCTGCGCGCCGCCGCCGCGGCCCACGGGCGCCCGGAGGACGTGGAGCTGGTCGAGCTCGTCGACAGCGACCTCAGCGACGACGCGCGCCACGCGGAGGCCCTGCGACGGCTGCGGGTCCACCCCGCCCTGGAACAGGCCCGCCGGGACACCGTGCGCTACGCCGAGGAGGCCCGGGCGATGCTGGCCCCGCTGCCCGAGGGGTACGCCAAGTCGGCTCTGCAGGAGCTCTGCGACGCGGTGGTCCACCGCGCGGGCTAGGGCGTCTCAGGGTCGGGTCATCCCTCAGCAGTACGTCGGATTGCGCCCGGGGGCTGACGATTCCGCCGCTCGTCTTTGGTCAGATGGAGTCATCGACCACGGAGGTAGGGACAGACCATGGCAGACAACCGTAAGGCGAGCCGCTACATCGTCCCGGTCGCGGTGGCCGGAGTGGCCGCCGCGACCATCGGGCTCGTACCGGCTCTCGCGGCGTCCGGTGACCCGGACCTGCCGGAGATCACCGCCCAGCAGCTGATCGAGAAGATCGCGGCGTCCGAGACGCAGACGCTGTCCGGCACGTTCAAGGTGAGCACCGACCTGGGTCTGCCGTCGGTGGCGGGCCTGGCCGGTTCCCTCGGCGGCGGCTCGGGCCCCGCCTCGGCCGACCCGGAGGAGAAGCTGACGCAGCTCGTCTCGGGCACGCACACGCTGCGCGTGGCCGCCGACGGCCCGGACCGGCAGAAGCTGACCATCCTGGACGGCGCGGACGAGTACAGCCTCATCCACAACGGCGACGACGTGTGGGGCTACGACAGCAAGTCGAACGAGGTCTTCCACGAGAAGACGGACAGGGCCGGCGAGGCGCCGGAGAAGGAGCTGCCGGCCACGCCGAAGGAGCTCGCCGACGAGATCCTGAAGGCCGCGGACGGCACCACCTCGATCACGGTCGGCGGCACGGCGAAGGTGGCCGGCCGGGACGCGTACCAGCTCGTCATCAAGCCGAAGCAGAGCGGTTCGATGGTCGAGTCGGTGAAGGTCGCGGTGGACGCCGGCAACGGCACCCCGCTGAAGTTCACCCTCACCTCGGTCGACGGCGGCAAGCCGGTGGTCGACGCGGGCTTCACGAAGGTCGACTTCGGCAAGCCGGCTGCCTCGACGTTCGACTTCAAGGCGCCGAAGGGCGCCAAGGTGACGGAGGGCGTACCGGACGACGAGAAGGGCTCCGAGGACTTCGGCAAGGAGTTCGGGAAGCAGTTCGGCGGCCTCGGGGACCTGGGCGGCGGCGAGGGTCCGAACGTGATCGGCGAGGGCTGGACCGCGATCGCGACGTTCGACACGGGTGCTCCGGCGCCGAAGACGGACGAGGCCCCGAAGGAGGTCCAGGGCTTCCTGGACAGCCTCGGTGACAAGGTCACCGGGAAGTTCGGCTCCGGCACGGTCTTCAAGACGAAGATCGTCAACGTGCTGATGACGGACGACGGCAAGGTGTACGCCGGCGCGGTCACGAAGGACGCGCTGGTGCAGGCGGCGAACGCCGCGAAGTAGGGCGCGTTGGGACCCCGGGCGGGTCGGGGGCGATGGTCACCGACCCACCCGGGAGTTCTGCTGTTACGGGAACGTCAGCTTGAAGCTGTTGATGTAGCCCGTGTCCTGCGCGGCCCGGTCCTGGACCCGCAGCTTCCAGGCGCCGTTGGCGACCTCCGAGGAGGCGTTCACGGTGTAGGTCTGCACGAGGTTGTCGGCGCTGCCGCCGGAGCGGTTGTGCAGGTTGTAGACCGAGCCGTCGGGGGCGACGAGGTCGACGACGAGGTCACCGCGGTAGGTGTGGACGATGTTCACGTCCACCTTGAGGGCGGAGGGCGCGTTGCCGGTGATGCCGGTGACGTCGACGGTGGAGGTCACCGCGGCGCCGTTGTCCGGGATCGACACGTCGGCCGCGTTCTCGAAGACCTTGCCGGGCGGGGTGGTCGTGCCGGCCGACAGGGTCCAGATCGCGTGGGCGACGGCGTCGCTGTTGCGGTCGAGCGCGGTGTCGTTGATGTTCGACGTCGTGTCGCACGAGGAGTGGTAGCAGCGGTCGAAGGCCGTGGCCGTACCGCCCCACTTCTGCACCTGGGCGCTGGTCTTGACCCGGCTGGCCCCGGTGAACAGACCGCCGACGGGGATGCCGACGTTCTTGAACGAGGCGTGGTCGGAGCGGCCGTCGCCCTCGGTCTCGATCTCGGTCGGCACGCCGATGCCGGCGAAGTAGCTCTTGAAGGTCTGCTCGATCGTCGGGTCGTCGTCGTAGACGAAGTAGCCCGGGTTGGGCGAACCGATCATGTCGAAGTTCAGATAGCCGGAGACCTTGGCCCGCTCGGTCGACGGCAGGTTGTTCACGTAGTACTTCGAGCCGATGAGACCCAGTTCCTCGGCGCCCCACCAGCCGAAACGCAGATGCTTCGTGGGCTGGAAGCCGGCCCGGGAGACGGCGAGCGCGGTCTCCAGGACGGCGGCGGAACCGGAGCCGTTGTCGTTGATGCCGGCGCCGGAGGAGACGGAGTCGAGGTGGGCTCCGGCCATGAGGACCTGGTTCGGGTCACCGCCCGGCCAGTCGGCTATCAGGTTGTAGCCCGTGGCTCCGTTGGAGGTGAACTGCTGGAGGGTGGTGGTGTACCCGGCGGCGTCCAGCTTGGCCTTCACGAAGTCGATGGACGCCTTGTAGCCGGTGCGGCCGTGGGCGCGGTTGCCGCCGTTGGCGGAGGCGATCGACTGCAGGTCGGTGAGGTGCTGCTTGACGTTGGCGAGCGGGATGTCGGGCGCGGCCGCCGCGGAGGGAGCCGCGTCGGCGGTGGCGCCGGAGAACCCGGCGAGGGCCAGCGCCGCGACGGCGGAGAGCGCGGCGGCGCGTCTGGGAACGGAGAACTTCATGTGGGGGCTCCGGATTCCGAACGGGGATGGGACGGAAACGTGCGAGACGCCCCGGGGCGTGGGTGCCACGAGGCGCTGGAGCTGTGCGGGGTGCGGTTGTGCGACGTACGTCTGTGCGTGCTGAATGTTCAGTGCCGGGGTGACGTGTCGTCAAGAGCGGAAACCGGTCAGGGGCGTTCGCTCATCGGACGGTCCGCCGACCGTGCGACGGGCGAACGCCGCCGGCGGCGCCCGACCGTGGGACGAGCGTGGCTGGTCCCGGCGCCCGACCGTGCGACGAGCGCACGCGGATCGCGGTGCCCGACCGCGGGCCGGCCGGTGGTCGCCGGCGACCGGGCTCTAGAAGCGGTCGGCGTGCTCGGTCGCCCACTGGGCGAAGGTGCGCGCCGGGCGTCCGGTGACCCGTTCGACGGTGTCGTCGACGGTCGTGGAGTCCTCGGTCGGGGAGGCGTACCAGCCGATGACGTACTCGGCGTCCGCGCGGGACACGCCGGTGGCCAGCAGCCGGTCGACGGCCTGCTCGTGCGTGAGCGGGACGAAGTCGATGTCGCGGCGGGTCGCCCGGGCCAGCACGGCGATCCGCTCGCGCGGGGTCAGCGCCTGCGGCCCGGTGAGGTTGTAGGCGCGCTCGTGATGGCCGTCGTCGAGCAGCGCGGTGGCGGCGACCGCTGCGATGTCGGCCTCGTGGACGAGCGCGCTGGGGAAGTCGTACGGCTCGCGGACGATTCCCTCGGCGCGGATCGAGTCGGCCCAGGTCAGGGTGTTGGACATGAACTCCTGCGGTTCCAGGCGCGTCCACTCCACACCCGACTCGGCGACCGCCTTCTCGACCGGGCCCACGAAACCGCCCCACAGCACGGTGATCCGCCGCACTCCCGCGTCCACCGCCCGGCGGACCAGCTCGGGCCCCACCTCGGCGAGCCCCGCCGTCACCGTGATGTGGAGACGGCTGACGCCGTCGAGGGCGGCTCCCAGGCCGTCCGGTGCCGTATGCGTTCCGGCCACCAGCTCCACCCCGGCCGGTAACCGTCCCGCGGCCCCGGCCGGATCCCGTGTCAGTGCCCGTACGGGCTCTCCTCGGCGGACCAGCTCCGCCACCACGTGCCGGCCGGTGTTCCCGGTGGCGCCCGTCACCAATGTCGTCATGGTCGAACTCCCTTCGTCGGCACGACCGTAGGAGCTCGACCGCGGTTGAGGTCAACCGGCTTCCGGGCGATCGCCCCCGGCGCCGCTCAGCGCAGGGCGATCGGGGTCTCGGACTGGACGCGGGTCAGCTTCTCGGGGTTGCGGACGTAGTAGAGGCCCGTGATGCGGGCGTCCTCGACGCGGACCGCCATGACGCCGTCGATCTCGCCGTCCACACGGACCACGAGCGCCGGGCTGCCGTTGACCACGGTCGGGTCGAGCGTGAAGGTGATCTCGTACTTGCCGATGCCGCCGATCATGTAGCGGGCCACCTTGTCGGCGCCGACGACCGGCCGCCGCGCGGCCTGCTTGATACCGCCGCCGTCGCTCATCAGGACGATCTCGGGGGCGAGCACGTCCAGGAGACCCTGCATGTCCCCGGTCTCCAGGGCACGTTGGAAGGACTCCAGGGCCGCCCGGGTCTCGCCCGGGGAGACCGCCTCGCGGGGACGGCGGGCGTCGACGTGCTTGCGGGCGCGGTGGGCGATCTGCCGGACGGCCGCGGGCGTCTTGCCGACGGCCTCGGCGATCTCGTCGTAGCCGACGTCGAAGACCTCGCGCAGGACGAAGACGGCGCGTTCGGTCGGGGAGAGCGTCTCCAGGACGAGCATGAGCGCCATCGACAGACTCTCGGCGAGTTCGACGTCCTCGGCCACGTCCGGCGCGGTGATCAGCGGCTCGGGCAGCCAGGGGCCGACGTAGGACTCCTTGCGGCGGGACATGGTGCGCAGCCGGTTGAGCGCCTGGCGGGTCGTGATCCGGACCAGGTAGGCCCGCTGGTCGCGCACCTGCCCCAGGTCGGCCTCGACCCACCGCAGCCAGGTCTCCTGGAGGACGTCCTCGGCGTCGGCCGCCGATCCCAGCATCTCGTACGCGACCGTGAAGAGCAGGTTGCGGTGGGCGACGAAGCTCTCGGTGGCCGCGTCGGTGGCGTTGTCGCTCATGTCTCGTTCTCTCTCCCTCGTGCCCGGCCGCGCTCGTCGACGGCCGGGCCCATGCTGCCCGTTCAGCGGGTGGCGAGCGCCTCGCCGTGCTTGGCGACGAGCCGCTCCCCGCGCTTGTCGTCCTTCGCCCACCACGTGCGCACACCCGGCTTGCGCGCCTCGTATCCCAGCTGCCAGACGGTGCTCCTGCAGATGAGCTCCTTGAGCTTGGCGCCCGGGCGGCCGCCGAGGTAGAGCTTCTTCGCGGTGTCGTCCTTGTGGGAGACCTGGAAGATGCCGAAGCGGCGCCCCAGGCTGATGCACTGGCCCGCGAACCCCACATCGACGGGGGCGGGCCGCTCGCCGGCGATCCGGCTGAGAACGGTCTCGGCGGCCTGCGGGCCCAATTGGACCGCGGACTGGCATCCCATCCGGAACGGCAGGTCCGACGGCGCCGCCGAGTCCCCGGCGGCGACGATGCGCTCGTCGTCCACGCTCGTCAGGGTCTCGTCCGTGAGCAGGCGGCCCAGGGAGTCGGTGGTCAGTCCGCTGCGGGCGGCGAGGTCCGGCACGCCGAATCCGGCGGTCCAGACGGTCACGTGGCCGGCCAGCTCGCGGCCGTCCGCGAGCCGCACGGCGTCGCGCGTCACCGCCGTCACCTCGGCGCCGGGGCCCTCGACCACGGTCACCCCGAGCGCGGCCAGCCGCCCGGCGACCGAGCGCCGGCCCCGGGGGTGCAGATACGGGCCGAGGACCCGACCGCACACCAGGGTCACCCTGCGGCCCGTCTCGGCCAGTTCGGCGGCCGTCTCGATGCCGCTCGGACCGCCTCCGACGACGGTCACCGCGGCCGACACGGGCGCGGCTTCGAGAGCCGACCGCAGCCGCTCGGCCTCCTCCAGGCCGGCGACCGGGTAGGCGAACTCGGCCGCTCCGGGCACGCTCGGTCGCGCGCTGCCGCTGCCCACGGCGTAGACCAGGTAGTCGTAGTCGACGGTGCCGCCGCTCTCCAGGGTCAGGCGCCGCTCGGCCGCGTCGATCCGGGTCACGGAGTCGACGACCAGGCCCACGCCCTCGGCCAGGACCTTGCGGTACTCCACGACCGCCTCGTGGGTCCCGCCCGCCAGCTGGTGCAGCCGGATCCGCTCGACGAAGGCGGCGCGCGGGTTGATCAGCGTCACCGTGACGTCGTCGCGCCGCGTCAGACGGCTGGCCGCCATGACGCCGGAGTACCCGCCGCCGATCACGACGACCTTCGTGGTGCTGGTCATGGTGTCTCCTCCGCTTGCCGGTGTTGGCTCCTTCGCCCTTGAGACACCGGGCGGCCGGCGTTTGTGACAGGGGGGCGCCGGATCCGCGTCCATGTGAGCCGGATCACGGTGCCGGGGCGCCCCCTGGCACGGGGAACGTGGTGTCCGAATACCGCCGGTGCGTCCCGCGCCGACGCGTGAGGCTGGGCCCATGACCACCTACACCGCACGCCCCGTCGATCCCGCGGCCCTCGCCGAGCTCAGGGCCGTGGACGACGCCGGCAGGCCCTGCGTCCCGTACACCGCGACCGAGGGCGGCAGCCCGCTGCGCTGCTGTCTGCGGCCCTGCGCGGCGGGGGAGCGGATCGCGCTCGTCTCGTACGCCCCGCTGCGGCGCTGGGCCGCCGAGACCGGGGCCGCGCCCGGCGCGTACGACGAGCAGGGGCCGGTCTTCATCCACGCGGAGGAGTGCGCGGGACCGGCCGAGGACCCGCGGGCGTACCCCTTCGACCGGCCCGGCGCGCTGCGCACCCTGCGCCGCTACGACTCCGCGGGGCGGATCGTCGGCGGTCGGCTCCTGGCGATCCCGGCCCGGGCGACCGAGGGCTTCGACGAGGCGTTCGCGGAGGCGTTCGCCGACCCCGTGGTGGAGCTGGTGCACGTCAGGGCCGTCGAGTACGGCTGCTTCCAGTTCGAGGTGCGGCGCGCCTGAACGTCACTGCACGCAGAACTCGTTGCCCTCCGGGTCCCTCATGACCACCCAGGCGCCTCCCTGTTCCTCCACCCGGCGCAGGACGGAGGCGCCCAGGGTCTCCAGCCGCTCGACCTCGGCGTCCCGGGTGCCGGGGGCGATGTGGACGTCCAGGTGGAGGCGGTTCTTGACGGTCTTCTCCTCCGGGACGCGCTGGAAGAGGATCCGGCGGCCCTGGCCGATGCCGGTCGCCTCCTCGTAGGGGTCGTCCGGGTGACGGACGGCGATCAGGTCGCGGAAGGCGAGGCGGCCGGAGACGGTGACGGTCACGTCGGGCGGGAGCGCGCCGAGGTCGAGGAGGCGTGCGACGTGGGCGCTGTTGTCCTCCTCCAGGTAGCCGAGGGCGGCGGCCCAGAACGCGGCCTGGGCATGCGGGTCGGCGGCGTCGATCACGAGCTTCCAGTGCAGTGCGGTCATGTGCCGAGTCTCGCCCACACCGGTCCGAACGCACCGCAGCGACGGCCGCGATGCGCCACACGCCGCGCCCGCAGCACGGTGATGGGCCACCGCGCCGCGCCCGCCGCGACGGTGATGCGCCACCGCGCCGCGCCCGCCGCGACCGCCTGACGCCCCCGCCGTCAGGCGGTGCCGCCGCCCCGTGTCCTCGTCGCGTCCGCGCCGGCCCGGACCGCGTGCCGTGCCGCGCCCGCCGCGACCGCGGGTCAGACTGCGGCCACCTCCGCCGCCTCCCTCGCGTCGTACGCCTCGCGCGCCGCCGCGATCTCGTTCTGGTGGCGTTCCGTCCATGTCACCAGCGAGCGGATGGTCGTGTGCAACGTCCCGCCCAGCGGGGTCAGTTCGTAGTCCACGCGCGGCGGCACCACCGGATGCACCGTCCGCTTCACCAGCCCGTCCCGCTCCAGCTGGCGCAGCGTGACCGTGAGCATCCGCTGGCTGATCCCGTCGATCTCCCGCCGCAGCTCCGTGAAGCGCAGCTTGCGGCGGTCGAGCAGGGCGATGACCAGCAGGGACCACTTGTCGGCGACGCGGTCGAGGATCTGGCGCACCTCGCAGTCCTCCCGGGTGTCCCACTGGAAGGGGTCCGTGTCGCCCTCGTGGCCCTCGGAGTAGGTGACTTCGCAGTGACTCGGTGACTTCAAAGTGCCTTCTTCCATGGCACCGAATGCTGCCGCAGGATGCAGGTGGTTACAAGAGGGAACCGACCCTCTGGCCGGTAACCACCCCTTCCCTTCCCGCCTGGAGACAGCCATGTCCGCATCCATGCCCGCACGTGCCTGGGCCCTGCTCCTCGTCCTCTGCGGAACGATCTTCCTGGAGGGCATCGACGTCGCCATGCTCGCCGTCGCGGTGCCGAGCATCAGATCCGATCTGGATCTGTCCACCGGCACAGCCGCCTGGGTGATGTCGGCGTACGTCCTCGGCTACGCCGGCTTCACCCTCCTCGGCGGACGCGCCGCCGATCTCCTCGGCCGCCGCCGGATGTTCCTCGGCTGGCTCACCGTCTTCCTGCTCTTCTCCGGCCTCGGCGGCTTCGCGACCGAGGGCTGGATGCTGATCACGGCCCGCTTCGTGACCGGTGTCGCCGCCGCGTTCATGACCCCCGCCGCGATGTCGATCATCACCACCTCGTACGAGGAGGGCCCGCAGCGCAACCAGGCGCTGCTGGTCTTCGCGGGCACGGCGGCGGGCGGCTTCACCCTCGGGCTCGTCATCGGCGGGCTGCTCACCCAGCTCGGCTGGCGCTGGGTCTTCTTCGCTCCGGTCCTGCTCGCCGCCGTCGTCCTGCTCGCCGCGGTACGGCTCGTCCCCGGGGAGGCGCGGCCCGAGAAGGTCCCCGGCGGCTTCGACCTGGCGGGCGCGCTGACCGCGGCGGGGGCCATGCTGCTGCTGGCCTTCGGGATCGTCCGGATGGAGCACGGACTCGACGGCTGGCCGCTGACCGCGTTCGTCGCCGCCGCGGGTCTCGTCCTCGTCGGGGTCTTCGTCGCCGTCGAGCGCCGGGCCGCGGCCCCTCTCGTACGTCTCGGACTGCTCCGCAAGGCGTCCACGGTCCGGGCCGACATCGGGGCGCTGCTGTTCGTCGGCTCGTTCTTCGGCTTCCAGTTCGTCGCCACGCTCTACCTCCAGGAGCTGCGCGGCTGGTCCTCCCTGGAGACCGCGTTCGCCCTGCTCGTGATGGGCGTCGACGCCGTCCTCGCCCCGACGCTCACCCCGCGGCTCGTGGCGCGGTTCGGCAACGCCCGGGTCGTCCTCGGCGGCTTCGTGCTCGCGATCGCCTCGTACGCGCTGTTCCTGCCGGTCGGCCCGGACTGGTCGTACGCGGCGATGTTCCCGACCCTGCTGCTGACCGGACTCGCCTTCGCCCTCGCGTACGGACCGCTCACGATCGCCGCCACCGACGGCATCGAGGAGGAGGAGCAGGGGCTCGCCAGCGGGCTGCTGACGACCGCGGTGCAGTTCGGCTCGGCGGTCGGCATCTCGGCGGTGACGGCGGTGTACGGGATCGCCGGCGGCGGCATCGACGGGTTCCGGGCGGCGCTGGTGGTGCCGCTGGCCATGGTGGCGGTCGGCGCGGCGGTCGCGGCGACAGGCGTACGGGCCCACCGGACGCGTGCGGTTCCGGAGGTCGTCCCCGAGGTCACCGTCTCGTGACCGGCGGACGCGCAGACGCGACGGCCCCCGGAGGGGAACTCCGGGGGCCGTCGCGTGCGTGCGGGGTCAGTGCACGGGCCGGGCCGGCGTGGTGGGAAGCGCCACGGTCCCGGGCTCGGCGGGCACGCTCGTGGCGCCCTCGGCCGCGGTGTCCGCGAGGGCGCGGTCCACGACGGTCCTGGCCAGCGCCTCCGCCTCGGCGCGGCTCCGCCGTGCCGTCCGCAGCGCGTCCCAGGTCAGGATCGTCAGTGCGAGCCACACGAGGGAGAAGCCCGCCCAGCGCTCCGGCGGCATCGCCTCGTGGAAGTACAGGACGCCCAGGCCGAACTGGAAGACCGGCGCCAGGTACTGGAGCAGCCCCAGCGTCGACAGCGGTACGCGGATGGCCGCAGCGCCGAAGCAGATCAGGGGCACGGCCGTGACGATCCCGGTCGCCGCGAGAAGCGCCGCGTGGCCCGCGCCCTCGGTGCCGAAGGTGGCCGAGCCCTGGGTGCCGAGCCAGAGCAGATAGGCGAGGGCGGGCAGGAACTGGACGGCGGTCTCGGCGGCCAGCGACTCCAGGCCGCCGATGTTGACCTTCTTCTTCACCAGGCCGTAGACGCCGAAGGAGAAGGCCAGGATCAGCGAGATCCACGGCGGGCGCCCGTAGCCGATCGAGAGGACCAGCACGGCCGTGGCGGCGACGCCGACCGCCACCCACTGCGCGGGCCGCAGCCGCTCCTTCAGGAGCAGGACGCCCAGGGCGATGGTGACGAGCGGGTTGATGAAGTAGCCGAGCGACGCCTCGACGACCTGGCCGGCGTTGACGGCCCAGATGTAGACGCCCCAGTTGACGGTGATGACCGTCGCGGCGAAGGTGATCAGCCCCAGTTTGCGCGGGCTGCGCACCAGCTCGCGTATCCAGCCCCAGCGGCGCAGCGCGAGGAGCGCGATGCCGACGAAGGCCAGCGACCACACCATCCGGTGGGCGAGGATCTCGGCCGCCCCGGCCGGCTTGAGGAGTGGCCAGAAGAGCGGGACGAGCCCCCACATGCCGTAGGCGCCGATCCCGTACAGAAGTCCTGCTCGTCCCTCGTTGTCTTCCTTCACCGAATCTCCTGCCCCGCGCCGCGCTGTTCCGTCGAAGGTAGCGCCGCACGGGGCCGGCTGTCATGTCCGTACCGCAATACGGTCATGACCTCTGCGCGAGCGCCTCGGCGATCGACGCGGCGAGCGGGGTGGTCGGGCGGCCGATCAGGCGGGACAGGTCGTCGGTCCGTCCGGCGAGCGCCCCGCGCTCGATGGCCCGGTCGACGTCCACGAGGATCGCGGCGAGGAGCGGCGGGACGCCCGCGCCGGTCAGGATCTCCTCGTGCGTCCCGGCCGGGACGTTGCTGTACGTGATCTCCCGGCCCGTCTGGCGGGCGACCTCCGCCGCGTACTCGGCCAGCGACCAGGCGACGTCGCCGCTCAGCTCGTACGCGGTGTTCAGGTGCGTCTCGGCCGGCCCGGTCAGCACCGCGGCGGCCGCGGCCGCGTAGTCGGCGCGCGCGGCCGAGGCGACCCGGCCCTCACCGGCGTTGGCGACCACGGCGCCGTGTGCGAGGACGGGAGCCAGGTTGGCGGTGTAGTTCTCGGTGTACCAGCCGTTGCGCAGGAAGGTGTACGGCAGCCCCGAGTCGAGGATCCGCCGCTCGGTCTCGGTGTGCTCGGCGGCCAGGTCGAAGTCGGCCTCGGGTCCGCCGAGGACGCCGGTGTAGGCGAGCTGGGCGACGCCGGCGGCCTTGGCCGCGGCGATCACGGCGGCATGCTGCGGCACCCGCTGCCCGACCTCGCTGCCGGAGATCAGCAGGACGCGGTCGCCGGCCTCGAAGGCGCCCGCCAGGGTCTCCGGCTTGCCGTAGTCGGCGATCCGCAGCCCGACGCCGCGCTCGGCGAGGTCGGCGGCCTTGGCCTTGTCGCGGACGACGGCGGCCACGGACGTGGCGGGGACCCGGGTCAGCAGCTCGTCGACGACGAGACGGCCGAGCTGTCCGGTGGCTCCGGTGACGACGACGCTCATGGTGATCTCCTTGTTCGCGGGGTGATGCACTCACCGTACGGAGGGCGCCAACTATTCGAAAGTACCCACTTTGAAGTAAGGTACTGGCATGGGAGTAAGTGAACCGAGGAGCCTGCTGGCGGACGTCGACGGCGCCATGTGCCCGGCGCGGCTCGTTCTGGAGCACGTCACCAGCCGATGGGGGGTCCTGATCCTGATCGCGCTGCGGGAGCGTTCGTACCGCTTCAGCGAGCTGCGCCGACGCGTCGGCGGCGTCAGCGAGAAGATGCTCACCCAGACCCTCCAGACCCTGGAGCGCGACGGCTTCGTCCATCGCGACGCCAAGCCGGTCATCCCGCCCCGCGTCGACTACAGCCTCACCGGACTGGGCGAGGAGGCCGCCCGGCAGGTCTGGGAGCTGGCGCGCTGGACCGACGCGACGGTCCCGGCCGTCCAGGAGGCCCGCGTCCGCTACGACGAGGCGCGTCGCGAGGCTGCCGCGGAATCGTCCCAATGATGCTGTAACCAGGGCACGTTGGGTCCGCGCGTCGTACGATCTGCTCACCACTGGGGGAAAGTGTGAGCGTTCCGTGGGGGGCTTGTGGCGTACGGATACGGAAGAGTGCTGCGCGCTTGCGGGGGCTTACTCGCCTGCGGCGTGATCCTGACCGGATGTTCGGATTCCGGCGACGACGGCAAAAAGCCCCAGGGGAAGGCGAGTCCGACCTCGGCGGCCCCACCCGAGGGAAGTCCGACGACGGCGCCCTTGGGCACGCCCACGAAGCTGCCCTTCACGGCCGACCCGAAGCGCGCCCCGAAGAACGCGGCCGAGGCCAAGCGGCTCGCCCTCGCGATCGTCGCGGGGCCCGACTCCTGGGGCTCGGACTACGTCAAGCGCACCCCGCACCTCACCGCCGACGACTACTGGCCCGTGCTCGGCGCGCGGTGCACCTGGGAGACCGGCACCCGCCCGGGGAGCGTGCTCCACAGCGTCACCGCCTACAGCGAGATCCCCGCCTCGGCGGGGAGGGGGCTGCTGCGGGTCTCCGCCACCGTCGTCGTCCACCGCACCGAGTCGGACGCCGACTGGGAGATGGCCCAGACACTGGAGGAGGCGCTCCGCTGCCCCGACCAGCAACTGCGCGACGGGGAACGGATCACCGGCTTGATGTCCCTCGGCAGCCCCTTCGGCGTCGGCGGTAACTTCACCGCCGTGGACTCGCTCAGGGAGGCGGGGACGTACGTCAACGACGCGGTCAAGGGCGAGCAGACGTACTCCTGGTACCAGTCCCGCGTCGGACAGGTCACCGTCGCCGCCGTCGTGAAGGGCGCACCCGGCCACGTCGCCAAGGACGTCGACAGCGCTCAGGTCCAGGCCCTGGTGGCCATGGTCGGGCGCGCCGAGGACCAGCTGGAGGTCCAGTCGTGAGCCCCACCGCCCAGCCGGACCCGCAGCCGGAACCCCAGCCGGACCCGCACCCGGAACCTCAGCCCGGTCCACGGCCGGCGCCCCGTCCCGCGGCGCTCCAGCCGCTGCTGACCTCCGACCCGTCGGCGATCGCCGGATACCGCCTCCTGGGCCGGCTCGGCGCCGGCGGCATGGGCGTGGTCTACCTCGGCCGTACGGACAACGGCGAACTCGCCGCGGTGAAGGTCACCCACGCCGACCAGGCCGACCAGGCCGACTTCCGCGCACGGTTCCGCCGCGAGGTCGACGCCGCCCGCCGGGTCTCCAGCCCCTGGGCCGTCCCCGTCACGGGCGCCGACCCGGACGCCCCCGAGCCCTGGATGGCGACCGCCTTCGTCCCCGGGCCCTCGCTCGGCGAGGCGGTCATCGCCCACGGCCCCCTGCCCGAGCGGAGCGTACGGATCCTCGGCGGAGCGCTCGCCCGCGCGCTGGCGGCCGTGCACGCGGCCGGGCTCGTCCACCGCGACGTCAAGCCCGGCAACGTGCTGCTCGCCGTCGACGGCCCGCGCCTCATCGACTTCGGCATCGCGCGGACCACCGGGGATACCGCGCTCACCTCCACCGACATGGTCGTCGGCACCCCCGGCTTCCTCGCCCCCGAACAGGCCGAGGCCCGCGCCGCCGAGATCGGCCCGCCCAGCGACGTCTTCGCGCTCGGCTGCCTCCTCGCCCACGCGGCCACCGGACGCCCGCCCTTCGGTACGGGAGCGGTCGACGCGCTGCTGTACCGCACCGTCCACGACGAGCCCGACCTCACCGGCGTACCCGAGGGGCTCCTCGACCTCGTGCGCGCCTGCCTCGCCAAGGACCCCGCCGAACGGCCCACCGCCGAGGAGATCGCCGCCCGTCTCACGGAGGACACCCCGGGCGCGGCCGCCGACTGGCTGCCCGCCCCCGTCGTCCGGACCATCGCCGAGCGCTCCGCGGCGATGCTCGCCCTGCCCGAGATCGACGCCACCGAGCTCGGGGCGGCATCGGATCCGACCGGTCAAGCCGCCCCCGGGAGACGGAGGTTCCTGCTCCTCGCCTCGGGCGCGGCCGTCCTCGCGGCAGGAGGCGGCGTCGCCGCCTGGGCGGCGCTGCGGGACGACGACAAGGACGGGAAGGCCGCCCCCGGACCGAAGAAGCGGCGCTGGGTCGTCGGCGTCCAGGCGGACCTGACCGGCCCCGCCAAGGACATCGGGCGCGCGCAGGAACGCGGCGTCCGGCTCGCCGTCGAGCGGTTCAACGCCCGCGCGGACAAGCCGTTCACGCTGGAGGTCAAGGTCTCCGACGACGGCGGAGACCAGAGCAAGGCCCTGGCCGCGGCCCGCGTCCTCACCGGTGACCCCGACGTCATCGGGGTCATCGGGCCCACCTCCGACTACACGGGCCTGTCCGCCCTCCCCGCGTACGACGAGGCACTCCTGCCCGTGATCACGGTCTCGGCCGGGCTGAACCTGCTGACCTATTCGGTGGGTGGCCAGGGGCTCTCGATGGTGCAGGCATGCCCGCAGCACATCATCGCCGGCAGCGGCCTCGCCTACTACGTCCTGACGAAGACCCGGAGCATCCGGCCGGGCATCCTCCAGGAGCGGACCGACGACACCTACGCCTGGCAGTACATCGGCGGGGCGAACTTCGGCTTCCGCCAGGGAAAGGTCGTCCCCGTCCCTCGTGTCGTCCCCGGACCCACCACCGACTACAAGCGCGTACTCGGCGGCATGATGGCGGAGGGCATGGACGCCTACGTCCACTGCGGTCTCGCCCCGAGCGCCGCCCTCGCCGCCCGCGCGCTCGACGAACTCGGCTTCACCGGCATGAGGGTCGCCGGGCAGCACGTCTTCGGGCCCCGCTTCCTGGCAGAGGCGGGGGCCGCGGCGGAGGGCTGGCTCCTCGGCGCACCGGTCGTCGACCCCACGACCCGCAAGGAGGCGTCCGCCCTCGTCGGCGCGCACCGGAAGAAGTACGGCTCGGCCCCCGACTACTACACGGGCGAGAACTACGACATGACCAACCTCCTGCTCCAGGAGGTCGAGAAGGCGGCCAAGGGCGGGAAACGTCCCGACCGCAGCACGCTGGTCTCCCCGCTGCGCAAGGCCAAGTACACGGGCGTCATGGGTGGTTACGTCTTCAAGCCCGAGAGCGGACAACTGGCGGCGGCCGGCACCTTCATGTACGTCGTGGAGAACGGACGGTACAAGCCGCTGGAGTTCGCCCCCGCGCTCCCGCCGACGAACAGACGGGTCTGAGAGGTGCGGCCCCTCCGGCCGGCCGATCCCTCGTCGATCGCCGGATTCCGTCTGCTCGGCCGGCTCGGCGCCGGCGGCATGGGCGTGGTCTACCTCGCCCGGACCGCCGGCGGCGGGCTCGCCGCGCTCAAGCTGATCCTCGCCGAGCACGCCGCCGATCCCGGCTTCCGGGAGCGGTTCCGGCGGGAGGCCCGGGTCGCCGAGCGGATCACCGGCCGTTGGGTGGTCCGCGTCCTCGGCTCGGACCCGGAGGCCCGGTCGCCCTGGCTGGCCACCGAGTTCGTGCCCGGCCCCTCGCTCGCCGAGGCGGTCGGCATCCACGGCGCCCTGCCCGAGCCGACCGTACGGGCCCTGGGCGCCCGGCTCGCCGCCGCGCTCAGCGACATGCACGAGGCCGGACTCGTCCACCGCGACGTCAAGCCGGGCAACGTCCTGCTCGCCCTCGACGGACCCCGTCTGATCGACTTCGGCATCGCCCGGTCGGCCGGGGCCACCGCCCTCACCGCCACCGACGCGATGATCGGCACACCCGGCTACCTCGCCCCCGAGCAGGCGCGGGTCACCGGCGCCGACGAGGTCGGCCCGCCGAGCGACGTCTTCTCGCTGGGGTGCGTGCTGGCGTACGCGACGACCGGACGACGCCCCTTCGGCACGGGCGGGGTGGCCGCCGTCGTGTACCGCACCGTCCACGAGGAACCGGACCTCGACGACGTACCGCGGGCGCTGCTGCCGCTGGTGACCGCCTGCCTGGCCAAGGACCCCGGCGACCGGCCCACGGCGGCGGAGGTGCGGACCGCGCTCGGTCCCGCGGACGGCTCCGCCGACGACTGGCTGCCGCCGGGCCTGCCCGCGCTGATCGCGGAACGCTCCGCCCGCGTCCTGGACCTGCCCGTCGCGGAGCCGACCGTCGTGGCGTCCACCGACGGGACCCGCACCTCGCCGTCACGGCGACGCTTCCTGGCCCTCGGATCCGCGGTGGCCGTCGCCGGCGCCGGCGGAGTGACGGCCTTCCTCGTGAACCGCGAGCCGGGCGGCACCGGCACCGCCGGACCACCCGTCGCCCGGCCCTCGTACACGATCGGCGTCCAGACCGATCTGAGCGGGCCGCGCAAGGCGGACGGGCGTGCCCAGGAGCGCGGGGGGCGGCTGGCCGTCGAGACCTTCAACGCCCGTTCCGACCGGCCCTTCGACCTGGTGCTGAAGGCGCGGGACGACGGCGGGGACGCGCGCCGGGCCGCCGCCGTGGCGCGGGAGTTCGTGAAGGACCCCGCCGTCATGGCCGTGGTCGGTCCCACCACCCGCGAGACCGTGGTCGCCGGCGCCGACGCGTACGTCGCGAGCAAGCTGGTCTTCGCGGCCGTGGCCGTCGGCATCGACCAGGGCGACCTTGCCGCCTCGACCATCAGCCCGGTCTACCGCGAGCTGCGCGTCCAGCACGACATGCTGCAACTGCCCGTCACCAGCTTCGCCCTGGTGCGCGGCGCCAAGCAGACGGCCGTGGTCCTGGACCGGGCGGCGGGGGACTACAGCTGGCGTACGGCCAGCTCCGTGAAGAGCACGATGAGCAGCCTGGGCGAGGTGGTGACCATCCATCAGATCGCCGCGCAGGAGGAGGACTTCGGGTCCGTGGTGGGCGAGGCCCTCGCCACCCGCCCCGAAGTCGTGCTCTTCGCGGGCGTCTCCCCGCGCCGTGCCGGACTGTGCGCCAAGGAGCTGAAGCGGCAGGGCTACGGAGGTCTGCGCGGCGGCGTCGAGTACGCCCTGCAGCCGGAGTTCCTCTCCGTCGCGGGTCCGGCCGCCGAGGGCTGGTACTTCGGCACCTCCTACGTCGACCCGGCGCTCGTCCCCACGGCCAGGGCGTTCACCGCCGCCTACCGCAAGCGCTGGGGGCTGTCGGGCTCGGCGCCGGTCGATCGGTTCGCGGTGGAGGCGTACGACGCCGTGACGTGTCTGGCCGAGCGTATGACGAGCCTGGTCTCCGGCCAGCAGCTGGAGATCACGCGGATCGCCGTGCGGGGGGCGGTGCGGACGTTCTCGTTCCAGGGCGTCGCGAAGAAGTACGGCTTCGACACGCAGAACGCGGTGTTGTTCAAGTACAGCGACGGGCTGTTCCTGTACCGGGTCGAGCGGGGCGTCCCGCGCTATCTCGGCCCGTACGCGCAGGTGGCGGAGGACGAGAAGAAGCGGCTCAAGAAGCAGTGAGGGGCGCGGCCCGCTTCCCCGCGGTCCACGCCCCTCGTCTCCGTGCGGTCGGCGGCTAGCCCACCACGGTCCAGGTGTCGTTGCCCGCGAGCAGCTGCCCCAGGTCCCCCTTGCCGTGCTGCTCGATCGCCGTGTCCAGCTGGTCGGCCATCAGCGTGTCGTACACCGGTCGCCGCACCGAGCGGAACACCCCGATCGGCGTCTGGTGCAGGGTGTCGGGGTCGGCGAGCCGCGAGAGGGCGAACGCGGTCGTCGGGGAGGCGGCGTGGGCGTCGTGGACGAGGATCGCGCCCTCGTTCTCCGGGGTGACCGTGACGACCTTCAGATCGCCCGTGGCCGGGTCCCGTACGACTCCCTTGTCCAGGCCCGTGCCGAAGCGGATCGGCTGCCCGTGCTCCAGCCGGATCACGGCCTCCTCGGCCTGGTCCCTGTCCTTCAGGACCTCGAAGGCGCCGTCGTTGAAGATGTTGCAGTTCTGGTAGATCTCCACGAGCGCCGTGCCCGGGTGGTCGGCGGCCTGCCGCAGGACCTCGGTGAGGTGCTTGCGGTCGGAGTCGACCGTACGGGCCACGAAGGACGCCTCCGCGCCGATCGCCAGCGAGACCGGGTTGAACGGTGCGTCCAGGGAGCCCATCGGGGTCGACTTGGTGATCTTGCCCAGCTCGCTGGTGGGGCTGTACTGCCCCTTCGTCAGGCCGTAGATCCGGTTGTTGAAGAGCAGGATCTTGAGGTTGACGTTCCGCCGCAGCGCGTGGATCAGGTGGTTGCCGCCGATGGAGAGCGCGTCGCCGTCACCCGTGACCACCCAGACCGACAGGTCGCGGCGCGAGGTGGCCAGACCCGTGGCGATGGCCGGGGCGCGGCCGTGGATGGAGTGCATCCCGTACGTGTTCATGTAGTACGGGAACCGGGAGGAGCACCCGATGCCGGAGACGAAGACGATGTTCTCCTTCGCCAGGCCGAGTTCCGGCATGAAGCCCTGCACGGCGGCGAGGACGGCGTAGTCGCCGCACCCCGGGCACCAGCGCACCTCCTGGTCGGACTTGAAGTCCTTCATCGACTGGGCGGCTTCGGCCTTCGGCACGAGGTTGAGGAGCGACTCACTCATCGATGGCCTCCTTGAGGGCCGACGCGAGCTGCTCGGCCTTGAACGGCATCCCGTTGACCTGTGTGTGCGACCGGGCGTCGACGAGGTACTCGGCCCGGACGAGGGTGGCGAGCTGGCCCAGGTTCATCTCCGGGACGACCACCTTCTCGTACCGCTTCAGCACCTCCCCGAGGTTCTTCGGGAAGGGGTTCAGATGGCGCAGATGGGCCTGGGCGATCGGCCGGCCGGCCGCCCGCAGCCGGCGGACGGCCGCCGTGATCGGCCCGTAGGTGGAGCCCCAGCCGAGGACGAGGGTCTTCGCACCGTCCGGGTCGTCGACCTCGATGTCCGGGACCTCGATGCCGTCGATCTTGGCCTGCCGGGTGCGGACCATGAACTCGTGGTTGGCGGGGTCGTAGCTGATGTTGCCGGTGCCGTCCTGCTTCTCGATGCCGCCGATCCGGTGTTCGAGGCCGGGGGTGCCCGGCACGGCCCAGGGCCGTGCGAGCGTCTGCGGGTCGCGCTTGTACGGCCAGAAGACCTCGGTGCCGTCCGGCAGCTCGTGGTTCGGGCCGCCGGCGAACTGGACGCGCAGGTCGGGCAGTTCGTCGACGTCGGGGATGCGCCAGGGCTCGGAGCCGTTGGCGAGGTAGCCGTCGGAGAGGAGGAAGACCGGCGTCCGGTACGTGAGGGCGATCCGGGCCGCCTCGACGGCCGCGTCGAAGCAGTCGGCGGGGGTCCTCGGGGCCACGACCGGGACCGGGGCCTCGCCGTTGCGGCCGTACATGGCCTGGAGGAGGTCGGCCTGCTCGGTCTTGGTCGGCAGACCCGTCGACGGGCCGCCACGCTGGATGTCGACGACGAGCAGCGGCAGCTCCAGGGAGACCGCGAGGCCGATCGTCTCCGACTTGAGCGCCACACCCGGGCCGGAGGTGGTGGTGACGGCGAGCGAGCCGCCGAAGGCCGCGCCGAGGGCGGCGCCGATGCCGGCGATCTCGTCCTCGGCCTGGAAGGTGCGGACGCCGAAGTTCTTGTGCCTGCTGAGCTCGTGCAGGATGTCCGAGGCCGGGGTGATCGGGTACGAGCCCAGGTAGAGGGGCAGGTCGGCCTGGCGGGAGGCGGCGATCAGCCCGTACGACAGGGCCAGGTTCCCGGAGATGTTCCGGTACGTGCCGGTGGGGAACGCCCGGGTCGCCGGGGCGACCTCGTAGGAGACGGCGAAGTCCTCGGTCGTCTCGCCGAAGTTCCAGCCGGCCCGGAAGGCGGCCACGTTGGCCTCGGCGATCTCCGGCTTCTTCGCGAACTTCTGGCGCAGGAAGGTCTCGGTGCCCTCGGTCGGCCGGTGGTACATCCAGGAGAGCAGCCCGAGCGCGAACATGTTCTTGGAACGCTCGGCCTCCTTCCGGGACAGCCCGAACTCCTTCAGGGCCTCGATCGTCAGCGTCGTCAGCGGGACCGGGTGCACCTGGTAGGCGTCCAGCGACCCGTCCTCCAGCGGGGAGGTGTCGTAGCCGACCTTGGCCATGGCCCGCTTGGCGAACTCGTCCGTGTTGACGATGATCTCGCCACCGCGCGGAACGTCGCCGATGTTGGCCTTCAGGGCGGCCGGGTTCATCGCGACCAGCACGTTCGGGGCGTCGCCCGGGGTCAGGATGTCGTGGTCCGCGAAGTGCAGCTGGAACGAGGAGACGCCCGGCAGCGTGCCGGCGGGGGCCCGGATCTCGGCGGGGAAGTTCGGCAGCGTCGAGAGGTCGTTCCCGAAGGACGCCGTCTCGGAGGTGAAGCGGTCACCCGTGAGCTGCATGCCGTCACCGGAGTCCCCGGCGAACCGGATGATCACCCGATCGAGTCGCCGGACTTCCTTGTCTTCGCCGTGGTGGGGCGCTGCCGGGACGCTGCGCTGCTCCCCGACCAGGGCCTCACCGGCCTCGCTACTGACCTGGCTGGTCACTGAACTGGACCTCCCTCGCGGCAAGGGTCTCTCCGCCGGAGGCGGGAGAAGGCTCGGGGGACGGTCGGCGCACCGGCCGTCCCGTGGCCCACCCTACGACGGTGAGGGGGGCCTTCCCGGGACTTCTCGCATCGTGGACCTCGTTTTGAGATGCCTCTTCGTGCTGGATTGTCACGTTCTGTCGCCCCCCAGAGTCTTCCGGAAAGTCGCGTTCCGCTCGTCCTTCGGTACTAGGCCCCGCTTGTGCGGGTATCGGCTCGATGTGGCCGGATCCCCGCTCGACTATCTGACAGAGTGTCAGGTAATCAGGAGTTCAGGTAGGTCAGCACCGCGAGTACCCGGCGGTGATCCCCGTCACTCGGAGACAGGCCCAGCTTCAGGAAGATGTTGCTGACGTGCTTCTCCACCGCGCCGTCGCTCACCACCAGCTGCTTCGCGACCGCCGAGTTCGTCCGCCCCTCGGCCATCAGCCCCAGCACCTCCCGCTCGCGCGGGGTCAGATTCGCCAGCACGTCCTGCTTGCGGCTCCGGCCCAGCAGCTGCTGCACCACCTCCGGGTCCAGCGCCGTACCGCCCCTGGCCACCCGGACCACCGCGTCCACGAACTCGCGCACCTCGGCGACCCGGTCCTTCAGCAGATAGCCCACACCCCGGCTGGAACCGGCCAGCAGCTCCGTGGCGTACTGCTCCTCCACGTACTGCGAAAGGACCAGGACCCCCAGCCCCGGGAACTCCTTGCGCAGCCGCACCGCCGCCCGCACCCCCTCGTCGGTGTGCGTGGGAGGCATCCGCACGTCCGCCACGACCACGTCGGGCAGCGCACCCTCACCGGCGAGACCGGCCACGGTCTTCACCAGGGCCTCGCCGTCGCCCACACCGGCGACGACCTCGTGCCCCCGGTCGGTCAGCAGCCGGGTCAGGCCCTCACGGAGCAGCACTGAATCCTCGGCGATGACCACGCGCACCCTGTCCGCCACGTCTTCCACGACCCTGAAGCCCCCATGTTCCGATGTTCTTCCGCGATCGTCCCCAGCATCGCAGCAAGAGGGACGCGCGGGGGTGGCTTGGGGTTCAGGGGTGTGTCAGACGGCGCGGCCGGCGCCCGGCCGCAGGCGCGCGGTGCGCCCGTCGCGCCACGCGGGCCGGTGCCCGGGCCGGTTCAGGCTCGCCAGGGCAGTTCGGCGGTGACCGTCGTCGGACCGCCGGAAGGGGAGTCCACCACGAGGATCCCGTCGACCGCGCCCAGCCGCTCCGCCAGGCCGGCCAGACCACTGCCCGCCGAGGCGTCCGCTCCGCCCCGGCCGTCATCCCCGACCTGCAGCATCATCCGGTCGCCCGCCCGCCACACGTCCACCTGGGCGCGCCGGGCGCCGGAGTGCTTGGACACGTTCTGGAGCAGCTCGGACACGGTGAAGTAGGCGATGCCCTCGATCGCCGGCACCGGCCGGGCCGGAAGATCGACCTCCACGGACACCGGCACCGTGCAGCGGGAGGCGACCGCCGACAGCGCCGCGTCCAGGCCCCGGTCGGTCAGGACCGCCGGGTGGATGCCCCGGGCCAGGTCCCGCAGCTCCTGCAGCGCGGTCTTCACCTCGCCGTGCGCCTCCTCGACCATCCGCGCCGCCGCCCTCGGGTCCTCGGTCAGCTTCTCCTTCGCCAGACCCAGATCCATGGCGAGCGCGACGAGCCGGGCCTGGGCGCCGTCGTGCAGATCCCGCTCGATGCGGCGCAGATCGGCGGCGGCGGTGTCCACGACCACGCCCCGGTCCGTCTCCAGCTCCGTCACCCGGGTCGCGAGCCGCGACGGACCCAGCAGCCCGGAGACCATCAGCCGGTCGACGGCCGCCAGCGAACGGATGATCCACGGCCCGGCGAGCACGAAGAGCAGGCCGACGGCGCTGGTGACGGCGATCTCGAAGGGGGAGTCGAGGTAGAACGCGTGCGTCTCGTCGCCGTACAGCTGGATGCCGTCCTGCCCCGTGTACAGGGGGAAGACCCACTGCCACAGCGGGTACGTGAAGAGGGCCCAGCCGTACGTCCAGAAGGCCACCGAGACCGTGAAGGCGAAGATCGCCCACGGCATGTGGAGGATCGCGTACAGCAGGTGCCGCCAGGACGCGCCGCTCTTCAGCGTCGCCCCCATCCACGCCATCGCCCCGCCCGTGCGGCCCCGTGCCGGAGCGGGCGCCGCCACCTTCAGCCCCAGCAGACCGCGCGCCCGAGCCCGCTCCACGGCGCCGAAGCCCCGGCACATCGCGAGCGCACCGGCCAGGACGGGAATGCCGAGGAAGGTGATCAGGAGACCCGCGCCGGCCGAGACCAGGGCGATGGAGAGGGCGAAGTAGGCGACGCTCAGCGGCAGTCCGAGCACCAGGTAGCCGAACTCGCGCCAGGTGCGCCCCTCGAACGGCGCGCGGATCGCGGCGGGGAGACGGTGAGAGGCCATCGCTGGTGTCCGTTTCTGCAGGAGTGAGGTCGATGTGTCCAAGGGTTCCGCCCCGGCGAGCCCCGGACCATGAGGAAGGTGGGCCTCTGGGTCCGGGGGTTTTCCCTACCCGGGACGGGTGGCTCGCGGCCGGGGCCGGGGCCCGGCGGACGGCCGGTCAGGTCCGGACGGCCGGTCAGGTCGCGGGGCGCGCGCGCCACGGGAGTTCGGCCGTGACCGTCGTCGGACCACCCTCCGGCGAGTCGAGGACGAAGAGCCCGTCCACCGCCCCCAGCCGCTCCGCGAGCCCCGCCATCCCCGTACCGCCGTCCAGCCGCGCCCCGCCGCGCCCGTCGTCCCGCACCTGGAGCAGCAGCCGGTCCTCCCGGCGCCACACCTCCACGGAGGCGGAACGCGCCCGGGCGTGCTTGGACACGTTCTGGAGCAGCTCGGACACGGTGAAGTAGGCGATGCCCTCGATGGCCTCGGCCGGCCGCTCGGTCAGATCGACGGTCACCTTCACGGGGACGGTGCACCGGGCGGCGATCGAGGAGAGCGCCGCGTCCAGGCCGCGGTCGGTGAGGACGGCCGGGTGGATGCCCCGGGCCAGGTCCCGCAGCTCCTGGAGCGCCAGCTTCACCTCGCCGTGCGCCTCGTCGACCATGGACGCCGCCGCCTCCGGGTCCTCCAGAAGCTTCTCCTTCGCCAGGCCGAGTCCCATGGCGAGCGCGACGAGCCGGGCCTGGGCGCCGTCGTGCAGATCCCGCTCGATGCGGCGCAGATCGGCGGCGGCGGTGTCCACGACCACGCCCCGGTCGCTCTCCAGCTCGGCGATCCGCCGTTCCAGCTCGTCGGAGGGCGAGAGCAGGCCGCGCACCATGGCCCGGTCCGCGTTGGCGAGCCCCCGGGCGAGGAAGGGCAGCACGGGCCAGAGCACGATCAGCGAGACGAGGGTGACGGTGAAGGTCACGATGCCCCAGGGCAGCCGGATGAAGCCGTACAGCAAGGTCCGCCAGGCCACCGGGTCCTTCACCGACGCCCACAGCCAGGGGAGGAAGCCGTGCCGGCGGGGGAGCGGGCTGGGTTCCTCCACGCGTACGCCGAGCAGCGCCCGCGCCCTCGCCCGCTCCGCCCGGCCCAGACCGCGGGCGCCCGCGAGACCGAGCGCCAGCAGGGGCAGACCGATCACCGTGACGGACAGCCCGACACCGATGGCGACCGACACCACCGCGTACACGAACCCGACCACTGCGATCGGCAGATTGGCCAGCAGGAAGGAGACCTCCTTCCAGGTGTGCCGGCCGTAGCCGATGCGGGCGGGCGGCAGCCGGTCGCTGTCAGGGGTATCGGTGTCGACGCTCATGGGCCCAAGCCTGCCGGTCCGGAGGCCGGGCATGCCATGGGGTACGTGGGTGGAGGCGAGTAGGGATATCCCCACCCGCTCACTCCGTGGACACGACCGCTTACGGCCTCTTTAACAGGGCCTAGACTCCCGTGCGTACAGATCGTCGAAACGGGCAGGGAGCGAGGGGTGGACGTGCCGGATCCGACCGTACGGGCGGGAATCGGACTCGCGGCGGACTACTTCCAGTCGTACTCCGTCGTCGGGCTGCTGGCTGTCGTCGGCGTGCTCTTCGTCGCCGTCGCGTTCGGCGCGGGCCGACTGCTGCGGCCCGTCGTGCCGACGCCGGAGAAGCTGCTGACCTACGAGTGCGGTGTCGACCCCGTGGGCGAGGGCTGGGCACACACCCAGGTCCGCTACTACGTGTACGCCTTCCTCTACGTCATCTTCGCCGTCGACTCGATCTTCCTCTTCCCCTGGGCGACCGTGTTCGCCGCGCCCGGCTACGGCGCGACGACGCTGGTCGAGATGTTCATCTTCCTCGGCTTCCTGGCCGTGGGACTGCTCTACGCGTACAAGAAGGGCGTCCTGACATGGACGTGACCCCGCTCCCCACCCCCAAGCTGGGCCCGCTGGCCCGGCTGGCGCCCGAGCCGATGAAGGTGGTCCTGAACTGGGGCCGCCGCTACAGCCTGTGGGTCTTCAACTTCGGCCTCGCCTGCTGCGCGATCGAGTTCATCGCCGCGTCGATGGCCCGCCACGACTTCATCCGGCTCGGCGTGATCCCCTTCGCGCCCGGCCCGCGCCAGGCCGACCTGATGATCGTCTCCGGCACGGTGACGGACAAGATGGCGCCCGCGGTGAAGCGACTGTACGAGCAGATGCCCGAGCCCAAGTACGTCATCTCCTTCGGCGCCTGCTCGAACTGCGGCGGGCCCTACTGGGACTCGTACTCGGTGACGAAGGGCGTCGACCAGATCATCCCCGTGGACGTGTACGTGCCGGGCTGCCCGCCGCGCCCCGAGGCGCTGCTCCAGGGCATCCTCAAACTGCAGGAGAAGATCGCGCGCGAGTCCCTCGCGGCGCGGTACTCGGGTCCGTCGGTGGGTCAGCTGACGAGCGGACTCGTCACCCCGCCGAAGCCGGGCGGTGACGACAAGTGAACACGAACGGGTACGACACCCTCCCCGAGGCCGTGACCGAGATCTTCGGCGAGGAGGCGACGGCGGAGCGGGCGTACGACCTGCTGACCGTGGACGTCCCCGTCGGCGCGTGGATCGCGTCGCTGGAGATCGCCCGGGACAAGCTGGGCTGCACCTACTTCGACTGGCTGAGCGCGGTCGACGAGCCGGGCGTGGGCTTCCGGGTCTGCGCGCACGTGGTCGCGCTGGAGGGCCGTCGGGTGCGCCGCCTGCTCGTCCGTACGACGGTTCCGCACGCGGCGGCGACGCTTCCCACGGCCGTGGAGATCTACGCCGGTGCCGCCTGGCACGAGCGCGAGACGCACGAGATGTTCGGCGTCGAGTTCACCGGCCACCCGAACCTCGTTCCGCTGCTCCTGCCGGAGAACTTCGAGGGCCACCCGCTGCGGAAGGACTTCGTCCTGGCCGCGCGGGTCGCGAAGGCGTGGCCGGGCGCGAAGGAGCCGGGCGAGTCCGAGCACGGCGGCCCGAAGCGCCGCCAGATGCTCCCGCCGGGCGTCCCGGACCCCAACGACTGGGGCCCCATGAAGGGCCAGCTCCCCCCTGCCCCGGCCCGCCCGGCCCGGGCGGCCGCGGGCGACCGGCCGCCGCGGCGTGCCCGCACGGCCGCGGACGGCTCGACCACCCAGGCCCCGGAGGCGTCCGCCCCGGCTGCCGAGCCGGCGGCCCGCCCGCCCCGTCGCAGCCGTACGGCGGCGGAGGGCTCGGCGAGTCAGGCGTCGGAGGCGTCCGCCCCGGCTGCCGAGCCGGCGGCCCGCCCGCCGCGTCGTACCCGTACGGCGGCGGACGGCTCGGCGAGTCAGGCGTCGGAGGCGTCCGCCCCGGCTGCCGAGCCGGCGGCCCGCCCGCCGCGTCGTACCCGTACGGCGGCGGACGGTTCGGCGAGCCAGGCATCCGAGCCGGCCACGCCGGAGCCCGGCGGTACGACGGGTCGGGCGGAGCCGGAGGCCCCGCCCCGCACCCGGAGCTCGGACGCCCCGTGGCACCACGCCCGCCCGGCCTTCGACACCCCGACCCCCGAGGCGCCCCCGGCAACGGAAGCCGCACCCGCGACCGAGGCCGAGACGGCACCCGCGCCTGGGGCCGCACCGGCCTCCGAGCCGGCACCGGCCTCCGAGCCGGCACCGGTCTCCGAGCCGGCGCCCACCCCGGAAGCCGAGCCGGCACCGGTCTCCGAGCCGGCGCCCACCCCGGAAGCCGAGCCCGCGTCGGCACCCGTCGCCGAGCCGGAGTCGCGCCCCGCCGCGCAGGACGCCGAGCCGTCCGCCGGGACTGCCACCGAGCCGTCCGCCGGGACTGCCACCGAGGCGTCCGCCGGGACTGCCACCGAGCCGTCCGGTTCACCCGACGCCGACGACACCGCAGACGCCGACGCCGACGCCGACGCAGACGCCGAGACCGACGCCGACAACGACACCCACCCCACCGACCCCACCACCCCCGCCGGAGGCGAACCCGCGTGAACGACGCTCTCGACGTCGCCCTCCGGCTGCTCGTCGTCTTCGCCGTGTTCCTCGTGCTGCCCCTCGTCATCGGGCAGACCGAGCACAAGGTCATGGCCCACATGCAGGGCCGCCTCGGGCCCATGTACGCCGGTGGGTTCCACGGATGGGCCCAGCTCGTCGCCGACGGGGTCAAGTTCGCGCAGAAGGAGGATGTCGTCCCGGCCAACGCCGACCGCCGGATCTTCCAGCTCGCGCCCGCCGTCGCCCTCCTCCCGTACCTCCTCGTCCTCGTCGCCATCCCCATCGGCCCCAGTGAGGGAGCCGTCGGCCAGGTCGTCGACGCGGGCATCTTCTTCGTGCTGGCCGTCATGGGCGTCGGCGTCCTCGGCAGCCTCATGGCCGGCTGGGCCTCCGCCAACAAGTTCTCCCTGCTCGGCGGCCTCCGTACCGCCGCCCAGCTGCTCGCCTACGAGCTCCCGATGCTGCTCACCGCCGCCTCCGTCGCGATGGCCGCCGGCACCGTCTCCCTCCCCGGCATCCTCAACGCCTTCGAGTGGTGGTGGCTGCCCTGGCAGATCGTCGGGGCGATCGTCTTCTTCGTCGCCGGCCTCGCCGAGCTGCAGCGCCCGCCGTTCGACATGCCCGTCGCCGACTCCGAGATCATCTTCGGCGCGTACACCGAGTACACCGGCCTCCGCTTCGCGCTCTTCCTGCTCGCCGAGTACGCGGGCATCGTCGTCCTCTGCGGGCTCACCACCGTCCTCTTCCTCGGCGGCTGGCACGGCCCCTTCGGCGCCGACGGCCTCGGCTGGGTCTGGACCCTCCTCAAGACCGCGATCCTCGCCTTCGTCGTCATCTGGCTCCGCGTGAGCTACCCGCGGCTCCGCGAGGACCAGCTCCAGAAGCTCGCCTGGACGACCCTCGTCCCGCTCGCCCTCGCGCAGATCGCGCTCACCGGCATCGTGAAGGTGGCGATCCAGTAATGGCCATTCCCGGATCAGGTCTCGCCAAGGGACTCGCCGTCACCCTGCGCACGATGACGAAGAAGACCGTCACCGCGCAGTACCCCGACAAGCAGCCCGAGCTCCCGCCCCGTACGCGCGGTGTCATCGGGCTCTTCGAGGAGAACTGCACCGTCTGCATGCTCTGCGCCCGCGAGTGCCCCGACTGGTGCATCTACATCGACTCCCACAAGGAGACGGTGCCCGCCGCCACCCCCGGCGGCCGCGAGCGCAGCCGCAACGTCCTCGACCGCTTCGCCATCGACTTCGCCCTCTGCATGTACTGCGGCATCTGCATCGAGGTCTGCCCCTTCGACGCGCTGTTCTGGTCGCCCGAGTTCGAGTACGCGGAGACGGACATCCACGAACTCACCCATGAACGGGACAAGCTCCGCGAGTGGATGTGGACGGTCCCCGAACCGCCCGCGCTCGACCCACGAGCCGAGGAACCCAAGGAGATCGCCGCGGCACGCAAGGCCGTGGAGAAGGCCGCCGCCGCGGCGGCCGCCGCCGAGGCCGCCCAGTCCGAGGGGGACCAGCAGTGAACCTCGCCGCCGCCACCCCCGGCTTCCTCTCGCCGTCCGGCGTCGAGATCGCCTTCCTCCTCGTCGGCCTCGTCACCCTCGGCGCGGCCGTCGTCACCGTCACCACCCGTCAGCTCGTCCACGCCGCGCTCTGGCTGGTCGTCGCGCTCGGCGGGCTCGCCGTGGAGTACCTCCTCCTCACCGCCGAGTTCATCGCCTGGGTCCAGGTGCTGATCTACGTCGGTTCCGTCGTCGTCCTCCTCCTCTTCGGCCTCATGCTGACCAAGGCGCCCATCGGCCGGTCCCCGGACGCCGACTCGGGCAACCGCCCCGTCGCCCTCGCGGTCGCGCTCGCCGCGGCCGCCGCGCTCGTCTGGGTGGTCGTCGACGCGTTCCGTACGACCTGGATCGACCTGGACGGACCGGCCCAGGGCTCCACCAAGGTGTCCGGAGAGATCCTCTTCCGACACTGGGTGCTGCCCTTCGAGGCCCTCTCGGTCCTCCTCCTCGCCGCGCTGGTCGGCGCGATCGTCCTGTCCCGCAAGAACGCCAAGGAGGCCCGGGACTGATGCATCTCGCCTACCCCGCCGTCCTCGCCGCCCTGCTCTTCTGCGTCGGCCTCTACGGCGTCCTCGCCCGTCGCAACGCGATCCTGGTCCTGATGTCCGTCGAGCTGATGCTCAACGCCGTCAACCTCAACCTGGTCGCGTTCGACGTCTGGCTCCGCGACACCCTCCACGCCGGCCAGGCGCTCACCCTCTTCACCATCGCCATCGCGGCCGCCGAGATCGGCATCGGTCTCGCGATCGTCCTGATGGTCTACCGCAACCGCGGCAGCTCGGACGTCGACCGGCTGCGCGACACGGCGGAGGCGCCCTCCGACGACGAGAAGGCCGAGGCCACCGCGTGACCACGACGACCCTCGCCTTCCTCGTCCCCCTTCTTCCCTTCCTCGGTTCCGTCGCCGGTCTGCTCCTCGGCCGGACCGCGCCCGGCTTCGTCCGGCCCCTCGCCGTCCTTCCGACGCTCGCCGCGGCCGTTCTGGCCGTGCTCGTCGCCGTCCGGCAGGGCGGCGGAAAGACGATCGAGGCCGCCACCCAGCTCACCCCGACGGGCTCGGTCCCCATCGACCTTGCCCTGTACATCGACGGCTTCGCCGCCCTCGCGGCCGTACTGGTCGGCGTCGTCGCCACCTGCGTGCAGGTCTACTCGACCGGGTACCTGAGGGACGACCCGCGCTACCCGTCGTACGCCGCGCTGGTCTCCCTGTTCACCGCCGCGATGCTGCTCGTCGTCTACTCCGGCGACCTGATGGTGCTCCTGGTCGGCTGGGAGATCATGGGCATCTGCTCGTACTTCCTCGTCGGCCACTACTGGGAGACCCCCGAGGCCCGGGCCGCCTCCCTCAAGGCGTTCCTGGTCACCAAGCTCGGCGACGTCCCCTTCCTGATCGGTCTCTTCGCGCTCGCCACCGACGCGGGCACGTTCCGGATCGACGGGATCCTCGGCGCCGTCGCCGCCGGCGGACTCGACCACCCCACCCTCGTCGCGCTGCTGCTGCTCGCCGGCGTGGCGGGCAAGTCGGCGCAGTTCCCCCTGCACACCTGGCTCCCCGACGCCATGGCCGGCCCCACCCCCGTCTCCGCGCTCATCCACGCGGCGACGATGGTCGCCGCCGGTATCTACTTCGTGGCCCGTCTGCTGCCGGTCTTCGCCGAGTCCGCGGCCGCGCTGACCGTGCTCGCCGTGATGGCCGCGGTGACGATGGTCGGCTCGGCGCTCGCCGCGCTCGCCCAGGACGACATCAAGCGGGTCCTCGCCTACTCGACCATCGGCCAGCTCGGCTACATGGCGGGCGCCCTGGCCGTCGGCGACCGGGGTGCCGCCGTCTTCCACCTCATCTCCCACGGCGCCTTCAAGGCCCTCCTCTTCCTCGCCGCCGGCGCGATCATCCACGCCGCCGGTACGAACTCGCTCTCGGCCATGTCCCGCATGAGCGGCCTGACCAAGCGGATCCCCGACGCGTACTGGACGATGACCGTCGCCCTCCTCGCGCTCGCCGCCCTGCCGCCGTTCGCCGGCTTCTTCTCCAAGGAAGCCGTCCTCGTGGCCGCCGAGCACACCGCGCTGGGGGACCGCACCGTCGCCCCCGCCGGCGCCGGCTGGACCGTCCTCGTCGCGGGCCTGCTCACCGCCCTCCTCACCGCCGCGTACGCGGCCCGCCTCTGGCTGCTCGCCTTCCGTGGCCGGGGCGCCGGGGCCCCCGACCACGGTCGCCAGCCGCTCGCCATGACCACCGTCCTGTGGGTGCTGGCCATCCCCTCCCTCGGCTTCGGTCTGAGCGTCACCTACCTCGACGACTGGTTCGACGGCAACGCCCTCACCCCGACCGTCACCACCGCCGTCCTCGGTACGGGCCTCGCCCTCGTCGGCGCCGCCGTCACCTACGCGGTCTGGCGCACCCTCGCCGCCAAGGTCCTGGCGGGCGAGGGCCCGGTCCGTGAGCCGGTCGCGGCGCACGTCGCCCACCCCGACGCCGAGGCGGGCCAGGTCGAGGCCGAGGCGCTGCACCTGCCGCACCCGGCCGAGGACCCGGCCGACCCCGGCCGTGTCCTGCTCGGCCCGCTGCACCGCCACGCGGCCACCGGCTTCCACCTGGACGCCCTCTACACCGCGGTCTTCGTCCGCCCCGTCCTGGCAGCGGCCTCCCTGGTCCGCTTCCTGGACCGCGAGGTCGTCGACACCTACGTGAACGGCGCGGGCACCGGCACCCAGTGGCTCGGATGGCTCGTCCGCCGCGCCCAGACCGGCAACGTGCAGACCTATCTGAGCGCCCTGCTCGCCGGCTCCGTCGTCCTGGCGATCGCCGCCGTACTCGTCGCCGCCGGAGCGTGAGACGTGATCGATATCAGCGAATCCGTGATGCAGTTCCTTCTCGCGTTGATCGTCGCCGGCCCGCTCGTCGGCGCCGCCGCCGCGCTTCTCCCGGCACCGCCCGGGCTGAAGGGGAAGTCCCCGGACCAGGCCGTGCTCCGCCACGGCGTGGTCGTCACGGGAGTCGTCCTGATCGCGGCGATCGTCCTCGCGCTCGGCTTCGACCACGACCAGCCGTCGAAGATGCAGGCGAGCACGGACATCACGTGGATCCCCGCACTCGACGTGCGCCTCCACCTCGGCGTCGACGGCATTTCCCTCCCCCTCCTGGTCATGACCGCGCTGCTGACCTTCCTCTGCGCGCTCCACAGCTACTTCAAGATGCCCAGCGGCCCTTCCCCCAAGGGCTTCGTGGCGCTGCTCCTGGTCCTCGAGGCCGGCACGCTCGCCACCTTCGCCGTCCTCGACCTGATCCTGTTCTTCCTGGCCTTCGAGATGGTCCTCATCCCGATGTACTTCCTCATCGCCCGCTGGGGCGGCGAGGGCAGGCAGGCGGCCGCCTGGAAGTTCATCCTCTACACGCTGCTCGGTTCGGTCGTCATGCTGCTCGGCCTGCTCCTCATCGGCGTGAAGGCGGGCACGTTCGACATGGTGGCACTGGCCTCTGACAACGGCCGGGGACTGACCACGTCCGTGCAGGTCATCGCCGTTCTCGCGATCGGCGTCGGGCTCGCGGTGAAGACTCCGATGTGGCCGCTGCACAGCTGGCTCCCGGACGCCCACACGGCCGCCCCGACCGTCGGCTCGGTCCTCCTCGCCGGTGTGCTGCTGAAGATGGGCACGTACGGATTCGTCCGGATCCTCCTGCCCGTCGCCCCGGACGGCATGCGGGTCTTCGCGCCCTATCTCGCGGCCTTCGCCGTCGCCGGGATCATCTACGGATCGCTCGCCTGCCTCGCCCTCGCGAAGCCCGGCAACAAGGGCGACCTCAAGCGCCTCATCGCGTACTCGTCCGTCGGCCACATGGGCTTCGTGCTCCTCGGCATCGCCACCATGACCCCCACCGGCGTCAACGGCGCGCTCTTCGCCAACATCGCCCACGGCCTCATCACCGGCCTGCTCTTCTTCCTGGTCGGCGCGGTCAAGGACCGGTACGGCACCGCCGACCTCGACACCCTCGCGGGCGCCACCGGCGCGGCCCTCTACGGCCGCGCCCCCCGGCTGGGCGGCCTGCTCGCCTTCGCCGCCGTCGCCTCCCTCGGACTGCCCGGCCTCGCCGGCTTCTGGGGCGAGATGCTGGCCCTGTTCGGCGCCTTCGAACCCGCCGAGGGCCTCAGCCGCCCCGCCTTCCTCACCTTCATGGCGATCGGCGCCTTCGGCACCCTGCTCACCGCGGCGTACCTGCTCGTCGTCGTCCGGCGCGTCTGCATGGGCGGCCCCCGCCCCGGCGGGGAGACGGTGATCGCCGACGTCCAGGGATACGAGTTCGCCGCCTGGACCCCGCTCGTCGCCCTCACCGTCCTCGCCGGCCTGTGGCCCGCGGTCCTCCTCGGCCTCACCGATCCGGCCGTCCAGAAGCTCCTCGCGGGAGGGAACTCGTGACGACCACGAACCTCGTCCAGTCCGTCGACTGGCTCGCGATCGCGCCACCCACGCTGACCGCCCTGGTCGCCCTGGCCGTGCTCGTCGCCGACCTCTTCCTCCCCGAGCGCCACAAGCAGCTCCTCGGCTGGACCGCGATCGCCGGGCTCGTCGCCTCGATCGCCCTGCTGATCCCGCTGCGTGCCGGCGACCGCTCGACCTTCTGCCTCACCACCGATCCGGCGGCGACCGCCGCCTGCAGCTACACGGCGGACACGTTCACCCTCGTCATCCAGCTCCTGGTCCTCGGCGGGGCGCTGCTCACGGCCCTGCTGTCGCTCTCCGACACCCGCGACAGGCTGCCCGCGGGCGAGTACTGGTTCCTGCTGCTCTCCTCCGCCGCCGGGGCCGCGCTGCTGCCCGCCTCCCGTGACCTCGCGACCCTCGTCGTCGCCCTGGAGGTGGCCTCGCTGCCCGCCTTCGCGCTGGTCGGCCTGCGCCGGGGCGACCGGCGGTCCAGCGAGGCCGCGCTGAAGTTCTTCCTCTCCTCCGTCACCGCGACCGCCGTGACCCTGCTCGGCGTCAGCTTCGTGTACGGCGCGACCGGCACGCTCCACCTCACCGAGCTGGCCGAGCGCCTCGACGACGTCCCCGGCCAGCTGGAGATCCTCGCCCAGACGGGCGTGGCGCTCACCCTGGTCGGCTTCGCCTTCAAGACGGCCGCCGTCCCCTTCCACTTCTGGGTTCCCGACACCTACGTCGGTGCCCCGCTGCCCGTCGCGGGCTATCTCTCCGTGGTCGGCAAGGCCGTCGGCTTCACCGGCCTCATCCTGGTCACGGTGGTCGCCTTCCCCTCGTACGCCGACGTCTGGGGTCCGGCGCTCGCGGTCCTCGCCGCGCTGACCATGACCATCGGCAACGTGGCCGCCCTGCGGCAGGTCCCCACGCGCGCGTGGAGCGCGGTCCGGCTGCTCGCCTGGTCCTCGGTCGCCCAGGCCGGCTACCTCCTGGTGCCGATCGCCGCCGCCGCGTACTCCAGTGACGACCAGATCGGTGCCACCGTCGCGTACGCCCTGATGTACGCCGTCGTGAACCTCGGCGCCTTCGCGGTGGTCGTGCTGGTCTCCCGTACCCACCCCGAGAACCGGATCTCGGACTACCGCGGGCTCTACGCCGACCGCCCCGTGACCGCCCTCGCCATGGGGTTCTTCCTGCTCAATCTGGCCGGTCTGCCGCCCGGTATCATCGGCCTCTTCGCCAAGGTCACCGTCTTCTCGGCCGCGGTCGACGCGGGTCTCGGCTGGCTGGCCGTGATCATGGGCGTCAACGTCGTGATCGGCCTCTACTACTACCTGCGGTGGACGGCGGTCCTGTTCCGGGCGCCGACGGCGGAGCGGTCGCAGGCGCGCGTGCCCGCCCCGATCACCCTGGCCATCGCGGTCGCCGCCGTCGTGGGCGTCGTGCTCTCGGGTTACCCGCAGTTCGCGCTGCGCTTCGCGGCCACGGCCCTCTTCTGAGCCCCGACCGACCCCAACCCCCCACGCGCACCCCACACCCCACGCCCCCCCCACAGAACAGCGTCAAGGAGCTTCACCCGTGCTGAACGGTTTCAAGGACTTCATACTTCGCGGGAACGTCGTCTCGATGGCCATCGGCCTCGCCGTCGGATCGGCCTTCACCACCGTCGTGACCGGCTTCAGCAAGGCGTTCATCACGCCGCTCATCGGTCTCGCCACCGGCTCCGTCGGTGACTTCAGCGAGGCCCAGTTCACCGTCGGCAAGACGATCTTCCCGTACGGTCTGGCGATCGCCGCCGCCATCGCCTTCGTGATCACCGCCGCGGTGCTCTACTTCATGATCGTCGTCCCCATGGCGAAGGTCCAGGAGAGGTTCGCCAAGGAGGAAGCGGCCGAGGACAAGTTCGAGAAGCGCGACTGCCCCCGCTGCTTCACCGAGATCCCGGCCGTCGCCACCCGCTGCGCGCACTGCACCAGCGAGGTCGAGCCCCTCGCCGCCGCGCTGGCCGAGGCGGGACTCCCCGCCCCGCGCTGATCACCCGTACGGCCCACAGAGCCCCCGGTGGGGGCAGGGGAACCCGTGCATCCCGCCTGGCGTTGACCAGTACGGGAGGGTCCACTGGACCTGGGGCTCCCCCCGGACGCTGTCCGGGGCGGACCACCACACAGCAAAGGGTTCCCCTGCCGCACCACTTGGAGGGCGTACCGTGCACCGCCGGCACAACGGGCTGAGGACCGCCGTACTCCTCGGAGGGCTCTCGGCCCTCATCATCCTCATCGGCAGCTTCTTCGGCCGTACGGGGCTGATCGTCGCGCTCGTCGTGGCACTCGGCACCAACGCGTACGCCTACTGGAACAGCGACAAGCTGGCGCTGCGGGCCATGCGGGCCCGGCCGGTGAGCGAGTTCGAGGCTCCCGCGCTCTACCGGATGGTGCGCGAGCTCTCCACCCAGGCCCGCCAGCCGATGCCCCGGCTCTACATCTCGCCGACCCAGGCGCCGAACGCCTTCGCCACCGGCCGCAACCCCCGCAACGCGGCCGTGTGCTGCACCGAGGGCATCCTGCAGCTCCTCGACGAGCGCGAGCTGCGCGGCGTGATCGGCCACGAGCTGAGCCACGTCTACAACCGGGACATCCTGATCTCCTCCGTCGCCGGAGCGCTCGCCTCCGTGATCATGTTCCTGGTCAACTTCGCCTGGCTGATCCCGGTCGGCCGCTCCAGCGACGACGACGGTCCCGGTCTGCTCGGCATGCTGCTGATCATGATCCTCGGTCCGGTCGCCGCCTCCGTCATCCAGCTCGCCATCAGCCGCTCGCGGGAGTACGAGGCGGACGCCTCCGGCGCCCAGCTCACCGGCGACCCGCTGGCGCTCGCGAGCGCCCTGCGTAAGCTCGAAGCAGGGACCAAGCAGCTGCCGCTGCCGCCCGAGCCCAGGATCGAGACGGCGAGCCACATGATGATTGCCAACCCGTTCGGAGGGGGCAGGGGGCTTTCGAAGATGTTCTCGACGCACCCGCCCATGGCGGAGCGCATCGCCCGACTCGAGCAGATGGCAGGTCGTCGCCCGTGAAGACAATCCTGAACGTCATTTGGCTGATCCTGTGCGGCTTCTGGATGTTCCTCGGCTACATGGTCGCCGGCATCCTGCTCTGCATCACGATCATCGGCATCCCCTTCGGCCTGGCCGCCTTCCGTATCGGCGTCTACGCCCTCTGGCCCTTCGGCTACACGGTCGTGGACCGGCGGGACGCGGGTGCGCCGTCCTGCGTCGGCAACGTGCTGTGGCTGGTCCTCGCGGGCTGGTGGCTGGCGCTCGGCCACATCACCACCGGCATCGTCCTCTGCATCACGATCATCGGCATCCCGCTCGGCATCGCCAACTTCAAGCTGATCCCGGTGTCGCTGCTGCCGCTGGGCAAGGAGATCGTCCGCACGGACGAGCCCTACCCGTACACGTACAGCACCCACTAGGCCCGACGCCCTAGGAGTGGTCGCGGCGCCCCCGGCTGACCGCGTACGCCACCGTGCCCACCGCGAGGACGCCGAGCCCGGCGAGCACGGAGGGCGGCGGCAGCGCGAAGGCCAGCGCCCCGCACCCCACCAGGCCCAGCGCGGCGAGGGGACGGTGGGAGCGGCCGAGCGTCCACGCGGAGGCGTTGGCGATCCCGTAGTAGACGAGCACGCCGAAGGACGAGAAGCCGATCGCGCCCCGTACGTCCGCCGTCGCCGCCACCACGGCCACCACCGCGCCCACCGCGAGCTCGGCCCGGTGGGGCACCTGGAAGCGGGGATGCACGGCGGCCAGCCCGGCCGGCAGATGACCGTCCCTCGCCATCGCCAGCGTCGTACGGGACACCCCGAGGATCAGCGACAGCAGGGAGCCCAGCGCGGCGACCGCCGCACCGGCCATGACGACGGGAACCAGCCATCCGGCGCCGGCCGCCCGGGCGGCGTCCACGAGCGGCGCGGGGGACGCCGCCAGGGCCGACGGCCCGAGGACGGCGAGGACGGCCACCGCCACCACGGCGTAGACGACCAGGGTGATCCCGAGCGCCAGGGGCACCGCCCGGGGGATCGTCCGGGCCGGATCGCGCACCTCCTCGCCGAGCGTGGCGATCCGCGCGTACCCCGCGAACGCGAAGAACAGCAGCCCCGCGGCCTGGAGCACCCCGCCGGCCGTCACGTCCTCGTCCGGGGCGAGCCGCCCGAAGTCCACCGCGCCGGAGGCGAAGCACGTCACCGTCACCGCCGTGAGGACCGCGAGGACCAGCGCCACGATCGCGCGCGTCAGCAGGGCCGATTTCCGCACGCCGCCGTAGTTCACGGCCGTCAGCGCCACCACGGCCGCGACCGCCACCGCATGGGCCTGCTCCGGCCACAGGTACGCCCCGACGGTCAGCGCCATCGCCGCGCACGAGGCCGTCTTGCCGACGACGAACGCCCAGCCGGCCAGGTAGCCGAAGAACGACCCGAGACGTTCGCGACCGTACACATAGGTACCGCCCGACGCCGGGTAGAGGGCGGCGAGCCGGGCCGAGGACATCGCGTTGGCGTACGCGACCAGCGCGGCGAGCCCGAGCGCCGGCAGCAGCCCCGAACCGGCCGCCTCCGCGGCCGGGCCGAGCGCCACGAAGATCCCGGCGCCCAGCATCGAACCCAGCCCGACCACCACGGCGTCGAGGACACCGAGCGAGCGGCGCAGTTCCTGTGTCATGCACGGCACACTACGGCCCGCCGCAACCGCGCCCGCGGCCTCCGCGTCTTCCTCACCATGAACGTCATCAGCTGGATCGTCCTGGGCCTGCTCGCGGGCGTCGTCGCCAAGATCCTGCTCCCGGGCCGCGACCCGGGCGGGCTCATCGGCACCACCCTCATCGGCATAGCCGGCGCCTTCATCGGCGGCTGGATCTCGTCCACCTTCCTGGACCGCCCGGTCACCACCGGCTTCTACGACACCGCCACCTGGCTCTCGGCCATCGGCGGCTCGCTGGTGCTGCTGATCGGATACCGGATCCTCTTCGGCCACTCGCGCTCGCGCTGAGGCCGCGTCGCGCCGAGGCCGCGTCGCGTCACAGGCCGGTCTCGCGAAGGGTGATGTTCAGGCGGCCCGTCAGCCCGAGGGCCGGATCGGCCGTGCCGGGAAGGACCTTGGGCACCCCGTGATAGGCGAACCGCGACGGCCCGCCGAAGACGAAGAGGTCCCCGGACTCCAACTCCACGTCGGTGTACGGCCTTCCCCGGGTCTCGGTGTTCCCGAACCGGAACACGCAACGATCACCGAGGCTCAGCGACACCACCGGCGCGCCCGACCGCTCGTCCTTGTCCTGGTGCAGCCCCATCCGGGCGCCGGCGCCCGCGTCGTAGAAGTTCACGAGGGCGGTGTCGGGCGCGTACCCGCCGCCGTCCCCGTACGCCTCGGTCACCGCCTCGCGCCCCAACTCGACCAGCCAGGCGGGCATGTCGACATCGACGGCGTCGAGATAGCGGTACGGGACCCAGCGCCGCCCCAGACAGAGCGACCGCACGGACATCACGCCGCCGCCCGGCAGCGCGGTGTGCCGGTACGGCACCGGACCGCGCCCCCACTCCCGGCAGGCGGCCACCAACTCCCGTTGCCGGCCCGGGGAGAGCCACCCGGGAACGTGCACCGCGCCCGGGGCCACGACGGCCCGCTCCCGCGCGAACAGCCCGTCCATCACGCCACCAGGGCGCCTTCGAGTCCGAGCAGCAGCTCCTTGCGGTCCAGCCCGGCCGCGTACCCGCGCAGACTCCCGTCCGCGCCGATCGCCCGGTGACAGGGCCGCACCACCAGCAGCGGGTTGCGCCCGATCGCGGTGCCGACGGCCCGCACCCCGGCCCCGGAGGAGCCCACCCGGCGGGCAATGTCCCCGTACGAGACGGTGGAGCCGTAGGGGATCTCCTCCAGCGCACGCCAGACGCGCCGCTGGAACTCCGTCCCGCCGTCCGCGAAGGGGATGTCGAAGCGGTCCCTGCGACCGGCGAAGTACTCACCGAGCTGCGCGGCGATCTCCTCGAACGCCTCGGGCGCGTGCCGCCAGCCGTCCTCGACGACGGCGGCACCCTTCTGCCCGGGCAGCGACAACGAGACCAGCGCGGTCCTGCCGCCCTCCTCGGCGCCCCGCCCGACGAGCAGCATCTCGCCCAGGGGCCCCTCGACGTACGCGTACACCGTCATGACGGTTCCTCTCCTCGCACTCGCTCCGCGTCCCAGTGTGCGAGGCCCGCCACCCCGGAGGCTGGCGGCTTTCGGACACGCAGTTCGCGACTAGCGGTAGTTCACGAACTGGATCGCGAAGTCGAAGTCCTTGCCCTTGAGCAGCGCCTGCACGGCCTGCAGGTCGTCCCGGCTCTTCGAGCTGACCCGCAGCTCGTCACCCTGGACCTGCGCCTTGACGCCCTTGGGGCCCTCGTCGCGGATGGCCTTCGCGACCTTCTTGGCGTTCTCCTGGGAGATGCCCTCCTCGATCGTCGCGAAGATCTTGTACTCCTTGCCGGACAGCTGCGGCTCACCGGCGTCCAGCGACTTCAGCGAGATCCCGCGCTTGATCAGCTTGGTCTCGAAGATGTCGAGGATCGCCTTCACGCGCTCCTCGCCGTTGGCCTGCATCAGGATCTTCTCGCCGGACCAGGAGATCGAGGCGTCGGTGCCCTTGAAGTCGTAGCGCTGCGAGATCTCCTTCGCGGCCTGGTTGAGGGCGTTGTCGACCTCCTGCCGCTCGACCTTGGAGACGATGTCGAAACTGGAGTCGGCCATGACGTGTGGCTCCTTGCGTCGGATGGGTTGCGGGTTGCGTTGGCGTACGAGGCAAGCCTAGTCATCCGACGCCGCCCGAACCGCTGATCAATCCGGTGGCGAAGCACCCCTGAGGATCAGGTATCGTTTACGTCGTTGCCACGGAGCACCGCCGAAAAGCGGCTCCGAACAACACATCCCATGGCGGTGTGCCCGAGTGGCCAATGGGAGCGGACTGTAAATCCGTCGGCTTAGCCTACCCAGGTTCGAATCCTGGCGCCGCCACGCGATAGAGAAGGTCCCCGGTGTTCGCACCGGGGACCTTCTTCTTTGTCCTTGTCCGCGGGGTCAGTTGCCCGCCATGTCCTTCACCGCCACCGCGACCGGGGTCGAGCCGCTGATCAGCTCCAGGGTCAGGCCCGCCGTCGCCGGGGTCTCCAGGAGTTCGGCCAGGACAGCGGCCACGTCGTCGCGGGAGACCGGGCCGCGGCCCGTGGCGGCGCCGAGGCGGACCAGTCCCGTGCCCGCGTCGTTGATCAGCGAGCCGGGGCGCAGGATCGTCCAGTCCAGCCCCTCGCGGGCGCGCACCGAGTCGTCCGCCGCGCCCTTGGCGCGCAGGTAGACGTCGAAGACCTCGTCGCCCGGATGGGCGGAGTCCGCGCCCATGGACGAGACGACGATGTACCGGCGCACACCCGCCCGCTCGGCCGCGTCGGCGAACAGGACCGCCGCCGCGCGGTCCACCGTGTCCTTGCGTGCGGTGCCGCTGCCCGGCCCCGCACCCGCCGCGAAGACCGCCGCGTCGGCGCCCTGCAGGACGCCCGCGACCATCTCCACCGTCGCCGACTCCAGGTCCAGCACGACCGGTTCGGCGCCGGCCGCGCGCAGGTCGTCCGCCTGCTCCGGGTTGCGGATGAGCCCCGCCGGCTCGTGCCCCGCCGCGGAGAGCAGGCGCTCCAGGCGCAGGGCGATCTGACCGTGTCCTCCAGCGATGACAATGCGCATACTCACGACCGTACGACGGGACCGGCCGGAGGGCTTCCCGGCTCGGGTCGCTCGGGACGGGTCTGGCGGGGCAGGTCGAGCGCGGCGGCCGAGTCGCAGTACTCCCGTACGGCGCTGGTCCGGGCCACCACCCGGCCCCGGTGCACCACGATCCGGCTGTAGGCCAGGGACAGCACGCCCGAGAGGCGCTCCCCGCGCACCGCGAGCAGCTCGGCGGGGAAGCCGGCCTCCACCCGTACCTCCGGGAGCCCCATCGCCGTACGGGCCGCCGCGCTCACCGCCCCGTACGCGTCCTCGGCGGGCAGCCCGCCCAGCGAGGCCAGCAGGTACGCGGCCTCCAGCGGGTCCCCCCGCCCGACCGGGTTGGAGACGTCGCGCAGCGCACCGCCGCCCGCCGCGAGCCGTACACCGGCGGCGCGCAGCAGCCGGACCGGCGCCGCGGCGCGCAGCTCGGTCGCCCCGCAGCCGCCCTGCGGGAGGCAGACCACCGTCACCCCGGCCGCGGCGAGTTGGTCCGCGGCGCGTCGCGCGACCTCTGAGGGCAGCCGGGACAGGCCCGCGCAGGGGCCGATCGTCACCCCCGGCCGCAGCCCGCCCGCCATCGCCGCCAGCCGGGCGAGCCGCGCGGGGTCGTCACCGTCGGTGTGCAGGTCGACGGGGCAGCCGTGCTCCGCGGCCACCTCCAGGACGGCCTCCACGTATCCGGCCGGGTCGGGGTCGAGGTCCGGGCAGCCGCCCACCACGCCCGCGCCCATCTTCAGGGCGTCCCGCAGCATCGCGAGCCCGTCCGCGCCCGCGGCCCCCGTGAGCAGCCGGGGCACGGCGACGGTCGTGAGCTCCGCGAGGCCGCGCAGGGACCGGCGGGCCTGCAGGACCGCTTCGAGGGGGCCGAGGCCCTGGACGTCGCCGATCCTGACGTGCGCGCGCAGGGCCGTGGCGCCGTGGCCGAGTTGGAGCAGCGCGGCCTCGGTGGCCCGCCGCTGCACCTCCTCGGGGGCGTACGAGACGGGGCCGGGGGAGTCGGCGCTGAGGGCGGTGTCGGAGTGGGCGTGCGGCTCGGCGGGGGCGGGGAGCAGGAGATAGCCGGCGAGGTCCACGCGGGCGCCGAGGGGGGTGAGGCTGCCGGCCGTGCCGACGGCCTCGATCCGGCCCCCGCACATCCGGACGTCGACCGTCCGTCCGTCGGTGAGGCGGGCGTTGGAGAGCAGGAGCGAGGTGGAGTCGGCGGTGGCGGCGGCCCAGTCGTCGGGTGGCTGGGGCTGCTTGCTGTCGGCTGACATCGGGCTCCTCGAGTTCCAGCTCAGAACAAGATCACGCAGCGTGGGCCCGAGCCTAGGGGCGCTCCGGCCGCCCTTCGAGGAGGAGCGCAATAGTCGTACTGATGAGGCCACGTGTGGCCTACGAGGCAGGGGAGGAGACCCCGCGCGCGGGTGCGTGGACGGAGGGCACGAAACGGATTTGGGCGATCGGCGGAGGACCGTGTAATGTCTTCATCGCTCGCCCCAATAGCTCAGTCGGTAGAGCGTCTCCATGGTAAGGAGAAGGTCTACGGTTCGATTCCGTATTGGGGCTCTGGTGAGAAGGAACCCGCCTCCGGGCGGGAACCGGATCATCAAAGCGGTGTAGCTCAGTCGGTAGAGCAAGCGGCTCATAATCGCTGTGTCACCGGTTCAAGTCCGGTCACCGCTACACACAGTAGCCGATTGTGGGGTCGGTCCTTCGATCGGCTACTCTTTTATGCGTTCATCCGTCCATCCGTCCGTCCAAGGAGCACTCACGTGGCTGCCACCGACGTCCGCCCGAAGATCACGCTGGCCTGCGTGGAGTGCAAGGAGCGGAACTACATCACCAAGAAGAACCGGCGTAACAACCCGGACCGTCTTGAGATGAAGAAGCACTGCCCTCGCTGCAACTCGCACACTGCGCACCGCGAGACGCGCTAATCAGGCTCGTACACGAGGCCGTCCCCACCAGGGGGCGGCCTCGTGTCGTTTGTCGGCAACAAATCCAGGAGGTATCGAGTCCATGGCGCTCGACCAGTCCTTCGTGGGCCGGACCTATCCGCCCACTGCGGCTTACGAGGTCGGCCGCGAGAAGATCCGCGAGTTCGCCGAGGCGATCGGCGACGCGAATCCGGCCTACTCCGACCAGGAGGCGGCGAAGGCGCTCGGTCACCCCGATGTGATCGCCCCGCCGACCTTCGTGTTCGCGATCACCTTCAAGGCCGCCGGGCAGGTCGTCGAGGACCCGCAGCTGGGCCTGGACTACAGCCGTGTCGTGCACGGCGACCAGAAGTTCGCGTACACCCGGCCGGTGCGGGCGGGGGACCGGCTGTCGGTCGTCTCGACCATCGAGGCGATCAAGTCGATGGCCGGCAACGACATCCTGGACATCCGCGGTGAGGTCCACGACGAGACCGGCGAGCACGTGGTGACCGCCTGGACCAAGCTCGTGTCCCGAGCGCCCGAGGAGGTCTGAGGATGACCGCGAAGATCGCTTACGACGAGGTCGAGGTCGGCACCGAGCTGCCGGCGCAGTCCTTCCCCGTGACGCGCGCCACGCTGGTGCGGTACGCCGGTGCCTCCGGCGACTTCAACCCGATCCACTGGAACGAGAAGTTCGCTGTCGGTGTCGGCCTGCCGGACGTCATCGCGCACGGCATGTTCACCATGGCCGAGGCGATCCGCGTCGTGACCGACTGGGTCGGGGACCCGGCGGCCGTCGTCGAGTACGGCGTGCGCTTCACCAAGCCGGTGGTCGTCCCCAACGACGACGCGGGCGCCGTGATCGAGGTCGGCGCGAAGGTGGCGGCCAAGCTGGACGACAACCAGGTCCGGGTGGACCTGACCGCGATGTCCGCGGGTCAGAAGGTCCTCGGCATGTCCCGGGCCGTGGTCAGGCTCGCGTAGCGCACGGACCGGTGGAGGGTGGGGGGGGGGGGGGAGCGGCGCCCCCCCCCGCCCAAACCCGGGGGGGGGCGGCCCCC